>NZ_JAUSXY010000001.1:3446632-3759962 GCF_030944625.1 Arthrobacter sp. SLBN-112
GATGCCGTACTCAAGCTGGGGATCGCGGCCGGCGGCGTAGGCGTGCGGCGGGTAGGTCACCTCGATGTCCGGATCAACGCCGTAGTTTTCCACGCTCCAGCCGACCCCGCCGCCGAACCAGGTGGCATACCTGGGCTGGGTGACACCTGTGCCGTCTGCCAGGGAGAAGCGGTTGTCGATGCCCACCACACCGCCCCAGGTCCGCGTCCCAATCACGGGTCCAATTCCCCGCAGCTTGGAGACCTGGGTGATGATGTCGCCGTCGGACCCGGCGAATTCGTCGGCGAGGATGATCACCGGCCCGCGCGGCGCGTGGTGCGGATACGTCCGGGGCTTTTCCCCGCGCGGCATGCTCCAGCCGGTGACCTTGCGGCCGATCAGTTCGGCGACGAGCTGGGACGTGTGCCCGCCGCGGTTCCGGCGCACATCGACGATCAGGCCGTCCAGCGCGGTTTCCGTGTCCAGGTCCCGGTGCAACTGCGCCCAGCCATTGGCCATCATGTCCGGAATATGGAGGTAGCCGAATGTCCCGTTGGAGGCCTCCCGGACGGTGCGCCGGTTGCCGGCAACCCATTCCTGGTACCGCAACCGCTCCTCGTCCTTGACCGGCACGACGGCGACCCGCCGCTGGGTGCCCGCAGCCCCGCCGTGTCCCGGGCCGTTGAGCAGGGTCAGCTCCACCGCGCGGCCGGCGGCGCCCACCAACTGCATGGCAGGCGTGACGGCCTGTGACAAGGGGATGCCGTCAACAGCCAGCAGGATATCCCCGGCCTTGGCGCCGACGCCCGGCCGGGTCAGCGGCGAGGTCGCGAGGGGGTCGGAGGACTCACCGGCCAGGATGCGGGTGATCTCCCAGCCGTGCGGCGTGTGGGTGAGGTCTGCGCCGAGCCGGCCCTGCCCGCGGCTGCCGCGTTCGGTCACAGCGGCCGGGCGCACGTAGGCATGGGACGTGCCGAGTTCGCCGTGCAACTCCCACAGCAGGTCCACCAGGTCGTCGTGTGAGCCCAGGCGGTCCACCAGGGGCCGGTACCGGGCACGGATCGATTCCCAGTCCTGGCCGGCCATGTCCTCGGTCCAGAAGAAGTCGCGTTGCAGGCGCCAGGCTTCGTCGAACGCCTGTCCCCAGACGCTGAGCGGGTCCAGCAGGACCCTGATCCGGCCCAGGTCCACCTTGACGGCCTTGCCGGATTCCTCATCCGCCTTAGCATCGGACGGGACGGCAGTGACGTGCTTGTCCGAGACCAGGACCACCTTACTGCGGTCCCCGGACAGGCGGTAGCTGTCCACGGCGTCCACCAGCGTGGCCGGCTTGCGGCGGGCGATGTCGTACCGGACCAGGCTGGGGCGGGCGTCCTTGTCCTCCTGGCTGGCCTTGCCGTCGCCCGTTACACCGGCCAGGACGGAGTCGAGCCACAGGAGTGCGCCGTCAACGGCCTTCAATGAGCTGTAGTTGCCTTGGGGTACGGGAACCCCGATGACGCGGTGCGCCAGGCCCTCCGCGTCGACGTGGACGGCCGCCCCGCCGTGCTGCCCTTCGCTTGCGTCCGTGCCGCCCGTTCCCGCTTCGGTTGCCGGCTCCTCGCCGGCCGGATCCACCGACGGGCCAAAGGGCGACGGCGTGTCAGCCGCGAGTGCCACAAGGTAGGGCTTGATGGGGCTGGGGAAGGAGAGGTCGAACGAGTGCCCGTCATAGACGGGGTCGAAGCTGCGGTTGGAAAGGAACGCCAGGAACTTGCCGTCCGGGGTGAATGATGGGGAATCGTCACGGAAGCGCCCATCCGTGACATCCACGGGGTCCGCGTCGAGGTTGTCCACGGTGGCCAGGCGCAGGCGGCTGCGCGAGCCGAAGGACGTGACCGGCTCAGACCACGCCAGCCAGCGCGAGTCCGCGGACCAGGCCAGCTCGGAGATACTGCCTTCGCCGATGCTGGCGACCCGCGTGAGGTTTCCGGTGCGGGTATCGGCCACATGGACGTCGCCAAACGAGGTACCCAGGGCCACCCACCGGCCGTCCGGGCTGGCTTCGAGCGAGCTGGCCCGCGACGGCGTGGGGACCGCGATGCCGGTGTCCGCCGCATCTGCCCGGGCTTCCGCCGCGGCAGTTGAGTCTTCCGGTGCCACGTCCGCCTGGTGGTCGTCGTCAGAGGGAACATGCTGGGTGCCGCCCGCAAGCACTGCGGCACCGGAGGCCGGGACCGGCTGCGGCAGGCTGACTGTTTCCGGCCCCTCCCCGCCGGCTTGTCCGGCACCGGCGGAGTCGCCCGCGGCGGAACCCGACACAGCCTTTGCATCGCGTGCTTCCGCCTGCTGGGTCCCGTGCGGGACAGGTGCGGCGATGTCCTTGATGTGCAGCGCCTCGACGCCGTCGTGGTCGGCAATGTAGGCGATGCGGCCGTCGCCCAGCGGCCTGGGCAGCCGTCCGCGGACGCCGGGGGTTGCCTCGATGATGCGGGACGGCCCGTCTTTGTGGCGTACCCAGTGGATGGTTCCGTGCGACTCGACGGCGCTGGCGGCACCGGTGGTATCGGGTGCCACAGCGCCCAGGTGCTTGGTTGCATCGAGGAGTGCCGGGCGCCTGGTCTGCGAGGCGGAGCCCAGGGAGATGTCCAGCTTGACAGCGTCCGACCCAAGATCGTTCAGGACCCAGAGCTCGCCGGCGGATTCAAAGATGACCCGTTTGCCGTCGGTGGCGGCGTGCCGGACATAGAAGTCCTGGTGGTCGGTGTGCCGGCGCAGGTCCTCTCCGTTGGGCAGCACCGAGTAGAGGTTGCCGTAGCCCTCATGGTCGGAAAGGAAGGCGATCCGGCCATCGACCCAGAGGGGATCGGCGAGGTTGCCGTCCAGGTCCGGCAGCAGCCGCTCAAACTCGCCGTTGTCGTCGTTGTCGATCCACAATTTTCCGGCCGTGCCGCCGCGGTACCGCTTCCACCATGCCGGTTCGCGGGACAGCACCGTCCCCAGCACCACGGGGCGTTCGTCGCCTACTTCGGGGCCGAAGGCCACGGACTCGACCGGACCGTACGGCAACTCCTGGGCCCACCCGCCATCCAACGGGACGCTGTAGGCGTAGGTGTGCCGGCTTTCAGCCTGCCGGAACGCACTGGTGGCCACCACGGAACCGCCGGCGGTGAACCCCTTGACCCTTGTGCTGCTGTGCCCAAAGTACGTGAGCTGCCGGTACCCGCCGCCGTCGACCTGTGCCGAGACAACCTCCGGCGCTGTTCCCTGCACCACTGTCCACACCAGCCGCTCGCCGTCCGGCGTGAACCGGGGGTTGCGGGCGGGAAGCTGGAGGGACGAGACGCGCCAGGCCCGGCCGCCGTCCAGCGGCGCGATCCAGACGTCGTCCTCGGCCACGAAAGTGACCAGGTCGCCGTGCAGATGCGGGAAACGGAAGTAGCTCGAGGAAGTCATCGTTCGATCATAGTCAACCGCCGCGTGCCCCTGCGGGAGGTGCCGGAGCCGCGCTGCCGTGGTGAGATGGACCATGCATATCGTCATGGCCGGCGCCTCGGGGCTCATC
The DNA here is from genome assembly GCF_030944625.1 of Arthrobacter sp. SLBN-112. NCBI lineage: Bacteria > Bacillati > Actinomycetota > Actinomycetes > Micrococcales > Micrococcaceae > Arthrobacter > Arthrobacter sp. SLBN-112. The sequence goes on from NZ_JAUSXY010000001.1 coordinate 3,450,156, forward strand.
GGCACCTCCATGTCCGCAGCCTTCCGCGATGCCGGCCACTCGGTGGTGACGCTGGTCCGCCGGACGCCCGCCGCCGCGTCCGAAATCAGATGGGATCCGGCGGCTGGCGTCCTGGACCCCGGCGCCCTTGCCGGCGCGGACGCCGTCGTCAACCTGGCCGGAGCCGGCATTGGCGACAGGCCCTGGACGCGGCGGAGGGTCGAGGAACTGTTCAGTTCACGGCTGGCACCCACCCGGACCCTGGTGCAGGCCATGGGTCAGCTGGAAACGCCGCCGGCAACCTTTATCAGCCAATCGGCGTCAGGTTACTACGGCGACGCCGGCAACACGGTCCTGCGCGAGGACGCACCTGCCGGTTCAGGCACCTTGGCACAGATCTGCGTCGAGTGGGAACGGGAAGCCAACCTGGCGCCCGAGGGTGTTCGCGTGCTGACGCCCCGGACCGGGGTGGTGTTCAGCCGTTCCGGCGGGGCACTGGGCAAGCTGCTCCCCCTGTTGCGGCTGGGCCTGGGCGGCCCGTTCGGCAACGGCCGCCAGTTCTGGCCGTGGGTGACGCTTCCGGATGTCTCAGCTGCCTTCCTGTTCCTTCTCGAATCCCGGGTGAAAGGGCCGGTGAACGTGGCGGCACCGGAGCAGGCGGACGTCAACGCGATCGTTGCGGCACTCGTCCATGCCCTCCACCGCCCCGCCGTGCTGCGGGTTCCGGCACCGGTCCTGCGGACGGTGATGCCCAGGCTCGCCGAGGAGCTTCTGCTGTTCAGCCAGCGGATGGAACCTGCGGTCCTGTCGGCAGCCGGCTTCCGGTGGCAGCACGGGAACCTCGACTCTGCCGCCCGCTGGGTCGCAGGGAAGGACAGCGGCAACTGACCGGGAGCACCGATGCCGGACGGCCGGGGATCCGTCACCCGCTTCACCCGCCCGGAAGGATGTCGCTGATCCTCCACTGGCCGTCAACGGACACCAGGACCAACCTGAGGCGCTGGGCCGGGCTGGCTGCGCCTGCCGCCAGCACCTCGTCCTCCGCACTCATGGCCTGGTAGCCGGACGAGGCGGAGGTCAGACGGACCACGGCACGGCCCTGCGTCGAGCCGGATTCGGGCGTGACGTCCGAAACCGTAGTGGTGAAACCGTCGAGGCGCTGCCCGGAGGCACCCAGTTGCCCGGCAATGTCCTGGTCCGCCGCGGCGGCGGGCGAACCGGGCGCGTTGACGGCGGACAGCAGTTCCACGCTGCCGGTATGGAGGGCGTAGTCGCGCAGCGCTGCCAGCCCCCGCACAGCCACCAAGGGGTCGGCAGCCGCGGCCTGCTGCCGGGCCTCGCCAAGCACGCCGGCAAGGCCGTTTTCGCCGTCATGGCCTGACGTGGCTGGAACAGACGAAGCGTGGGCAGCGGAGTCCACCGGCATGCCCGGTGCAGCCTCGCCGCGCCAGGGTCCTGCACCACCGGAAGCGGACAGCCACCATATTCCCGCCGCCACGGCCACTGCCGGCAAGGCGACCCGGGCCGTCTGTCGGGGGATTCGTGATGCCTGGGTCCCGACTGGTCCGGCCGCATGTTTTCCGTGCGATGCTGCCTCGGCCCGGGTGATGGGAAAGGGGCGGTTCCGTGCCCGCGATCCCGGCCCGGACCATCTTAAGGTTGAGGCCCGCCGGCGCAGGCTCCCGAGTTTCGTACCCAGGGCCGTACCCTTCGATGAGGCGGGCATATTTCGGCGGGTGAGCAACTCCGGCAGGACCGTGGGATGGACGGCACCCGAGAGGTCCAGCGGCAGTGGCGCCGCGCTGCGGTAGACGGCAGTACCCAGCGCCATGGCAGTGGGCCGTAACCGGCGGTCCTCGTTCAACCCCTGTTCGAGGGCTGCGGCAAGCTCCTTCGGGACGCCGGGAACCAGCAGGGACAACGGCGGCCGGTCCAGCGTACGGCCGGGCACTTCGCCCGTCAGGCAATACCAGCCGAGCGCTGCCAGCGAGAAGACATCACGCTCGGGCTGAAGCCCCGCGCGGACGGCATCTACGGGTGACGGGTCAAGGAAGCCGGCGGTTCCAGCCGTCAACGCACCGCCTGGATCGCCGAGCATCCGGGCCACGCCGACGTCGGACAGCATCGGTTTCCCTTGCCCGGTGAACAGTACGTTCCCGGGTGAAACGTCCGAGTGTGTAAACCCTTGTCCGTGCAGGTAGCCCAGGGCCTGCGCAATGGGCGTCAGCACGGTAACGCTCTCCCCCACGCTCAACCTGCCCCGGGAAGCCACCAACTGCGCCAGCGAGCCACCGGCGGCATAGTCCATGGTCAGGGCCGTCCCGGTCCGCGGCGCCACCACACGCACGGCGTCGTGGGCCCTGATGAGGTGCGGGTGGTCCAGGACCGAAAGAATGCGGATCTCCCTCCGCACCTCTTCCTCCCGCACGCCCGGCCCCGGGACCCCCGTACCTGAGGTGCGGAAGCACTTGAGCGCGTACGCCCTGCCCGTACGTTGTTCCGTGCCCAGCCACACGTCCGCGCTGCCGCCGCGGCCCAACAGCCGGCCGACGTCGTAGCCCGGAACCTCTGGCGCTTGTGCAACATCCATAGTCCATGTCTAGCGGAATCCCGGCAGGGCTGCAGAAGTTATCCACAGGCACTCGCCGCAGCAGTCACATTGGGTGCCTGCGGTGAGCTTGGACACTAAACCGGGCCGGAACGGCTGCGGGGTCTAAGCTGGATCCCATGACTCTTGAGTTTTCACAGCTGGGTCTTGCCCCCGACTTCGTTGACTACATGGAAGGCTGGGAAGCCCAGCGCGAACTCCATGACAAAGTTGTCGCCGGAGTTGCCCCCAGTACAGTCCTGCTCCTGGAGCACGCAGCCGTCTACACGGCCGGCAAGCTCACCGAGGACCACGAGCGGCCATTTGACGGCACCCCGGTCGTCTCCGTGGACCGCGGCGGCAAACTCACCTGGCACGGCCCCGGGCAATTGGTCGCCTACCCCATCCTGAAGCTAAAGAACCGCGCCGGCATCCGCGACTACGTGGAGCGCCTCGAAGACATCATGATCACGGTCATGGCGGACTACGGCATCAACGCAGAACGCATCAAGGGACGGGCCGGCGTCTGGATCAAGGCAGACGCCAAGGGCCCCGACCGCAAGATTGCCGCTATCGGCATCCGGGTCCTGAACGGCGTCACCATGCACGGCATTGCCATCAACTGCAGCAACGACCTTGCCCCCTATGGCCAGATCATCGCCTGCGGCATCACCGACGCAGGCGTGACCACCATGTCGTTGGAAACAGGACAGGACATCCGTCCGGCCCACGTCGTGGACCGGTTCGTGGAGGAATTCCACAAGCACGAAGAAGCATTGGTTTCGAGCCCTGAAGGAGCTCTACTGTGACATTGGCACCTGAAGGCCGGAAGATGCTGCGGATCGAGCAGCGCAATGCTGCCGTTCCGGTGGAGCGGAAGCCGGAATGGATCAAGGCCAAGGTCCAGATGGGCCCGGAGTTCGTCGGGCTGAAGAACCTGGTCAAAAAAGAAGGCCTGCACACCGTCTGCGAGGAAGCCGGCTGCCCGAACATCTTCGAATGCTGGGAAGACAAGGAAGCGACCTTCCTGATCGGCGGCTCCGAATGCACCCGCCGCTGCGACTTCTGCCAGATCGACACCGGCAAACCCTCCCCCGTGGACATGTTCGAACCCACCAAAGTGGCCCGCTCCGTCCAATCCATGCAACTCCGGTACGCCACCGTCACCGGCGTCGCCCGCGACGACCTCGCAGACGAAGGCGTCTGGCTCTACGCCGAAACCGTCCGCAAAATCCACGAACTGAACCCCGGCACCGGCGTCGAACTGCTCATCCCGGACTTCTCCGGCAACCCCGACCACATCAAGGCGATCTGCGACTCCAAACCCGAAGTCTTCGCCCACAACGTCGAAACCGTCCCCCGGATCTTCAAACGGATCCGCCCCGCGTTCCGCTACGACCGCTCCCTGGACGTCATCACCCAAGGCCGGAACCTGGGCATGGTCACCAAATCCAACCTCATCCTGGGCATGGGCGAAACCCGCGAGGAAATCTCCGAAGCCCTCCGCGACCTCCACCAGGCAGGCTGCGACCTGATCACCATCACCCAATACCTCCGCCCCTCCGAACGCCACCTGCCCGTGGACCGCTGGGTCAAACCCCAGGAATTCGTGGACCTCCAGCACGAAGCCGAAGAAATCGGCTTCCTCGGCGTCATGTCCGGCCCCCTGGTCCGCTCCTCCTACCGCGCCGGCCGCCTCTGGGCCACCGCCATGCGCAAAAAAGGCCGCGACATCCCCGCCGAACTCGCCCACATCGCCGACGGCATCCAAGACTCCGGCACCACCCGCCAGGAAGCCAGCACCCTCCTCGCCTCACATTCCTGACCTCCTCTGCGAGGACTGGCAAAGGGCCGGACACCGGAAGATTCCGGCGTCCGGCCCTTGCGTTTAAGTCACGTAGAATTGAGGCACTATGGCTAAATCCCCTGACTCCAGCAACTCCACCCCGGCGGGCTCCAGCGCGGTGAAGCGCGGCCTGTTCACGCGCAAGCCGAAGGAAGCGAAGGCCAAGAAGCCCAGCAGGCTTAAGCAGATCGGCGAGGTCTTCACCATGACCCGCCGCCACGACCCCATGGTTCCGTGGCTGATGCTGTTGGCATTCCTGGGCGTTGTGGCTGTGAGCTTCCTGGTGGGCTTCTGGCTGGATAACTGGATCACCGGCCTGATCATCGGTATTCCGCTGGGCCTGCTGGCAGCCACATTCATTCTGTCCCGCCGCGCTGAGCGCGCAGCGTTCGCGCAGATCGAAAACCAGCCCGGCGCCTCCGGCGCCGCCTTGGGCACGCTCCGCCGTGGCTGGATTACCGAGGAACAGCCCGTGGCTGTCAATCCTCGCACGCAGGATGCCGTGTTCCGTGCGGTGGGCCGTCCCGGCGTCGTCCTTGTCAGTGAAGGCCCCACCCACCGGGTAAAGCCGCTGCTGGATGCCGAACGCAAGCGCCTCGCCCGGATCCTGCCCAACGTTCCGGTCCACACCATCCAGACCGGGCACGGCGAAGGCCAGGTCCCGCTTAGCCAGGTGGCCAAGAAAATGGGCAAGATGAAGAACGAACTGACCAAGCTGGAAGTCAGCACTGTGTCCAAGCGCATCGCTTCCATGGGCACCCGGCTTCCGATCCCCAAGGGAATAGACCCCTACAAGGCCCGTCCCAACCGCGGACGCTAACTGGCCGAACGCCCCGGTACCGGCATCGCCGGGCGCCGGGGCGTTTTTTCTTGCCGCCGAACCGGCGGCACCCACCATGTGACGGACCGTGCATCTAACCAACGACAGGAACACCACCATGCCGCTGAGGACCACAGTGGTCCGGGCCTTCCGGATCCTTGCCATCGCCGAAGCCTGCAGTTGGGCAGCGCTGCTGGCCGGGATGTACTTCAAATGGATCGCCGGAACCACAGAGCTTGGCGTCCAGGTGGCGGGGCCCGTCCACGGCGCCCTGTTCATGGGCTATGGGCTGGCAGCACTGATGCTCTGGCGCGTGGAGCGATGGCCCTTCCGGGTGGCGGCACTGGCAGGTTTCTCCGCGGTCTTCCCGTTCGCAACCATCCTGTTCGAGCGCTGGGCCGGGCGTCGCGGCTACCTTGACACCGCGTTGCCGGAGAGCACCCCCGACCGCCTCGCGTCCAGCCGCAGCTGACCGCCTTGGCACCTACCGGCGGATCAGCAGCGTATTCATCGCCTTGTCATGAAGTCCGCGCTGGTCGGGGTCGAAAATGACGGCGGGGATGACCAGGCACAGCAGGACCGTCCTCACCAGGGCGGCGAGCGGTCCGGGCGTGCCCCCACCCGGCCTCACCACGGCAATGCCCATGATGCGGTGGCCGATGCTGTAGCCAAGGGTTCCCACCAGCAGGATCTGTTCGATGGCGAAGACCGCAAGCGTGGCCCAGGAGTCACCGCCGAACGCAAAGTTGCTGATCAGGAGCGCAATGCCCCAATCGATCATGATCGCGACGATCCTGCGTCCTGCCCGTGCGATGGAGCCGGGACCGGACTCCGGCAGGCCCAGCCGCTCACCCGGATATTTGGAGACGCCGGACGTATCCGGTCCGCTGAGCCAGGAACCAATGTCTTTGCGATCTACCACCATCCAAGCCTACCGGCCCTGCGGCAGGTGGGCGCCCACAGTGTGGATGGGGTTGGACCACACTGTGGACCGGCGATAGCGTTTCCATAGCAGGGCATTCTGTAACCTGCCCGAAACAATGCGGACACGGACGGGAAATGCCGGATCCATAGGCTGTGAGAAGTTTCAAGCAAATCCCCTCGGCAGGTGTACCAGCAGGGAAAACCTTGCGTTCTCCCTGCCTTTGGATTGCGCTGGACCACATGGCTTGCATGCCAGATATTTACATATGCGTTAGGAGCATAGATGTTCAAGACTGCGGACGAAGTCCTCAAGTTCATCAAGGACGAAGATGTAAAGTTCGTCGATATCCGCTTCACCGATCTTCCGGGCGTCCAGCAGCACTTTAACGTCCCCGCAAAGAGTGTTGACGCCGATTTCTTCGTCAACGGCCAGCTCTTCGACGGTTCCTCCATCCGCGGCTTCCAGGGCATCGCCGAATCTGACATGCAGCTGATCCCGGACGTGACCACCGCGTTCCTGGACACCTTCCGCATGGAGAAGACGCTCGCGCTGAACTTCTCGATCGTGAACCCGCGCACCGGCGACCCCTACCACCGCGACCCCCGTGGCGTGGCTGAAAAGGCAGAGGCCTACCTGGCCTCCACCGGCATCGCCGACACCGCGTTCTTCGCTCCCGAAGCCGAGTTCTTCGTGTTCGACAACGTCCAGTACCAGTCCTCACCGCAGGGCAGCTTCTACAAGATCGACTCCGAGGAAGCCCACTGGAACACCGGCCGCGAGGAAGAGGGCGGCAACCTGGGCTACAAGACCCCCGTCAAGGGCGGTTACTTCCCGGTCTCCCCCACCGACAAGCAGGCGGACCTGCGCGATGCTATGTGCGTTGCCCTGGACGAAGCCGGCCTTGAGGTCGAGCGCAGCCACCACGAAGTTGGATCCGCCGGCCAGGCCGAGATCAACTACAAGTTCACCACCCTGACCCACGCGGCCGATGACCTGCAGAAGTTCAAGTACGTCATCAAGAACACCGCAGACGCCTGGGGCAAGTCAGTTACCTTCATGCCCAAGCCGGTCTTCGGTGACAACGGCTCGGGCATGCACTGCCACCAGTCGCTGTGGAACGGCGGCGAGCCGCTGTTCTACGACGAGAAGGGCTACGCCGGCCTGTCCGATACCGCCCGCTGGTACATCGGCGGCCTGCTCAAGCACGCGAACGCCGTCCTGGCCTTCACCAACCCCACGGTGAACTCCTACCGCCGACTGGTCAAGGGCTTCGAAGCCCCGGTCAACATGGTCTACTCGCAGGGCAACCGCTCCGCCGGTATCCGTATCCCCATCACGGGCACCAACCCCAAGGCCAAGCGCATCGAGTTCCGCGCACCGGACCCCTCCTCCAACCCGTACCTGGCCTTCGCTGCGCAGCTGATGGCCGGAATCGACGGCATCCGCAACCGCATCGAGCCGCCGGCTCCGATCGACAAGGACCTCTACGAGCTCCCCGCCGAGGAAGCCAAGGACATCCCCAAAGCCCCGGGCACGCTCGAAGAAGCCCTGGAAGCCCTGGCCGAGGACAACGAGTTCCTGCAGGCCGGCGGCGTGTTCACCCAGGACCTGATCGACACCTGGATCGAGTACAAGTACGAGAACGAGATCCGCCCGTTGTCGCTGCGCCCGAACCCCTACGAGTTCGAGCTCTACTACGGCGTCTAGCCTGCAGCCTGCCTGCCAGGCATGCTGACGTAACGAAAGGCGGCCACCGGAACCATCCGGTGGCCGCCTTTTCGCGTTCATGGCTCCCGTCTCCCGGAACGGCGGGCCGCAAGGTGGGGGCCCGGCTCCAGACGTGCTGAGACCGGGAGCCGGCCCCCCTGACGAATGCCCCCCGAGACGAAGACTCAGTACAGCCTTCCCCCCAACAAGGTTGAAGAACACCGCCAATCCACATGATCGGGCAAACGCTTGCTGAGCGCAATGCCGGTCCGGCGCGTTACGGCTGCGCCACGCCACCGAAACTGTGGAACATGGTCCGTTGCGGCCCGGCGGACCCACCCAGGTACGGTCCGGCGTCGACGAAACCGGCGCGCCGGTAAGCGGACAGTCCGGCAGGGTTTGCCTCGTTGACGGACAGGACGACGCCGGACTCACCGCTGTGCTGGCGCGCGGTCAGCCGGCGGGCGGCGTCCACGGCAGCGGCGGCCGCGAGCGACCCAAGCCCTTTGCCCTGGTGCCTCCGGTCGATGAGGAAGCCACGGAGCAGCCAGGCTGAATGGTCGTCAGGCCAGCCGGCCAGTCCTGCCGCCCCCAGCTGGAGCGTCAACACGCCTGCGGCGGCTCCTGACGCCTCCACCACATACGGCCGCCGTGACTCTTCTTCCAGCCCTGCCAGAGTCATCCGCAAAGGATCGCCGACAAAGCGCTCCTGGCCGGGCTGCAGCCCCATGCCGGCGATGGCACCGAGCTGGATGGCGCGGGCGTCGGAGTCGAGGTCGCGCAGCGGGATGAGCCAGACCCAGTCCCGGGCCTTACTGGCCATAGAAGACGCGTTCAAAGACAGCCCGGGCCCGCCGGCTTACCCTCAGGTAGTCCTCCTCCAGCGCTGCGGCCCGGCCCGGCTCGTAGCCGCACCAGCGCGCTACCGCTTCGAGGTCCCGGCGGGAAGACGGCAGGAGGTCTGAGGCTTTGCCACTCCAGATAACGTTGGCGGACCGGATACGGCTGGCCAGCCGCCAGGCGTCGGCCAGGAGCCCCGCGTCGCCGTCCTCCAGTAACCCCAACCGCGCGGCCGCGGCCAAAGACTCCAGGGTCGACGTGGTCCGCAGCTCCGGGTGCCTTCCGGCGTGCTGGAGTTGCAGCAGCTGTACCAGCCACTCGACGTCGCTCAGCCCGCCACGGCCCAGTTTCAGGTGGCGTGCGGGGTCGGCGCCGCGCGGCAGCCGCTCGGATTCCACCCTGGCCTTGATCCGCCGGATCTCGCGCACGTCCTGGTCGGAAATCGACGCCGGATACCGGATGGGATTGATCAGCTCAAGAAAATCAGCGGCGAGGCTATCGTTGCCGGCCATCGGGCGTGCCCGCAGCAGTGCCTGCGCCTCCCAAATCAGGGACCAGCGGCGGTAGTACTCGGCGAAGGAGTCCAGGGAACGCACCATGGCCCCGTTCTTGCCCTCCGGCCGGAGGTCGGCGTCCATCTGCAGCACGCGTTCGGCCATGATGGCCGGTCTCAAGGGCTGGGTGAGCAGGCTGGATACCTTGGCCACGAGGCGGGTGGCCTGTTCCTGGGCCTCGGCCTCGGTGAAGCCCGGGAGGGCCCGGTGCACGTACATGACGTCGGCGTCGGAGCCATAGCCGATCTCCCGGCCGCCCTGACGGCCCATGGCCACCACCAGCACTGTGGTCTTGAGCGGGCCGCCGGCGGAAACGATCCCCTCCGCCACCCTGAGCGCGCCCAGGACGGCTGCACGGTCAGTGTCCGCCAGCGCCCTGCCCACCTGGTCCTGGTCAAGCAGGCCTGCCGAGTCGGCGATGGCAATGCGCAGGATCTCCCGGCGCCGGATCAGGCGGATCAGGCGCATGGCGCTCTCCGGGTCCGCGTGCCGGGACATCTTGGCGGTAATTTCCTGCCACTGGGCTTCGAAGCCCACCGGAACCAGGTCCTTGTCCTGCCCCAGCCATGCCACGGACTCCGGAGATACTTCCAGCAGGTCGGCGATCAGCCGGGAGTTGGACAGCATGTGGCACAGGCGTTCAGCGGCAGCGTTGGAGTCGCGCAGCATGCCCAGGTACCAGTGCGTGGTGCCCAGTGCCTCGCTGACGCGCCTGAAGGCGAGCAGCCCGGCATCGGGATCAACCCCTTCCGCGAGCCAGTCCAGCAGGATGGGCAGCAGCTGCCGCTGGAGCGCAGCGCGGCGGCTGACGCCGGCCGTCAATGCCTCGATGTGGCGCATCGCCCCTTGCGGGTCCCGGTAGCCGAGGGCGGCAAGCCGCCCTTGGGCTGCTTCCGGGGTCAGCTTTGCGTCCTCGGTGCTGAGCTTGGCCGCGGTGTTCAGCAGCGGCCGGTAGAAGATGCGCTCATGCAGTTCCCGGACCGAGCGCTTGGTCCGCTGCCACGCGGACAACAGTGCATCGGGTCCCGGCCGTTCGTTGGAGAAGGGCCCCAGCACGGCCTTGGCCAGGGAGCGCAAGGCCGGCTCCGCCACGGGCATGAGGTGGGTTCGGCGCAGCTGGAAGAGCTGGATCCGGTGTTCCAGCAGGCGCAGGTACCGGTACGCGTTGTCGAACGCAGCAGCGTCGGAACGCCCGATGTAGCCCCCGGCCGACAATGCGGCGATCGCCGAGGTGGTGTCCCGTCGTCGTAATGACTCATCGGCCTTGCCGTGCACCAGCTGAAGCAGCTGGACGGTGAATTCGACGTCCCGCAGGCCGCCGCGGCCCAGCTTGATCTGCCGTTGTTCCTCCGCTGGCGGAATGTGCTCTGTCACCCTCCGCCGCATGGCCTGGACGGATTCAACGAAGCCGTCCCGCCCCGCCGAGTTCCAAATCAGGGGCGCCACGGCTTCCTCGTACCTGCGGCCCAGCACGGCATCACCGGCCATGGCGCGGGCCTTCAGCAGCGCCTGGAATTCCCAGCTTTCAGCCCATCTGGCGTAGTACGTTTCATGCGAGGCAAGGGTGCGGACCAGCGGACCGGACTTGCCTTCGGGACGCAGGTTCGCGTCCACTTCCCACAGTCCGGGTTCCCGGGCCACCGACGAGATGGCCCTCGAAATGCCGCTGGCCAGGGCCGTGCCGATGGTGTTGGCGTCCGCGTCCTCCAAGCTGCCGGCGTCCACCACATAAATAACGTCGACGTCGGAGATGTAGTTCAGCTCGCGGGCGCCGCATTTGCCCATGCCGATGACGGCGAGGCCGACGTCGGCGACGTCGGCGGCGCCGTACTGGCCGGACGCTTCGGCACGGGACACAGCGAGGGCGGCTTCGATGGCGGCCGCCGCGAGGTCCGCAAGTTCACGGCCGACAGACGGCAGGAAGTCCAGCGGATCCGCAGCGCACAGGTCCTTGACGGCCAGGTCCACCAGCCCGCGCCGGTACGCCGTGCGCAGGGCGGCGTAGGCGTCGACTCCGGTCACGGCGGCGACGGGACGGGCGGCGCGTGGGTCGGCGCCGACTGATTGCAAAAGTGTTGCCCGAAGCCGGTCAGGATCGGCCGGCAGCGGCTCGGGACTGGCACGGACCCAGAAGGCGTCCAGGTGTTCGGGGTGCCGGATCAGGAACTCCCCCAGCGCTTCGGAGGCCCCAAGGACCCTGTACATCGGCTCGCTGGCCTCCGTCCCGGCGGCGGCCAGCTCCCGGAGCTGCGGATGCTTTTCGATCAGACGGACCAAGGACTGCAGGGCAGTATCCGGGCTGGCCGCAAGCTGCAGCCCGGCGAAGAGCGTGTCCTGGTCCAGCCCCTCGAGTTCGCGCGCGGCCAGGAACCGTTCGCCCTTCTCCAGGTCGCTGAATCCGGCCGCGATGAGGCGGCGTGCCAGACTCACGCCGGGCACCTAGAGGATGCCGAGGTTGCGCTGCAGCTCGTAGGGCGTCACCTGCAGGCGGTAGTCCTGCCACTCGGCGCGCTTGTTGCGCAGGAAGTGCTCGTAGACCTGCTCGCCGAGGATTTGCGGCATCAGCTCCGAGTCCTCCATGGAGCGGATGGCATCGTGCAGGCTTGCCGGCAGCGGATCGTGGCCCATGGCTCGGCGTTCGGCCGAGCTGAGCGACCAGACGTCGTCCTCGGCGGCTGCCGGCAACTCGTAGCCTTCCTCGATGCCCTTCAGCCCTGCACCGAGCAGGACGGCATAGGCAAGGTAGGGGTTGGCCGCGGAATCAATGCCGCGGTACTCGATGCGGGCGGACTGGCCCTTGCCCGGCTTGTACAGCGGCACGCGGACCAGTGCGGAACGGTTGTTGTGCCCCCAGCTCAGGTAACTCGGAGCTTCGCCGCCACCCCAGAGCCGCTTGTAGGAGTTGACGAACTGGTTGGTGACCGCCGTGAACTCGGGGGCGTGCTTGAGGATGCCGGCAATGAACTGCCGGGCCGTCTTGGACAACTGGAACTCGGCACCTGCCTCGAAGAACGCATTGCTGTCCCCCTCGAACAGCGAGAAGTGCGTATGCATGCCGGAGCCGGGGTGATCGGTGAACGGCTTGGGCATGAAGGTGGCGTAGGTTCCCTGCTGCAGGGCCACCTCCTTGATGACCGTGCGGAACGTCATGATGTTGTCCGCGGTCTGCAGTGCGTCGGCGTAGCGAAGGTCGATCTCGTTCTGGCCGGGACCGCCTTCGTGATGGCTGAACTCCACCGAGATTCCCACCGATTCCAGCATGGTGACGGCGGTGCGGCGGAAGTCCTGGGCCACGCCTCCGGGAACGTGGTCGAAGTAGCCGCCCTCATCCACCGGAACGGGTGCGCCGTCCGGACCCGGCTCCTGGGACTTCAGCAGGTAGAACTCGATCTCGGGATGCGTGTAGCAGGTGAAGCCCATGTCCGCAGCCTTGGCAAGGGTCCGCTTGAGGACGTTGCGCGGATCAGCGGTGGAGGGCTCGCCGTCGGGAGTCAGAATGTCGCAGAACATGCGTGAGGTCTGCTCCGTCTCGCCGCGCCACGGCAGGATCTGGAAGGTTGCCGGGTCCGGCTGCAGCAGCATGTCCGATTCGAAGACGCGGGCCAGGCCTTCGATGGAGGAACCGTCGAAGCCGAGGCCTTCCTCGAAGGCTCCTTCGACTTCCGCCGGCGCCAGCGCCACGGACTTCAGCGATCCCACGACGTCGGTGAACCACAGCCGCACGAAACGTACGTCGCGCTCTTCGATCGTGCGCAGGACAAATTCTTGCTGGCGGTCCATGATGGCCTCTTCTCCGGTCAACGTTCGTGCTCCGGGGCCCGCGCAAAGGGGAAAGCCGGCAGCAGTTCACCAACACTGTACTAATCATTCGGCGCCGATGCTTGAGCCTGCGCCGTGCGTAACACAGCATTAACCTCCCGCGGCGCCCGCAGCGCGCACCGGCGGGGTTTACTGCGGGACTTCCACGGCGTTCCGGCACAGCCGCTATGACGCTAATCACCTTTACCGGGAGCCGGCTGCGGTAGCAAGCACGGCAGGTCCCGCACTACGCTCATCCCATGGCCACCAGCAACAGCTCCGACTCCAGCGCGTCCGCAGAAGTACCAGCCCCTTACGGCAGCGGCCCCGGAACACCGGCGGCCGCCGCGCCGAAACCAGCCAAGGTCCGCATCCACCACCTGCAGCAGGCCAAGCGCGACGGCACCAGGTTCGCCATGCTCACCGCCTACGAGCAGTACACAGCGGAGATTTTCGACGCTGCGGGCATTGAAGTGCTGCTGGTCGGTGATTCGGCCTCGAACAACGTCTTCGGCAACGAAACCAGCCTCCCGGTCACCGTGGACGAATTGCTGCCGCTGTGCCGCGCCGTCGCCAGGTCCGCGAAGCGCGCCATGGTGGTCGCCGACCTGCCCTTCGGCAGCTATGAGGTCAGCGCCGGACAGGCCGTCGCCACCGGCGTCCGCTTCCTGAAGGAAGGCCTGGCCCATGCGGTGAAAATCGAGGGCAGCGCGTATTACGCACCCACGGTGCGTGCAATGGTGCAGGCGGGCATCCCGGTGATGGCACACATCGGCTTCACCCCGCAGAGCGAACACGCACTGGGCGGATACCGGGTGCAAGGCCGGGGCGACGACGCCCGGCGGCTGATCGACGATGCCCGCGCCCTCGCCGCCGCAGGCGCGTTCTGCGTGCTCATGGAGATGGTCCCCGCCGACACCGCAGCCGCAGTGGACGCCGCCGTGGACGTTCCCACCATCGGCATTGGCGCCGGGAACGCGACCACGGGCCAAGTCCTCGTCTGGCAGGACATGGCCGGCTTGCGCGGCGGCCGGATGGCGAAATTCGTCAGACAATACGCGGACCTGCGTACCACCCTCCTGGACGCAGCCACCGCCTACGGCGAGGACGTCCGGTCAGGCCAGTTCCCCGGCCCGGAACATTCGTTCTAGCTTTTTACTTTGTCCCGAGGCCGCAGAGGAACGGTCGACCTGACGGAAATGCCAGCGCGACGTGCGGCGTCCGGGCGGTACTCCGGAAGCGGACGTCAAGGTGAGGCCGCCCGCGGCCGAGGCAGTCCGCGGAGGAGTGCCGTCCGGACACCCCGACACCAAGGCGCCCAACCCACCCAACTGTTCAGTCGTCGTCGCCCTTTTCCCAGGCTTCATTGCGCGCCCTGACCTTCTCAATGGCGTGCTCCGCTTCTTCGCGGGTCTTATAGGGCCCAATGAGCTGGCTCCAGTCAGAGAGCCGGTCCTCTTCCACTTCGTGGGTATTGACGTTGAACCAGTACTCAGTCATCGTTGCTCCTCGTTCCGGCGACAGGAAAGCCGCGGGTGATCCACGTAACACAAACACCTACGTGCGTCCTCCGCCGCTTGTCGGTTGTTAGGCGTTCTGCGGTGCCTTATATGATCAATCTATGCCTTCCCTTGCCTCCACTGCACCCACCGGCACCCTCACCCCGGGTACCGTGGGCCCGCAGCGTTCCGTCCCGGCGTCCATCCCCCGTCCGGAGTATGTCGGCAAGCCTGCCCCGGCCAAATTCACCGGCTCGGAGGTCAAGTCCGCCGAAACCATCGAAAAGATCCGCATCGCCGGACGGATCGCGGCCCAGGCCATCGTCGAGGTCGGCAAGCACATCCAGCCCGGCATCACCACCGATGAACTGGACAAGGTGGGCCACGAATTCCTGCTGGACCACCAGGCCTACCCCTCCACGCTCGGCTACCGCGGATTTCCCAAATCCCTGTGCTCGTCGCTGAACGAGGTCATCTGCCACGGCATCCCGGACAGCACTGTGGTCCAGGACGGCGACATCCTGAACATCGACATTACGGCGTACATCAACGGGGTCCACGGCGACACCAACTACAGGTTCCTGGTGGGTGACGTGGACGAGGAATCCCGGCTGCTCGTCGAACGCACCCGGGAGTCGCTCAACCGGGCCATCAAGGCGGTGGCCCCGGGGCGGGAAATCAACGTGATCGGCCGCGCCATCCAGTCCTACGCCAAGCGTTTTGGCTACGGCGTGGTGCGCGACTTCACCGGCCATGGCGTCGGCGAAGCATTCCACACCGGCCTGATCATCCCGCACTACGATGCCGCCCCCGCGTACAACACCGTGATCGAAACGGGAATGGTGTTCACGATCGAACCGATGCTCACCCTCGGAACCGTGGAGTGGGACATGTGGAGCGACGACTGGACCGTGGTGACCCGGGACCACAAGCGCACAGCCCAGTTCGAGCACACCCTGCTGGTCACCGAAACCGGTGCGGAAATCCTCACCCTGCCGTAGTCTGTCCCCTGCCTGCATGCGGCATCCGCTGCCCGTGCAGGCCCAACACCTGTATTTGGGGCCGCCCCAGGGCGCCCCTTCCCTGCCCGCCCCAGCCTAGAACGGAATCCCATTGGCCAAGAAGGACGAGAAGTCGCACAAGAACGCACCACTGATCGGCATCGACATCGGGGGTACGGGCATCAAGGGCGGCATTGTCGACCTGAAGAAGGGCAAGCTCCTCGGTGAACGCTTCCGGGTGCCCACCCCCCAGCCCGCCACCCCCGAAGCTGTCGCCGAAGCCGTGGCCCTCGTGGTCGCCGAACTCTCGGCGCGCCCCGAGGCCCCGGAGGCCGGCTCCCCCGTCGGCGTGACCTTCCCCGGCATCATCCAGCACGGTGTGGTCCACTCTGCAGCCAACGTTGACAAGAGCTGGCTGGACACGGACATCGATGCACTCCTCACGGAGCGGCTGGGCCGC
The DNA here is from genome assembly GCF_030944625.1 of Arthrobacter sp. SLBN-112. NCBI lineage: Bacteria > Bacillati > Actinomycetota > Actinomycetes > Micrococcales > Micrococcaceae > Arthrobacter > Arthrobacter sp. SLBN-112. The sequence goes on from NZ_JAUSXY010000001.1 coordinate 3,466,172, forward strand.
CCCGTGGAGGTCATCAACGACGCCGATGCAGCAGGCCTGGCCGAAGCCCGTTACGGCGCCGGCGAAGGCGTCGCAGGCACCGTCCTGGTCATCACCCTGGGCACAGGCATCGGCTCCGCCTTCATCTTCGACGGCAAACTGGTACCGAACGCGGAGCTGGGACACCTTGAGATCGACGGCTTCGACGCCGAATCGAAAGCCTCAGCCGTAGCCCGGGAACGGGACGGACTGTCATGGGAGGAGTACAGCGTGCTGCTGCAGCGGTACTTCTCGCATGTGGAGTTCCTGTTCTCGCCGGAGCTGTTCATCGTCGGCGGCGGAATCTCCAAGCGCGCGGACGAGTACCTTCCCAACCTCAAGCTCAGGACCCCCATCGTCCCGGCCGTCCTGCGGAACGAGGCCGGCATTGTGGGCGCCGCCCTGGAAATCGCACTGAAGCACAAACTGGCCAAGTAAGGGTGGTGCCGGTGACGGCTGCGGCTTCCCCTCCGCTGCCGTCACCGGAGCTTAGAGAGGGCTCTTCTCGGAACTCTTCGGGCCGGCAGCGCCATTTGCGCCTTCCTCGGCCTCGTGGCGAAGCAGGGCAATAGCCGACTCGAAGTCCTCCAGGGACTCGAACGCCTGGTACACGCTTGCGAAGCGCAGGTACGCTACCTCGTCCAACTTCTGGAGCGGTCCGAGGATTACCAGGCCTACCTCGTGCGCATCGATTTCGGCGGCGCCGGACGAGCGGATCTGCTCCTCCACTTCCTGGGCCAGCATGGCGAGATCGTCTTCGCTGACAGGCCGGCCCTGGCATGCTTTACGCACCCCGTTGATCACCTTGCTGCGGCTGAAGGGTTCGCCGACTCCCGAGCGCTTGATGACGGAGAGGCTGGTGGTTTCCACGGTGGTGAACCGGCGGCCGCATTCGGGACACTGGCGCCGGCGTCGGATAGCCGAGCCGTCATCCGCCATCCGGCTGTCCACCACGCGGGAGTCGGGGTTGCGGCAGAACGGACAGTACATGGCGTTTCCCCTCTCACTTCCGGCGTCGAACGGCAACGGAGCCGGCAGCGCCGTTGGACGGCCTGCCATCCCAGTTTACGGCTACATCTGGGGTAATAACAAGCCTGTAATTACTATATGTAGTGGCCGGGACGCTATATGTAGTGGCTATCCGCGGACAGGGAACCGTGCACTCACTGCGTCCCCGTGGGCAGGCAGGTCCTCGGCCAGGGACAGACTCACAATATGGCCGCTGACCTCCGCCAACGCCTCCCGGCTGTAGTTGACCACCTGGATGGCGCGCAGGAACGTGGTGACGTTCAGGCCGGATGAAAAGGCAGCAGTCCCGCTGGTGGGCAGGACGTGGTTCGAGCCTGCGCAGTAGTCGCCCAGGCTGACCGGGCTGTAGTCCCCCACGAAGATCGCGCCGGCATTCCGAATCCGCGCGGCCACGGCGGCGGCGTCCCGCGTCATGATCTCCAGGTGCTCGGCGGCGTAGGCATCGCACGCGGCAATACCCTGGTCCAGGTTGTCCACCAGGACGACGCCGGACTGGGGACCGGACAGCGCCTCCCGGACCCGGGCGGAGTGCTTGGTTGCGGCGGCCTGCAGTTCCAGCTCGGCGCGCACCGCCGTGGCCAGCGGCTCGGAATCGGTGACCAGGACCGATGCCGCCTTGGGGTCGTGCTCGGCCTGGCTCAGCAGGTCCGCGGCCACCAGCGCCGGCTGCGCGGAATCATCGGCCAGGATGGCGATCTCCGTGGTTCCTGCCTCGGAATCGATGCCCACCACACCCTTGACCAGGCGCTTGGCGGTGGCGACGAAGATGTTGCCGGGCCCGGTCACCACGTCCACGGGCTCCAGCGCGGGACCGGCGTCAGCGGCCTCCACGCCGTAGGCAAACGCGGCGATGGCCTGCGCCCCGCCGATGCCGTAGACCTCAGTGATGCCCAGCAGCGCCGCGGCGGCAAGGATAGTGGGGTGCGGCAGGCCGCCGAACTCCTTCTGCGGCGGTGAAGCAAGGGCGATGGATTCCACCCCCGCCGCCAGCGCCGGCACCACGTTCATGATCACCGAGGACGGGTACACGGCCAGGCCGCCGGGAACATACAGCCCCACGCGCGCCACGGGCACCCAGTTCTGGCTGACGACGGCGCCGTCGCCCAGTTCGACATCGACGTTGCGGGGACGTTGCCGGTCGGCGAATTTCCGTGCCCGGCTGATGGATTCCTCCAATGCTGCCCGGACATCCGGGTCGAGCCCGTCCAGGGCTGAGGCGATCGCCTCCCGGGGAACCAGCGGATGGCGCTGCTGCACGCCGTCGAACTTTTCTGCAAGGTCCGCCAGCGCCGCGAAACCGCGCTGCCGGACGGCAGCGATGATGTCCAGGACCTTTTCCTCTGCATCCGCCACAGTCTGGCCCTTGGCGCGTGGAACGGCGGCGCGCAGGGCCGCGAGCGTCAGGGTGCGGCCCCGAAGGTCGATGGTGCGGAAGTCGACGGCGGCTGTCACGGGGGCAAGTGGCTGCGGGGAAGTGGTCACCGGACTATTTTACGGCGATGTTCCCGGCCGCAGTTCCCCCGGCGCTGCCGTCCGGCTTCCGGCCCGCCATACCCACCAGCTCCAAGACGAAGACCGACACTGCCGTGGCAGCCGGCCACAGCAGCAGCACAGGCAACGCCCGGAGCGAGAAGGCGATGCTGGCGTTCGCTGAGGTGTCCACCGCCGGGCCCCAGAGCCGGGCCGCGAGAAGACCGGTTCCCCAGGCAACCAGGCTGCCCGCTACCGCTCCGACCAGGCCGGCCAACAACGCCGCCCGGGGGTCCGGACGCTTACCGTCCGCCAGGAACACCGCCAGCAGGCAGCCGGCCAGCACCTGGATCCCGGCGAGTGTCAGGTCGCGCGGAAGCCACACCAACGGAGCTGTGCCCGAGGCCAGGGAGGGGTTCCCGGTGATCAGGTTCAATCCCCCCGGGGCCAGGAGCCACCAGAGGAGGCCGGCCGGAACGCCTGCCGCCGCGGGGACCAGCAGCAGGGACCATGGCAGCTGCCGCCGCGCGGGGCGGGCAAAGTTCGTCATGAAAGACACCTTAACAAAGGTTCCTGCGGAGCCCATCAGGGGTTCCACGGCTGCGTGTTTTCCCGCCTGGCCCGGGGGCCCATACGCTTGGGGAAAGAGATATGCCACTTAGTGCAGGAGTTCCGGTGACCGACAACAGCGAGCCCTTTGAGCAGACGTTCCGGGAGATGTTCCGTCGGCATGCCGCAGGCGTCGCCATCATCACCGTGAACTACCAGGACGAGCCCTACGGGTTCACCGCCACGTCGGTGGCCTCACTGTCCGCCAAACCGCCGCGCTTCACGTTCAATATGGCCCGCAGTTCCAGGTCCTGGCCCGCCGTTGCCAACACCCAGTACCTGGGAGTCCACATGCTGGGCCTGGAAAACCAGGAGTTGGCAGCCCGCTTCGCCAGGCCGGGCAACCGGTTCGAGGGCAACCACTGGGAAATCGGGCCCCACGGGGTGCCCATCCTGAAGGATGTGGCCGGCTGGCTGATCGGCGAGGTGCAGATGCGGCTGTCCTTCGAAAACAACGCCGTGGTGGTGGTCCAGGTGGTGGACGGCCAGGTGGGCGGCGACGGTGCGCCGCTGCTGTACCACGGCGGCGCCTACGGGCAGCCCGTTCCGCTGGACTACGAAATCTAGCGGCCTCCGGCCTTGGCGCCGGGCTGCCGTGCCCGGGGCTAAAGGCGCGGGCGACGCCGGAAGCCGGCTTCCGGCGTCGCCCTCCCCTGTCAGGCGTCCAGGCAGGCCGGGCCCAGCAGCACTTTCAAATCACCGAACAGGGACGGGCTGGGGTTCACCCGCAGGTGGACCGGCAGGCCCATGATCTCCGTGCGGGTGTCGCCCTGCAAATGCAGCCGCACTTCCGAGTTGCCCCGGTGCGTGCGCAGCACATCACCCAGTTCCGTGACTACGGCCTCGGTGGCCTTGTAAGTGGGCATGGTGATGACCAGCGGCCCGTGCAGGCCCTCGCTCAGGTCCGGAACGGACAATTCCATGCAGTTCAAGGTGATCGCGCCGTCATCGCGCTTTTGCAGGCGGCCCTTGACCACCACGATCAGGTCCTCCGCGAGCACGGAGGCGATGGGTCCGTAAACCTGGCCAAAGAACATGACTTCGATGGAACCGCCCAGGTCCTCGATCTCGGCCCGGGCGTAGGCGTTGCCGCTGGCTTTGGCGATGCGGCGGCTCAGCGAGGTGATCATGCCGGCGATGGTGATGATCGCGCCGTCCTGCGGCCCGTCCTCGCCGATGATGCTGGTGATGCTCATTTCCGCGTGCTGGCTCAGCAGCCCTTCGAGGCCCTGCAACGGGTGGTCCGAGACGTACAGGCCCAGCATGTCCCGCTCGAAGGACAGCTTGTCCTTCTTCTCCCACTCGGGCAGGTCCGGGATCTCGATGCTGAGCGACGCTTCCGATTCGGCTTCCTCAAAGCCGGCGAAGAGGTCGAACTGGCCGATTGCCTCGTTCCGCTTCAAGGTGATGACGGAGTCGATGGCTTCTTCGTGGATCATGGCCAGCGCACGCCGGTGGTGGCCCAGCGAGTCGAAGGCCCCGGACTTGATCAGGGATTCGATGGTCCTCTTGTTGCAGACCACCGCCGGCACCTTCATCAGGTAGTCCTTGAAGGACGTGTAGGCGCCTTCGCTCTCACGTGCGGTGACCATGGCCTCGACGGCGTTGGCACCCACGTTGCGGATGGCGCCCATGCCGAAGCGGATGTCATTGCCCACAGGGGTGAAGTTCAGGGCGGACTCGTTGACATCCGGCGGAAGCACCGTGATGCCCATGCGCCGGCATTCGTTCAGGTAGATGGCGGACTTGTCCTTGTCGTCGCCGACGGAGGTCAGCAGTGCCGCCATGTACTCGGGGGCGTAGTGCGCTTTCAGGTAAGCGGTCCAGTAGGAGATGACCCCATACGCGGCGGAGTGGGCCTTGTTGAAGGCATAGTCGGAGAAGGGCAGGAGGATGTCCCAGAGGGTCTTGACCGCCTCCATGGAGTAGCCGTTGTCCTGCATGCCCTGGGAGAATCCGGCGAACTGCTTATCCAGTTCCGACTTCTTTTTCTTGCCCATGGCGCGCCGGAGGATGTCTGCCTGGCCCAGCGAGTAGCCGGCCAGCTTCTGCGCCACGGCCATCACCTGCTCCTGGTACACGATCAGGCCATACGTTCCGCCGAGGATCTCCTTGAGCGGTTCCTCCAGTTCCGGGTGGATGGGGATGACTTCCTGGATCCCGTTCTTGCGCAGCGCGTAGTCGGTGTGGGCGTTGGCGCCCATGGGGCCGGGCCGGTACAGCGCCAGCACCGCGGAGATGTCTTCGAAGTTGTCAGGCTTCATGAGCTTGAGCAGGGACCGCATGGGGCCGCCGTCGAGCTGGAACACGCCCAGGGTGTCACCGCGGGCCAGGAGTTCGTAGGACGGGGCGTCGTCGAGCTCGAGGTTTTCCAGGTCCAGCTCGATGCCGCGGTTCATCTTGATGTTCTCGAGGGCATCGGAAATGATCGTCAGGTTCCGCAGGCCCAGGAAGTCCATCTTGATCAGGCCAAGGCCCTCGGACGTCGGGTAGTCGAACTGGGTGATCACCTGGCCGTCCTGGAAGCGGCGCATGATGGGGATGACGTCGATGATGGGGTCCGAGGACATGATGACGCCGGCCGCGTGCACGCCCCACTGGCGCTTCAGGCCTTCGATGCCCAGGGCCGTCTCGAAGACCTTGGCGGCTTCCGGGTCGGTGGCGATCAGCTGCCGGAAGTCGCCGGCCTCGCTGTAGCGCTTGGCTTCGGGGTTCTGGATGTCCGCGAGCGGAATGTCCTTGGCCATCACGGCGGGAGGCAGGGCCTTGGTCAGCGTCTCGCCCATGCTGAACGGGTAGCCCAGGACGCGGGAGGAGTCCTTCAGGGCCTGCTTGGTCTTGATGGTGCCGTAGGTGACGATCATGGCGACCCGTTCGTCACCGTACTTGCGGGTCACATAGTCGATGACTTCCGAGCGGCGCCGGTCATCGAAGTCGACGTCGAAGTCGGGCATGGACACGCGGTCCGGGTTGAGGAAGCGTTCGAAGATCAGGCCGTGGCGCAGGGGGTCGAGGTCGGTGATGCGCATGGCGTAGGCAACCATGGAACCTGCACCCGAGCCACGGCCGGGGCCAACACGGATGCCGTTGTTCTTGGCCCAGTTGATGAAGTCGGCAACCACCAGGAAGTAGCCGGGGAACCCCATGGACGTGATGACGCCGAGCTCGTAGTCTGCCTGTTTGCGGACCTCGTCCGGAATGCCGCCCGGGTAACGGTACTGCAGGCCCTTGTCCACTTCCTTGACCAGCCATGAGGTCTCGTCCTCGCCTGGCGGGCACGGGAACCGGGGCATGAAGTTGGCGTCCGTGTTGAAGGACACCTCGCAGCGCTCGGCGATCAGCAGGGTGTTGTCGCAGGCGTCCGGGTGGTCGCGGAAAAGCTCGCGCATCTCCTGCGGGGATTTGAGGTAGTAGCCGCTGCCGGAGAACGCGAACCGGGAGCCGCCGTTGTCATAGGTGGGTTCGAGCAGCGTGGAGCCGGACTGGATGGCCAGCAGGGCCTCGTGGGCCTTGGCATCGTGCTCGTGGGTGTAGTGGAGGTCGTTGGTGGCCACCAGCGGCAGGTTCAGGTCCTTGGCGAGCCTCAGGAGGTCGCCGGTAACCCGCCGTTCAATGTCCAGCCCGTGGTCCATGAGCTCGCAGAAGTAGTTTTCCGCCCCGAAGATGTCCCGGAATTCGGCTGCCGCCTCCAGTGCTTCGCGGTACTGGCCGAGCCGGAGCCGGGTCTGCACCTCACCGGAGGGGCATCCGGTGGTGGCGATGAGCCCTTCGGAGTAGGTGTTGAGCAGCTCCCGGTCCAGCCGCGGCCACTTGCCGAACACGGAATCCAGGGAGGCGATGGAGGAGGCCCGGAAAAGGTTCCGCATGCCCACGTTGTTGTAGCTCAGGAGCGTCATGTGGGTGTAGGAGCCGCCGCCGGAGACGTCGTCCTTGCGCTGGGACTCATCGCCCCAGCGGACACGTTCCTTGTCCGTGCGGGCGGTGCCGGGCGTTACGTAGGCTTCGACACCGATGATCGGCTTGATGCCCTTGTCCGTGGCCTTGCGCCAAAAATCGAACGCCCCGAACAAGTAGCCGTGGTCGGTGGTGGCAAGGGCCGGCATGCCCAGGCGCTCGGTTTCATCGAACAGCTCGCCCAGGCGGGCAGCTCCATCCAGCATGGAATATTCGGTGTGGGTGTGCAGGTGGACAAACGAATCTTTGCTGGAACTCACCGCACTATTCTAAGCGCTGCCGCTTGGCGGCCCCGCGCAGGCTGCCCGTGTCAGGCCTGACCCGATTCCAGCACGTCCAGGGCGTAGGCCAGGTCCTGCGGGTAATCGCTGGTGACGGTGACGCGCTCCCCCGTCACCGGGTGGTCGAATCCCAGTTGGCGGGCGTGGAGCCACTGCCGGGTGAGCCCCAGGGTGGCGGCAAGGCGCGGGTCGGCACCGTAGGTGAGGTCGCCGGCGCACGGGTGTCGGAGGGCGGAAAAGTGGACCCTGATCTGGTGCGTCCGGCCCGTTTCCAGGTGGACTTCCACCAGGCTGGCCTTGCCGAAGGCTTCCAGGACTTCGTAGTGGGTCACTGAGGGGCGGCCGTCCTCGATGACGGCAAAACGCCAGTCGTGTCCGGGGTGCCGCCCGATGGGGGCGTCGATGGTGCCTGTCAGCGGGTCCGGAAGGCCCTGCACCACCGCGTGGTACACCTTGTCCACCGTGCGCTCCTTGAAGGCCCGCTTGAGGGCCGTGTAGGCCCGCTCGGACTTCGCCACCACCATCACCCCGGAAGTTCCGACGTCCAGCCGGTGCACGATTCCGGCCCGCTCCGGCGCGCCGGAGGTGGAGATGCGGTAGCCGGCGCCGGCCAATCCGCCCACCACGGTGGGCCCAACCCAGCCCGGCGAGGGATGCGCCGCGACACCCACGGGCTTGTCGACGACGACAAAGTCCTCGTCATCCAGCAGGATCTTCAGGCCTTCCACAACTTCCTCCACGACTTCCAGCGGGTCCCGCCGCTCCGGGACGGTGACGTCAAGGACATCCCCCGCCACAAGTTTTGCCGATTTCCCCAGCGCCTTCCCCCGGGTGAGCACATGGCCCTCTGCCAGCAGGGATGCGGCCACAGACCGCGAGACGCCCAGGAGGCCGGCCAGTCCGGCGTCGGCCCGTGTTCCGCCGAATTCCTCGGCGACAACGATTCGCTCACTCATGGCCGGGCTTGTCCTTGTGCGCGTTCCCGAGGCGTGTGCCATCCAGGGCGATTCCGCGGATGGTCAAGATGCAGATGATGGCGACGGCGGACACGACGGCGGAGTCCGCGATGTTGAAGATCGCGAAGTTGGGGAGCTGGATGAAGTCCACCACGTGCCCCATGCCGAAGGAGGGTTCGCGGAAGAGCCGGTCCGTCAGGTTGCCCAGGGCGCCGCCCAGCAGCAGGCCGAGCGCGAGGGACCACCAGGCCGAGCCCAGCCTGCGGACCTGGAAGAGGATGGCGACGGCGACGCCGGCCATGATGATGGAGAACACCCACGTGACGTTCTCCCCGATCGAAAACGCGGCACCGGAGTTCCGGATGAAGTACCAGTGCAGAAGGGGCGGCAGCACAGGGATCCGTTCTCCCTCCACCATGGTGGAAGTCACCCAGAGTTTCGTCAGCTGGTCCAGGACGTAGGCAAAGACCGCGAACCCGCCGAAGAGGGACAACAGCACAGCCCGTCGGGGGCGCGGAGAGGATGGGACAGGGCGTGCGGCGTCGGCTGCAAGTTCGTCAGTCATGGTGCTTTCACTTCGAAAAACTTAGGTATCAATGCCAAAAGCCGGTGGCCGAGGAATCCTCAGCCACCGGCTTTCAGAATACGTGCTGCCAGGGTTAGTTCGCTTCGCTGACTTCCGGCGTCGCGACGGAACCACGGGCGTCCAGGTCGCGGAGCTGGCCCTCGATGTAGGCCTTCAGGCGTGAACGGTAGTCGCGTTCGAAGCCGCGGAGCTGCTCCACCTTGCGCTCCAGGACCGAACGCTGCTGTTCCAGTGCGCCCAGGATCTTGCGGGACTTCTCCTGTGCGTCGTTGACGAGGCTGCTGGCTTCGATCTGCGCTTCCGCGATGATCTTGTCCTTCTGGGCCTGGCCTTCGGCGACGTGGCGGTCGTGCATCTGCTGCGCCATGGCCAGCAGGCCGGCAGCGGATTCGGCGGAAGGAGTGGAGGCGGCAGACGCTGCGGGGGCGGCGGCGACCGGAGCGGCCGGCTGGACGTCCTTCTTCTTGCTGGCTTCGGCAGCCTTCGCTTCGGCTTCAGCCTTCTCGCGGGCTTCATCCTTGTCGGACTTGACCGGGGCGGGGACCTTTTCCACCACAGGTGCGGCAGCGGTGCTTGCCGGAACGCTGGAACCGGCCTCGGCGAGCTTCTTGCGGAGCTCGTCGTTTTCCTGGTTCAGGCGGCGGAGTTCAACGACGATTTCGTCCAGGAAGTCATCAACCTCGTCCTGGTCATAGCCCTCGCGGAACTTGGTGGGCTGAAAGCGCTTGTTGACAACGTCTTCTGGCGTCAAAGCCATCTGGTCACCTCACTGGTCTGGTTAGTCAGTAGGCCTTCCGGCCGTCAAAACTACGGTACCTAAATTTGGTCTGCTTACTCTAATTCAACACTGCGGTGTCAAACGGGAGGTTTCTTTGCTTTACAGTAGCTGTTCCCGGGAGGATCATCCTGCATTGCCAAGTCTTTGTTGGTGAATCAGGCCAGGTTCCTGGTGATGCTCATCGCAATGCTGACGCCGATGAACAGGATCAGGAAGCCCAGGTCCAGGGAGATGCCGCCGAGCCGGAGGGGCGGGATCATGCGCCTCAGTCCCTTGAGCGGCGGGTCGGTGATGGAGTACACAGCGTGTGCCACCACAAGTGCCGCGCCCCGGGGCCGCCATTCCCTCGCGAACATCTGCACCCAGTCGTAGACCAGGCGGATGATGAGGGCGACGAAGAACAGCAGCAGCGCGAGATAGAGAAGTCCGAAAACAATTCCCATGACTTATTTCATATCTCCATATTTCGTGCGGACATCCCGTCCGGATGCCGCGTTGTCCTGCTGTTGTCTTGTCTATTTCAGCACAGATGCCAGACAGGTGTCCCTGCCTGGCATCTGTCTGCGGCTTTGGCCGTCAGCTCTGGTTGAAGAAACTGGCCTGCGTTTCGCTGACCTTCTTGTCGTCGCCGATCACTTCGACGTAGGACGGTGAGAGCAGGAACACTTTGTTGGTCACCCGTTCGATGCTTCCGCGCAGGCCGAATACCAACCCGGCCGAGAAGTCCACCAGGCGCTTTGCGTCTGCCTCGCCCATGTCAGTGACGTTCATGATCACCGGGATACCGTCCCGGAAACTCTCACCGATGAGCTTGGCATCGTTGTAGGAGCGGGGGTGGATGGTGGTGATCTGGCGAAGTCCGGTGTTCTCTTCACGGCTTGACGCTGCACGCTTAATCGGGGTCACAGGGGCGCGGTATTCCTCTTCAGGGGTGTAAGACGCCTCACGGCTGACTTCGCGGACCGGTGCCGGGGCACGGCGCTCATCGCGGTCGACTTCCATGGGTTCGTCCTCATCCTTACGTGTGGTCTGGTGCTCGGACTCGTAATGCTCATCGCCGTCGGCGAGCCCAAGATAGATCATTGTCTTGCGCAGAGCGCCGGCCATGGTCGACTCCTAATCGTGTCCCGTAAGCGGGCCGCCCAATGACTTGACAGCACTGGAGTCCCCCGCCCATCACTTCCAACAGGTCCGACGCTACCCCACCGCGGGACGCGATCCGAGAATATCGGAACCGATTCGCAGGTGTGTCGCCCCGAACTTGATGGCCGCCTCCAGGTCCTGGCTCATGCCTGCCGAGATGGCCGCGGCGCCCGGGTGGTCCGCCACGAGCCGGGCCGAGACAGCTGCGAGTTTCTCGAACGCCGGTTCAGGCGGGGCACCCAGTGGCGCCACCGCCATCACGCCTGCCAGGTGCAGGCCGGCGGAACCGGCGATCCTCTCCGCCAGGAGCGGCACCTCGGCCGGGGCCGCCCCGCCGCGGTGCGTGCCGCCGTCGTCCTCCAGGCTGACCTGGATGAAGCAGGCCAAAGGGTTCCGGCCGCCGGCATCCATCTCGTTCCGCACCGCCTTGGCCAAGGCGTCCACCAGCTGGACGCGGTCCACTGAATGGACGGCGGCGGCGTACCGGACCACCGACTTGGCCTTTTTGCTCTGCAGCTGGCCTACGAAATGCCAGTTGAGGGCAAGCGCGGCCAGTTCGGCGGCTTTGGCGGCTGCCTCCTGGTCCCGGTTCTCGCCGACGTCGGTGACCCCGAGCGCTGCGAGGCGCCGGATGTCAGCGGCCGGGTGGAACTTGGTGACCACGATGAGCGACGGCGGCCGGTCACCGCGTCCGCTCGCCTCAGCAGCAGCAGCGATCCTATTCCGTACCGCGGCGAGCCGCTCTGCCAGCTCTGCGGCGCGGGGGTCGAGCGCCGGGTCCTGAACGTCGTGCGGATGCTCAGTCATGGCACCACACCAGCCCGGCGAAACGGCCGGTATTCCGGTCGCGGCGGTAGGAGTACAAGGTTTCAGTCTCGAGGGTGCAGGGACCGGAGTACGCCACTTCCACGCCGGCGGCCTCGAGCTGGCTCCGCGCACCGGCCGGGAGGTCCAGCCCGGGGGTCCCCCAGGAGGTGGTACTCCACGTTGCCGGCACCTTGGCGGCTACCTCCTCGCGCAGGGCGGCCGGGACCTCGTAGCAGGCTCCGCAGATCGAGGGCCCCAGCCAGGCGCGGATACGGGACGCCCCAAGGGACTTCATGGCGTCCACGGCGGCGGGAAGGACACCATTGGCGGTACCCGGGCGGCCGGCGTGGACTGCGGCGAGGACCGGCCCGTTGCCCGATTCACCGGCGAGCACCACGGGAATGCAGTCCGCCACCATGACAGCCAGGGGAATGCCCCGGGACACCATGGCATCGGCCTCGGGCACGGGAGAGTCCCACTCCATCAGGGCGACGGTGGTGCCGTGAACCTGGTTCATGAAGCGCAGTGACCGCCGGGCGGCACCGATGGATTCCTCCAGGCGGCTCCGGCGCTCCATGACCTGCGCGGGGTCGTCCCCCACGTGGAGGGCCAGGTTTCCCGCAGTGGCGTCGGTAAATGCGGCCGACACCCCGGGCAGGATGTCGGCCTGCCAATGGAACAAGCCGGTGCCTACTTCAGGAAGTCGGGGACATCCAGGTCATCCGGGTGGTTGCCGGTGATGTCCGGCTCCACGACGGAGGGGAGGTCTACGTCGAAGCCGGAGTCGGCCGGGACAGCAGACGGACGCTGCTGGCCCCAGTTGCTCAGGCCCGCTGCGCCGACACCGGCGTGGATGGGCTGGGCGTTCTGCTGGTGGCTTCCATTGCCCTGGTGGTTTCCGCCCTGGGGGTGGGCCGAGGCGGGAGCTGCCGCGGGGGCAGCGGGCCGCTGGGGGGCGGCCTGCGGCTGGGACTGGTCCATGGAAGGTGAAGTGGCCTTGACGTCATCGAAGCCGGCAGCGATAACGGTGACGCGTGCTTCGTCGCCCAGGGCGTCGTCGATGACGGCACCGAAGATGATGTTGGCCTCGGGGTGGGCCACTTCCTGGACCAGCCGCGCGGCTTCGTTGATCTCGAACAGGCCCAGGTCCGAGCCGCCCTGGATGGAAAGCAGCACGCCGTGGGCGCCGTCGATGGAGGCTTCCAGCAGCGGTGACGCGATGGCCAGTTCGGCAGCCTTGACGGCGCGGTCCTCACCGCGTGCCGAGCCAATGCCCATGAGGGCCGAGCCGGCACCCTGCATCACGGACTTGACGTCCGCGAAGTCGAGGTTGATCAGGCCAGGGGTGGTGATGAGGTCGGTGATGCCCTGGACGCCGGACAGCAGGACCTGGTCGGCGGAGCGGAAGGCGTCCAGCACCGAGACGTTCCGGTCACTGATGGAAAGCAGGCGGTCGTTGGGGATCACGATCAGGGTGTCGACTTCGTCGCGCAGGGCGTCGATTCCGGCCTCGGCGGAACCGGCGCGGCGCCGGCCCTCGAAGGTGAACGGACGGGTTACCACGCCAATGGTCAGGGCCCCGAGGGAGCGTGCAATGCGGGCGACGACGGGCGCGCCGCCAGTGCCCGTCCCGCCGCCTTCGCCGGCGGTCACGAACACCATGTCGGCGCCGCGGAGGACTTCCTCGATCTCGTCCGCGTGGTCCTCGGCAGCCTGCTTCCCCACCTCCGGGTTGGCGCCGGCCCCCAGGCCGCGGGTCAGCTCGCGCCCGACGTCGAGCTTGACGTCGGCGTCGCTCATCAGCAGGGCCTGGGCGTCGGTGTTGATGGCGATGAATTCAACACCCCTGAGGCCGACCTCGATCATGCGGTTGACTGCGTTCACGCCACCGCCGCCGATGCCGACGACTTTGATGACGGCCAAGTAATTCTGCGGAGCTGCCACGTTACGTGTCCCTTGTTCGTGTCTGTATTGCGAAAACTGATGGTGAGCTTGAAGCCTGCAACCTTAACCTTCGACTTGAAGGTTATAGTTATGTCAAGTAACTCATGTCTGTGACGGTATTTCCTCTGGTTCCGACATTCAATAACCGGGTCCGCGTGTCGGATTAATACCGGGAAAGAAAGCGCTCAGCGCGTCACGGGGTGCCGGGGCACACTGACATCGTAGACCCTGACGGGATTCTTCGGATCCGCCGGAACCTTGAGCAGTGCGGCCAGCACCTTGGCCTTGAGTTCCTTCTCCGAGGCGTTGCCCCACACGACCGTCTGGCCGTCCACAAGCTTCAGCTCCACGGCGTCCACGGACTGGGCGGACGCATTGGAAAGCTTGGCCAGCACGTCCGCCGGCAACGCCCCCAGGACTGCTGCCGTGGCACGGAAAAGATCCTGGCCGATCGCACCGGCGCCGCCGTCAATCACCGGCAGGGAAGCCGAAGCCGGGTCAGCCGTGGTGCCCAGCTGGACGCCGTCGACGTCCACCAGCTGGTATTGCTCCCCCTGCTTGACCAGGGCCACCGGGACCCGCTCATGCACGGCGATGGCCAGCGTGGAGGGCGGCCGTGCCTCGACCGAGACGGACTTGACCTGGACCAGGGGCCCAAGGAGGCCGCGTACGTCGTCGTCACTGATCTGCGGCAGCGGCTTGCCGCGGAGGGGTTCCAGGGCGGCCTGCACCTGGGCGGGCGTCAGCAACCGGGTGCCACTGACCGAGATGGTCTGCAGGGCGAGGACGGGCGAATAGATGGCCCCGGCGAGGAGTCCCGCCACGAGCACCAGCACGGTGCCGATCGCAAGCAGGACTTTCTTCCGGCGCCGCTTGGCTTTAGGCTCCGGAAACGCCAGGACCGTCGCACCGGCGGGTTCCTGCGCCTTGGCCGGCTTTTGCACCGTCTGCTCCGGAATGCTGCGGGAAGCGGTAATGACATCGCCACCGGCGAGACGGGGTGCGTCTTTTTCCGGGTCCTTCCGGGCGCCGGTGCCTGCCGCAGCGTCAGTGCGGTTGTTCCGCTTCGGAGGAGCGTAGGTGGGGCGGCGGGAGCTAGGCATCCAGCGCCTCCACTATCCGCGGGCCGTAGGCGGTGACGTCACCGGCACCGACGGTCAGGACGACGTCGCCATCGCCGGCGGCTGCTGCCAGGGTGGCGACGGCGTCGGCGGCGGCCACCAGCCGTCCTCCGCCAGTGAGGTGGTCGGCGATGAGCTGGCTGGTGACGCCCGGAATGGGGTCCTCCCTGGCCGGGTAGATGTCCAGGACCAAGGCCGTGTCCGCCAGGTTCAGGGCGTCGGCGAACTGGGCGGCGAACTCCCTGGTCCGGGAGAACAGGTGCGGCTGGAACAGGACGTGGACCTTGTGGTCTCCGGCCACGGAGCGGGCCGCGGCAAGGGCAGCGCGGACTTCCGTCGGGTGGTGGGCGTAATCGTCGAAAACCCGCACCCCCCGGGCTGTGCCTTTCAGTTCAAACCGGCGCGAGGCGCCCGAGAAGCTGGCAAGGCCGGCCGCGGCGGCCGCCGGCTCCACGCCGAGTTCAAGGGCCACGGCAAACGCTGCTGCGGCGTTGAGCGCGTTGTGCCGGCCGGGAACCTGCAGGGCAAGCGCCCACTGCCCGGCGGAGGTTGCCACGGCCGCCTGGCCCGGGCCGTCGTCGAGCAGCCGTACATCCGCCGCCTCGTTGGTGCCGTACAGGACAACGCGCGTGGCGCCGCGGTGCCGGGTCCTTTCCGCGAGGGCCAACGCCCCGGCGTCGTCTGCACAGGCAACCAGGAGCCCGTAAGCGGGCAGCAGGGCGGTGAACCGGTCGAACGACTCGTAGACGGCCTCGGCCGTGCCGTAGTAGTCAAGATGGTCCGGCTCGACGTTGGTGACGACGGCGATCCGGGGCCGGTAGTTCAGGAAGGAGCCGTCGGATTCATCCGCTTCCGCTACGAAGATGCCGGATGTCCCGTGGGCGGCGTTGACGCCCAGGGCAGGAATATTCGCCCCCACGGCAAAGGAGGGGTCCAGGCCGGCGGCCCGCAGCAATACGGTGATCATGGACGTGGTGGTGGATTTTCCATGCGTTCCCGCCACTGTCACCACGGCGTCGTCCCCCATGGTGGCTGCCAGGGCTTCGGAGCGGTGGAGTACGGGCAGCCCCGCCTGCTTCGCGGCAGCCAGCTCCGGGTTGTCTTCCCTGATGGCGGACCCGGCCACCACTGTCTGCGCGTCCCCGAGGTTCTCCGCGGCGTACCCGACCGCGATGCGGGCGCCGGCGGCCGCGAGGTCAGCCATGACGGGGAGGTCCTTGGCATCGGATCCGCTGACCGGGACCCCGCGCGCCACCATGATCCGGGCTACGGCGGACATGCCCACTCCCCCGATGCCGATGAAGTGCACCTTGCCGAGGGTGTCAGGGCGTGCGTTGGTGTGGGGATTCATGCGGATACCGCTTCCAGGACAAGACCAGCCATCCGCTGGTCGGCGTTTCGGATACCGAGCCGGTAGGACTTGGCTTCCATGGCCGCGAGCCGTGCTTTGTCGGTGATCAGGGGGATCAGTTCGCGTGCCACCCAGTCGGGCGTGAAATCACGGTCGGCCACCAGCAGCGCGCCGCCTGCGGCCACCAGGCCGGCCGCGTTCAGGGCCTGTTCACCGTTGCCGATGGGCAGGGGCACCAGGACCGCGGGAACGCCAACGGCAGCCACCTCGCAGACAGTGGCGGCGCCCGAGCGTGCCAGCAGAAGGTCGGCTGCGGCGTAGGCGAGCTCCATGCCATCGATGTACTCCACCTGCCGGTACCCGTCCGCGGCGAGGGGCTGGCCGGCCTCGTCCAGCACGGTCTTGCCGCGGCCGGTGACATGAAGTGTCTGGATGCCGGCACCGGCAAGCCGGCCCACCGCGGCGGCGATGGTCCGGTTGATGCTTTGCGCCCCGGAAGACCCGCCGGTGACGATCAGCGTCGGCTGTTGCGGATCGAGCCCCAAGGCTGCCCGGGCCGCGGTCCGGGCGCTCTTCCGGTCCAGCCCGGAGATTTCCTTCCGCATGGGCATGCCGACGTGGACGGCGTGCCGGAGCGGGGTGCCCTCGAATGCCACGGCAACCGTGCCGTTGAGGAATGCTCCCACGCGGTTGGCCAAACCCGGGCGTGCGTTGGCTTCGTGGATCACCACGGGGATGCGGCGTTTGCGTGCCGCCAGGTACATCGGGGTGCACACGTACCCGCCCACTCCCACCAGCACATCGGCGTTGGCCTGGTCCAGGATTGCGCCGGCCTGGCGGACCGCACCGGCCAGCCTGCCGGGCAGGCGGAACAGATCCGCTGACGGCTTCCGCGGAAAGGGCACGCGGTCGATCGTGGCCAGTTGCACGCCGGCAGCGGGAACCAGGCGGGTTTCCATCCCCGATGGCGTTCCGACAGCGAGGATTTCCGCCCCCGGTGCTTCGTTCCGGAGGGCCGCGGCGATGGCGAGGAGCGGGCTGATGTGGCCGGCTGTTCCGCCGCCGGCCAAGACGATAGAGGGGGTGGCTGGTGTCATCTCGGGTTATGCACGCTTTCTGGAATTCTTTGGTTGGCTCTTGTCGCGGTTTTTCCTGGCCTTGAACTTCAGCATTCCTTTGGGCCGCATGGAAGGTGCCATTTGTTCCCGGGCCAGCGAGAGAACCACGCCGACGGCGCAGAGCGACATCAGCAGGGCCGAGCCGCCGTAGGAGATGAACGGCAGGGGCACGCCGATGACGGGCATCAGGCCGGTGACGACGGACATGTTCACCGTGGCCTGGCCCAGGAGCCACACCATGATGGTGCCTGCCAGGACGCGGTGGAACATGTCTTCCTGCGCCACCACGACGCGGTAGATGGCAGCGCCCAGGATGGCGAACAGGACCAGTACGACGACGGTCCCCACCAGGCCGAGTTCCTCGCCGATGATGGCGAAAATGAAGTCGTTGTGGGCTTCGGGGATCCAGCTGTACTTCTGCCGGCTCTGGCCCAGGCCCACGCCGAGCCAGCCTCCCGAGGCGAGGCCGTAGAGGCCGTTGGTTGCCTGGTAGTTGGCGTCGACGCCGTCAGCACAGGACTGCCCGGTCCACCACGACGTGATGCGGCACATCCGGTTGGAGCTGGTGACGGCCATGAAGGCGGTGCCTGCGGCGGCGATGAGGCCGGCGATCCCGAAGAGGTAGAGCGGCACACCGGCAAAGAACAGGGCGGCGGCGACGATCATCATGATGATCATGGCCGTGCCGAGGTCGTTGCCCACCAGGATCAGGACGATGACGACGGCGGCCATGGGCACAGCGGGAACCAGCACGTGCTGCCAGCGGTTGAGCAGCCTGCCTTTCATGGCCAGGACCGTTGCCATCCAGAGGGCAAGGGCAAGCTTGGCGGCCTCGGAGGGCTGGAAGGTGATGCCGCCGACGTCGATCCAGTTCTTGTTGCCGTTGATTTCGGAGCCCACCACCTGGACCAGCCCCAATAACAGCACGGCGACCCCGACGGCGGGCCATGCCAGCCGCTTGAGCCACACCACATTGACGCGCGAGAGGACGAACATGGTGAAGATCCCGATCGCCGCGAAGCCACCCTGTTTCAGGGCGTCGCCGTAGGGGGATTTACCGGCGGCGATCGATTCGACGCTGGAGGCGGAGAGGACCATCATGATCCCAATGGCGGTCAGCGCCAGGGTGGCACCAAGGATCAGGTAGTAGGTGGAGCCGTTCCTGGAGGTTCCGGTGCCCTCCAGGGCCGACCAGAATTTATGGTGGACGGCCCGCAGTTTCGCACCGGCTGAAGCCGGCGGCCGCGCGGCCTTGGCTGCGGAGCCGGAGCGCGGCTTGCTGCCCTGTGGCCGGGTGGGCGTGCTGACCATTGTTACTCCTCGCCGGTCTGGGCCTGCCCTTCCACCAGCTCGCGGACAGCGTCGATGAAAGTACCACCACGGTGAGCGTAGGAAGAGAACTGATCCATGGAGGCCGCGGCCGGGGCCATCAGCACGGTGTCGCCTGAGTCGGCGAGCCGGGCTGCTGACGCGACGGCCCGGGTCATCACCAGTTCTCCGTTGCCGGAGGAACCGGCCGGTGTGGCACCAGGCGCCGAAGCAGTCTCCACGTCTTCAGTGTCGCCCGCGTCCGGCTCGATGACCGGGACATCCGGCGCGTGTCGCCGGAGGGCCTCACGCAGGGGGCTCCTGTCTGTTCCGATCAGGACCACCGCCTTGAGCCGGGCGGAGTGCTGCCTGACGAGATCGTCGTAGCTGACGCCCTTTGACAGTCCGCCGGCTATCCAGACCACCTTGGTGAAGGCCGAGAGGGACGCCGAGGCAGCGTGCGGGTTGGTGGCTTTGGAGTCGTTGACCCAGAGGACGCCGTTCAAGCGGGCCACGGGCTGGATGCGGTGGTCCCCCGGGACATAGTCCAGGATGCCCTGGCGGACGGCCTTGGCGTCAACACCGTAGGCGCGCACCAGGCCGGCAGCGGCGAGGGCGTTGGCGACCATGTGTCGCGGTGCCAGCGGTCCGAGGTCGGCCATGGACGCAAGTTCCGCTGCGCTGTCCCGGCGTTCTTCGATGAACGCCCGGTCCACCAGCAGACCTTCCACGACGCCGAGCATGCTGATGGCGGGGGTGACCGTGGTGAAGCCCACCGCGCGGCAGCCTTCAACGACGTCGGCGTTTTCCACCATCCGCTCGGTTTCAATCTGCTCGGCGTTGTAGATGCACGCTCTTTGGGTGTGCTCGTAAACCTTGGCCTTGTCCGCCAGGTAGGAATCGTAGGAGCCGTGCCAGTCCACATGATCCTCAGCGACGTTGAGGCACACGCTGGCCACGGGCGAAAGCGATTCGGCCCAGTGCAGTTGGAAGCTGGAGAGCTCGACGGCGAACACGTCGTAGTCAACCGGGTCCCGGAGGGCGTCGAGGATGGGTGTGCCGACGTTGCCGACGGCGATGGCTTTGAGCCCGGCGGCCCGCAGCATCGATTCCGTAAGACCAACCGTGGTGGTCTTTCCGTTCGTCCCCGTGATGGCCAGCCAGTCCGCCGTCTTCCGGCCTTCCCTGATCCGTACGCGCCAGGCAAGCTCGACGTCCCCCCATACCGGGATGTGCGCACGGGCCGCGGCCGCGAGAAGGGCCTGGTCCGGGCGCCAGCCAGGCGAGGTGACAATGAGTTCCGGGAGTTCGCCGTCAATCCGGGGAATATGGGTGACGGCACCCGGGCCCAACAGGACGTCGGCGGCACCAACGATTTTCAGGGTGTCGGCATGCGCCCGCGCCGTGTCGCTGGTGGCGGCGTCCACCACCACCACGCGCGCGCCAAGTTCGATCAGGGTGTCTGCCGCTGCGAACCCGGAGACGCCGATGCCGGTGACGGCAACGCGCAGGCCGGCCCAGTCGGAGTCCCAGGAGACGAGATTGGCCAGGCGGGAGGAAACGGTCACAGCAGTACAACCCATTCAGCGTAGAAGATGCCCAGGCCCACGGCGACGAAGAGTCCGCCCAGGATCCAGAACCGGACCACAACGGTAACCTCGGCCCACCCCTTGAGCTCGAAGTGGTGCTGCAGCGGCGCCATCTTGAACACGCGCTTTCCGCCCGTGGCTTTGAAGTAGCCCACCTGGATGATGACGGAGAGGGTGATCAGCACGAAGAGGCCGCCCACGATGCCCAGGAGAAGCTCCGTCCTGGACAGGA
Organism: Arthrobacter sp. SLBN-112; assembly: GCF_030944625.1. NCBI lineage: Bacteria > Bacillati > Actinomycetota > Actinomycetes > Micrococcales > Micrococcaceae > Arthrobacter > Arthrobacter sp. SLBN-112. The sequence goes on from NZ_JAUSXY010000001.1 coordinate 3,486,466, forward strand.
TGGCGAATCCGGCCACCGCTCCACCGATGGCAAGGGAGCCGGTGTCGCCCATGAAGATCTTGGCCGGTGAGGTGTTCCACCAGAGGAAGCCCACCAGGGCCGCACTCAGGATTGCGGCAAGCAGGGCGAGGTCCAGCGGGTCCCTGACGGAGTAGCAGCCGCTGCCGGCTTCCCGTGGAGAGCCGCACGCCTGGTTGCTCTGCCATATGCCCATGAGCGTATATGCACCGAACACCATGATGGAGGCTCCCGCGGCCAGGCCGTCCAGGCCGTCGGTGAGGTTGACGCCGTTGGTGGCCGCCGTGACGATCAGGTTGGACCAGATGACGAACAGGATCGCACCCAGGACTGTTCCACCGAATGCGAGGTCCAGCCACGGCAGGTCGCGGACAAGGGAGATCTTGGTGGACGCCGGAGTGAGTCCGGCGTCGTTGGGGAAGTTCAGGGCCAGGATGGCGAAGATGATGCCGACGGCTGCCTGGAGGATCAGTTTCGCTTTGGCGTTGAGGCCAAGGCTCCGCTGCCTGGAGATCTTGATGAAGTCGTCCAGGAATCCCACCAGGCCCATGCCCACCATCAGGAACAGCAGGATGAGGGCCGAGGCGGAGGGGCCGGGCGAGTCCGGGTTCATCATCAGCATGATGAGGTGGGTCAGCCCGTAGCTGAGCAGGACCGCGGCCACCACCACGGTGCCGCCCATGGTGGGCGTTCCGCGTTTGGTGTGGTGCGAAGTTGGACCGTCGTCGCGGATGAACTGGCCGTAGCCGCGGCGGACCAGCAGCCGGATGAACAGCGGGGTGCCGACGAGGGCGCAGAGCAGGGCAAGGCCCGCACCGATCAGGAGAGCAATCACAGCAGAGTGCTCCTTTCGTCGGCAGGTGTCGGGGATGTGGGTAATGCTATCCGATCGCCCAAATGGCGAAGCCCAACGCTGTTGGAGGACTTGAACAGCACCAGGTCCCCTGGTTGGAGTTCTGCGTCAAGGATTTGGTAGGCCTCATCGGCGGTTTCGGCGAAGAGGCATTCGTCGCCCCAGGATCCTTCCTGGACGGCGGAGACGTAGAGGGCCCGGGCTTCGCGGCCTACCACCAGCAGCCTGGAGATGTTGAGGCGTACCACCTGGGTGCCCACTGCGGTGTGCTCCCGGATGGAGTCCTCACCGAGTTCGAGCATGGCCCCCAGGACAGCCCAGGTCCGGCGGCCCCGGCCAAGGTCGGCAAGGGTGCGCAGGGCTGCACGCATTGACTCCGGGTTGGCGTTGTAGGCGTCGTTGATGATGGTGACGCCGTCCGGCCGTTCGGTCCGCTCCATGCGCCAGCGGCTGGCGGCGGCCTGGTTGCCCAGTGATTCTGCGATATGGTTCCCCGGCACCCCTGCGGCCCAGGCGGCTGACGCTGCTGCCAGCAGGTTGCCTGTGTGATGGGCGCCGATGAGCCGGCTGCGGACGTGGCGTGGCGCTTCGCCGTCCGGCAACTGGAGATCGAATTCCGGGCAGCCTTCAGCGTTGGTGTCGGCATTCAGTGCCTGCACCTGGGCATCCGGGCGGCCTTCTGCGGAGAACCCGAGGACTGCCGCGGAGGTCCGGCTGCGCATCGCCGCGACGCGTTCGTCGTCAAGGTTGATGATCGCGGTGCCTGCAGCGGCAAGTCCTTCAACCATCTCGCCCTTGGCCAGGGCGATGTTCTCCACTCCCCCGAACTCGCCTGCGTGCGCCGTTCCGACGGCGAGGACAACTCCGATGTCGGGCTTGACCATCTCCGCCAGGTAACGGATGTGGCCGACGCCCGTGGCGCCCATTTCGATGACCAGGTAGCGTGTGTCGGTCCCGGCCCGGAAGACCGTCAGCGGGACACCCACCTCACCGTTGTAGGACCCCTGGGGCGATACGGTCGCCCCCTGGGTGGCGAGTACTCCCGCCAGCAGGTCCTTGGTGGTGGTCTTGCCGGCCGAACCCGTGATGCCAACAACCGTCAGCTGGTCACCTGCTTCTGCCCGTGCGGCACGAATCCGGCGGACAGCTTCAGCCGCCAGGGCGCCCATGGCGAGGACGGCGTCGGCAACCAGGACCGTCGGGTAGCCCGTGCCGTCCGGCGCGGCGACGGGGCGCTCGACGAGGGCCAGGACGGCTCCGGCGGCAAAGGCGGCGTCCAGGAAGTCGTGGCCGTCGGCCTGCTCGCCCGGCTTCGCGACGTAGAGCGAACCCTGCGTGGCTTCGCGTGAATCCGTCACCACCGAAAGGGGCGTAATTCCGGGATCGGCGTCCAGGCGCCCGTTGGTGATTTCGGCGATTTCCGCCGCAGTAAATGCAATCATCTCGGTCTAGGACTCTATCCGGTGGTCATGGAGAACGTTGAATCCCCTGGCTGTCAAGGCGCTGCGCAGTTCCACCCTGTCGTCCAGGGCGAGGTTGACGCCTTTTACCTCCTGCCAGACCTCGTGCCCGCGGCCGGCGACAAGAATGGTGTCCTGCGGGCGCGCAAGTTCCGCGGCGCGCCGGATGGCCTCGGCCCGCGGGAAGACTTCCATCAACTCGGCGTCGAGGGATTCCTTCTGCACGGCCTCCCGGGCCCCGGCGAGCACGTCCGCACGGATGGCGGCGGCGTCTTCGTCGTGGGGGTCGTCGTCGGTGATGATCACGGTGTCCGCCAGGCGTGCGGCGATGGCGCCCATGGCCGGGCGTTTGCCCTGGTCCCGTTGCCCTGTGGCACCGAACACCACGATCAGCCGTGAGTCGGGTTCGGGCGAGCGGACCGCTTCCAGTGCCCGCGCCAGGGCATCAGTGTTGTGGGCAAAGTCCACGACGGCGGCGGGCCGGTCGGAAATCAGCTGCATGCGGCCGGGCACGGCCACCGTAAAGGGGTCGGCACGGTCCAGTGCGTCCTGCAGGACGGCGGCGTCCACTCCGGAGGTGAGGACCATCAGGGCCGCGAGGGCAGCGTTGGCAACGTTGAAGCCGCCCGGCAGTCCGGTGTGGACGTTCAGGACGGCACCCGCCGGCCCTGTCAGCGTGAAGTCGGTCCCGAGCCCGCGCGGCGAGGAGGCCGTCACGGTCCAGTCAGCGGGCGTGTGGCCGCCGGTGCTAAGCGTGGTGACCGGCACCTGGGCGTTGCCGGCCAGTTGCCGGCCCCACTCGTCGTCGACCGTCACCACGGCGCGGCGGGCGCGCCCCGGAGTGAAGAGCTCTGCCTTCGTGGCGAAGTAGCCGTCCATGCTGTGGTGAAGGTCCAGGTGGTCCTGGGTAAGGTTCGTGAATCCGGCGACGTCGAAAAGCAGCCCGTCCACCCGCTGGTAGGAAATGGCGTGGGAGGACACCTCCATGGCTGCGGCGTCGAGCCCCCGCTCGTGCATGAGCGCCAGCAATCCGTGGACCTCCGGTGATTCCGGCGTGGTGAGGAGGCTGGGAATGGGTTCACCGCCGGCCTGGATTTCGATGGTGCCGATCAGGCCTGCCTGCCGCCCCAGGGCCCGCAACAGCGAGGTGATGAAGTAGGTGGTGGTGGTTTTCCCGTTGGTTCCGGTAACCCCGAGAAGCTGCAGCGGACGGCCGTCCGAGGACTGGCTCCGGTAGATCAGGGCAGAGAGGGGACCCACCTTGTTGCGTGGACTGTCCACAACCAGCACCGGGACGGACGTTTCCGCGGCGAGGGCAAGGAGCCGTGCGCCCGCATCATCCGTCAGCACAGCTGCCGCGCCTGCTCCGATGGCATCCGTGACGAAGTCCGCGCCATGCCGGCTGGCCCCGGGCAGTGCCACGTACAGATCGCCGGGCTCCACGGTGCGGGAGTTGATGGAGATGCCCGTCACCTCCACCTCGGCGGCCGGAGCGGGAACAGCTACTCCGATGGCCTTCCCGACGGCGGCCAGCGGGACAGCCGCTACGGCAGTCGGCCGGAAGCGGCCCGGACTTTCGTCCCGGGCAGCGTCGCCGCCGGGCGTGGTGAACTCTGACAAGGGGATCTCCGATGGTGCTAGTGCGTGCCCGTCATGGTTCGCGCCGGGCACTGTGATGCGCTGGATGCTGCCGGTATTTACAGCGTGGCGCAGCGGCTACTTCGCGTATTGGGGCAACCTGGCCGGCTCCCCGGTTGAAGGCTGGACGTTGTAGGTCCGCAGCGTCTGGCTCATGACGGACCGGAAGACCGGACCGTTGGTGATGCCGTAGATGCTGCCCTTCGGCCGCTGGAGCACCACCTCCACAATAAACCGCGGATCATCCATCGGCGCCATTCCAACGATGGAGGCGGTGTAGCCGCAGTAGCCTGATTTGCCGTCGTCACACGGCGATTCGGAGGTGCCTGTCTTGGCGCCGACCCTGTAACCGTCGATGCCGGCGTCCTTGATTTCACCTTCGGTGACGGCGCTTTCCAGGATGTCCTTGACCTGTTGCGCCGTGCTGCCCGAAACCACCTGGCGTGAGGGTTGCGCCGGGACTTTCTCTTCCGTGCCGTCGGCGGAAATGTACGAGTCGATTAACCGGGGCTGCAGCATGACGCCATTGTTGGCGATGCTCTGGTAGGCGCGGACGGTCTGGAGGGTCGACTGGGAGACACCCTGTCCGAACAGGACGGTGTACTGCTGGCGTCCGTCCCACTGGTCGGAGGGCGAAAGGATGCCCGACGCCGTCGCCGGCAGCCCGATGTCAGGCGCCTCGCCGATGCCGAATTTCTTCAGCCAGTCGTAACGCTGTTCCTTGCTGAGCCGTTGGCCGGCCATCACGGTTCCGGTGTTCATGGAGTACCCGATGATGCCGGCAAGTGTCCGTTCCTCGGTCCCGTGGGTGAAGGCGTCACTGAAGGTCTGGCCGTCGACGGTGTAGGTGGGCGGAATCGTGAACTTGTCCAGCGGGCTGGCCAGGCCTTCATCGATGACCGCCGCGGCAGTGATCATCTTTTCCACCGATCCGGGCTCGTAAGCCGCGGTCACGGAGCGCGTGCCGCGGTCCTTCGCGGCCACCAGCCCCGGGTTGTTGGGATCAGGGGCGTTAGTGTCCGCCAGGGCAAGGAGGTTACCGGTCTTGGCATCCATCACGATGATGACGCCCCATTCGGCGCTGAGCTTGTCAGTTTGGCTCTGGATGGCCTGCTGGGCGAAATACTGGAGGTCCGAGTTGAGGGTGAGCTTGACGTCCTTGCCGTTCTGGGGCGGGGTCAGCTCGTCGAGGCCCACGGGGATGCGCAGTCCGTCCGCGCCGATCTCGAACAGGCGCTTGCCGTCCGTTCCCTTCAGCTTGTCGTCCTGCGTCTGCTCGATGCCGGCCTGGCCGGTGGTGCCGTCCTGGAGGAAGCCCACCACGCCTCCTGCAACCGCGCCGTTGGGGTAGACGCGCTTGCTGACACCCTCGGCAACGATGCCAGGGACCTGGAGCTTGGAGATGCGGTCTTCGACGTCGGGCTTCACGTCCTTGGCCACGATGTAATAGGGCTGCTGACCGGTTACCGCATCCCGCACAGCGCCGGAGTCCATCCCGAGCGCTGCGGCGAGTTCTGAGATTGCCTGGTCGCGGCTGACGTCCACAAGCTTGTCGTGGCCATCAGCCTGCGGCTCATAGCGCTTGTAGGAGTCGGTCTTGGTGTTGACGCGCTGGTCCACCACGATGTTGTAGCGGATCACGCTGTTGGCGAGTACGGTGCCGCGGGAGTCCAGGATGCTGCCGCGTTCCGCAGGCAGGATCGCCGAGGTCATCCGGCTGTTCAGTGCCGCTTCAGCCATGCCGCCGACGTCGAGCCCCTGTACCAGGAACAGCTTCCCGCCCACCACCAGCAGGAGCGTAAGCATGATGCCCAGCCCCAGGCGCAAGCGCTTCGTGGCGTTGGGTGCCTTGCTTTTTCCTGCTTTGCCGGTCGTTTGCGCCACCGTGATATTCCTTGCTGTTCGACCTGCTGCCTGTCTTGCCTGGCGACTTACTGTCCGGGGACCTTCTGCTGCGGCGCCGGGACGGAGCCGCCGTGCAATTCAGGTGCCGGAACTGCCGCTGCGGCTGCAGCCTTTGCGGCGGCCTGTGCCTGCGCGGCGGCCTGTGCCTGTGCTGCCGCCTGGGCCGCCTCCGCCGCAGGGGCTGAGGACGTCCTGCCGGCATCCGACGGCGTCACTTTGTCCGCGGCTGCGTCCTTCGCTGCCGACGGCACGACGAGCTGGCCCGCCACGGCCGGCGACGGAATGACTGCGCCCGCCGGTGCCCCCTTGACCGCAGGTGTCGCCTTTCCGGTCACGGACAGCGTGGACAGGTCGATTTGTCCCTTCACCGTTGACGCCACCATGCCAAGTTCCGTGGCCTTGGCGGCCAGGTTCTGGGGTGCCTCGAAGTTCTGCACCTGCTGCGTGAGGTCCTGGTTGGCCTTGGTCAGGGTGCTCTGCTTGGCCCGAAGCTCAACGAGCTGGTACTGCGCCGTTGACACCGAGATGTTGAGGACGAGCACCGCAACCAGCGCGACGGCGAGCATGGCGAAACACAGCACGACGAAGGGGGCACGGCGCTTCCGCGGAGCCGTGCGGACGACCGAGAGCGGCGTCCGTCCCTTGCGTCCTTCGCCAGGACGGCCCGCGGGCCTGCCATCGGCCGCCGAGCTGCCGGAAACGACGGGAAAGTTCTTGACGGCGGCGGTGCTCATGCAGCTCTCCTGGCTCTGATTCGTTCTGCAGCACGAAGCCTGGCGGAGGCAGCGCGCGGGTTTTCGGCGATTTCGACGGCGGTGGGCACCTCAGTGCCCTTGGTCAGGGTTTTCAGTTCGGGCTTGTGCTCCTCCAGCTCCACCGGGAAGCCGAGGGGAGCCGAAGACTTGGACCGGGCCTGGAACACGCCCTTGACGATCTTGTCTTCCAGCGAGTGGTAGGACATGACCACGATTCGGCCGCCCAGAGCCAGGGAGTCGACGGCGGCCGGGACGGCCCGTTCCAGGACATCGAGTTCTTCGTTAACCTCGATCCTCAGGGCCTGGAAAGTCCGTTTGGCGGGATGTCCGCCGGACTTTGCGGCCGAGGCAGGGACAACCGAACGGATTTGTTCCACGAGTTCGCCGGTGGTGGTGAACTCCTTGACTGCGCGGGCCGCGACGATCCGGTTGGCTATGCGTCCTGCGAACTTTTCCTCGCCCCATTTGCGGATGATCCGGACCAGGTCCGCTTCGCTGTAGTTGTTGACCACATCCGCTGCCGTTTGGCCGCGGCTGGTGTCCATCCGCATGTCCAGGGGTGCATCGAAGGAGTAGGCGAATCCGCGCTCACGCTCATCCAGCTGCAGGGAGGAGACGCCGAGGTCCATGAGGATCCCATGCACCTCGGCTACACCGAGGTCCGCCAGGACGTCCTGGATTTCGTCATAGACGGCGTGGACGAGGTCGGTCCGTGCCGCAAAAGGCGCCAGCCGCTCCCCTGCGAGGGCCAGGGCTTCTTCATCGCGGTCGATCCCGATGAGGTGAAGGTCGGGAAACCGCTGAAGCATTGCCTCTGAGTGGCCGCCCATGCCCAGTGTTGCGTCAACGGCTACGGGAGTCCGGCCCCGCCGTCTCGCAGCCTCAAATCCCGGTGCCAACAAATTGATGCACCGGTCCCGCAGGACCGGCACATGGCGTTCGGACGTAGGCTTCGGTTCATCGTTCATGCCTGGTCCTTTCCCGCCGTCGTTGTCACCTGCTGCTTCTGGGACCAGATCCCCATCCGCGCCTACCGTCCTGCCCGCCTGGCTCAGGGGAAGTTGAGCCAGGTTGGCAGCCGATGGGCCGGCTGGAGATCTCGTCCAAGAAGCCACCCGCTGCCCGTTCCGGATTCAGAGAATGCCCGGAATGGGGTCGTCAGTTTCGGAGAAGGCGGTTTCCTTCTCCGCGAGGTATTCGTTCCAAGCCTGGGCGTCCCAGATCTCGGCGCGGGTACCGGCGCCGATGACGGCAAGTTCCCTTCCGAGTCCTGCATACTCCCGGAGCGCTGGTGGTATGGTCACGCGCCCCTGCTTGTCAGGTACCTCGTCCGAGGCTCCAGAGAGAAATACACGGATGTAGTCACGTGCCTGCTTGGAGGAGATTGGCGCCTCCCGCATCTGCTCGTGGACCCGTGCAAATTCCTTCTCGCTGAAGACGTAGATGCAACGTTCCTGGCCCCTTGTGAGCACCAGCCCGCTGGCAAGCTCCTCGCGGAACTTTGCGGGGAGAATGATCCGTCCCTTTTCATCCAGACGCGGCGAGTGAGTGCCCAGAAACACTGGCCCACCGCCTGTCCGCCGTCAGGAACTGCACATCCCCTGTGTTGCAACCACCCTCTTATGTCCTCCACATTACTCCACTTTCCACCACAGTCAACGCAGAACGGCCGTTTGGGCCCTCCATTTATGGGATAGGACCCTTGAATTGGCGCGGAAAATGCCCCGATGGTGGAAAGTGGAGGACTTTAACGAAAGTCCGGTTTCCACAGGACCATGAATCCGGCACTCGCCCGGTTAAACAGGAAAAGGCCCGCCGAAGCGGGCCTTTAGGTGCGTTCCCCTGCCGTCAGGGGAGCGAAATGGAGAAGCGGGGCGGCTTTCCGGAGATGCCGTTCAGGACTCTCCCCGGCGGCGCTCGTCCCAACGTTCCTCGAGGCTGCTCATGAAGGAACTCCGAGGCTTGCCGCCCTTGCCGGCGCCGGCCTTGGAGCCAGGCCTGCCGCGGGAACTGCGCATGGTGGCGAAATAGACTCCGCCGCCCATGACCACAAAGCCCAGGACGCCGACGAAGATGTTCTGGAGGGTGACGCCAACCAGCAAGAGGAAGACGCCGGCAAGCGCGCACAGGACTCCGATGACCACGTGCCTCGTGGACCATGAACGCCCGGGGTCCGAACCCATTGAGTTCGCGAACTTCGGATCGTCCTCGTGAAGCTGCTTCTCAAGCTGCTCAAGCAGCTTCTGTTCGTGCTCCGACAGCGGCATCACGACCTCCTTTTGTAGGCCAACGTCCGGGCTGATCCCAGCCACTACTTCTGACCCCTAGAACGTTTGCTGTAGCTGGAAAGTTCCCACCCGGCCGGCGGCGGCCAGGACAGGAACCTTACATGCAGTCGCGGGGGCGGGAGCATGTCCAAGAGGGTCCGGCAGTAAGTCCATTCACTCGAAAACTATGTATATCTAAGGATAGATTGTTGAGGCCTGATCTGAAAGACGGCAATGACTTCGGCGGACCCTCAGGCCGGCCCTTGTGTCCTTTCGCCGGACGGGCTGTCCGGCTCCATCAGGCGCGCTGGCAGTACGGACTTGCTGCCGAACCTGCGCGTTACTTCGTCCAGTGCCTGCTCGGCAGCCCGCCAGTTCTCATCCCTGCGGTCAATACTCAGCTGAAGCGAGGTCCGGGCTGCTTCCTCGAGCTGTTCAGCCCGGACCCCCACGAGCCGCACGGTCATGGCCCTGGTTCCGAGGGACTCCAAAAGCTGGAGTGCAACCGCGTAGATCAGCTGGGCGCTGTCCACCGGAGTCTGGACCGTCCTGCTGCGGGTGATGGTTGAGAAGTCTGCGAAGCGGAGCTTCAGGGCCACGGTCCGCGCCACCATCCCCGAGCTGCGAAGCCGCGTCGCGGTTCGGTGGGACAGCCGCAGCAGTTCCCGCCGCAGGAGCCCGTCGTCGGCCGTATCCACGGCAAACGTCTCCTCCGCTCCGATGCTCTTTTCCAGCCGTACCGGGGTCACCGGACGAGGGTCAATGCCCCAGGCAAGCTGGTGCACGTGTTCTCCGGAGGCGCCAAGGACCTTCTTCAACGAAGACACGGGGGTTGCCGCGACGTCTGCCACGGTCCTGATTCCCATGTTCGCCAAGGCCTCACCCGTCTTGGCGCCGACGCCCCAAAGCGCGCCAACCGGGAGGCTGTGGAGGTATGGAACGGTTTCGTCAGGCCCAATCATCAGGAGCCCGTCAGGCTTGCACCGGGTGGAGGCAATCTTGGCCACGAATTTGGTTTCCGCAATCCCGACCGAGGCGGTGATGCCCAGTTCCGCAGCCACCCTGCGCCGGATGAGCTCCCCTATCCCCCTGGGCGGGCCCAGCCGCCGCAGGGCGCCGGTGACGTCAAGGAAAGCCTCGTCGACACTCAGCGGCTCCACGAGCCCGGTGATCGATTCGAAAATCGCCATCAGCTCCCCGGACACCTCGTAGTAGAGCTTGTGCCGGGGTTCAATCACCACGGCTTGCGGGCACATCCGCATCGCCACGGCCATGGGCATCGCGGACTTGACGCCAAAAGTCCGGGCTTCATAGGACCCTGACAGGACCACCGAACGCTCGCCCGGGAACCCGACAATAACGGGCTTGCCGCGAAGTTCGGGACGTGTCCGGAGCTCCACCGAGACGAAGAAGGCATCCATGTCCACGTGCATGATGCACGTACGCCGGCGGCCCGGGAGGCGGGCGGCGGCTGGCTGGTTCATACCTGCGGGCCCCACGGCTGCAATCCTATCGGTTTGTAATGACCCTTCCGGAGGCTGGCTAAACTGGAGGCTGATTCCGCCAACAACACCAGGAGGAAAGTCTCTGTGACGGCTATTGGAAACTTCAAGCCAGCTGGCCTTGCCGCGCTTGCCGCCATTGGGATGCTTGCCCTTGCTGCATGCAGCCAGGCCCCATCAGGTCAGGCACAGCCTTCCCAGGCCGCTTCCATTGCCGCCACGCAGTCCACTCTCACGGCCTCGCCCAGCCCATCGGCATCCCCCAACACATCGGCAACGGTCGGCGCCGTCGTGGAAGGGTTTCCGCGGCAGCTTCTTCCCCTGATGACCGGGGCCACTGTGGTCTCCAGCAGTTTTGACAAGGCCTCCACCCCGGCAACGGCCGCGCTCGTGGGGACAGTATCGGCACCGACCAGCGCCGTCATCGACTTCTATACCAAGGCCCTCGAAGGCCAGGGGTTCAAGGCGGTGCCGGGCGATGTTGTCGGTGGTGTTGCTTCCAAGGACTTCGTCCGCGGCGACAATGAAACCGTGAACCTCTCGGTAGTGGAGGCCTCCGGCGTCTCCACGTTCACCATCGGTGCGAACGTCGCAGCTGAGTCGGCCAAGTGACGGCCGCGGAGCAGCTGAGGAATGAGCAGGCGGACTTCGTGGCGGGCGTTGCCGGCGAGCTGACCGGCTTCCTGACCGAGCGCCAGTCCATCATGTCGGGCATCTCGCCTGACATCGAGCCCATCATGGGCTCCATCTCCAACTTGGTCACCGGCGGCAAGCGCCTCCGCGCACTCATGTGCTATTGGGGCTGGCGCGGCGCAGGCGGCGAAGCCGGAGCCGGCCAGGTTGTGACGGCCGGTGCCGCACTTGAGCTGTTCCAGGCTGCGGCCCTGATCCACGACGACATTATCGACCGTTCGGACACCCGGCGGGGCGGTCCCAGTGTGCACCGGCGCTTCAGCCAGCTGCACACCGCGCAGGGCTGGGCACTGGACAGCGAACGGTTTGGCCAGGCAGCAGCCATTCTTGCCGGCGACCTTTGCCTGTCCTTCAGCGAGGAAGCGTTCACCGACATCGGAGAGCGGGCAGCCTCCGGCAGCAGGGCAAGGCTGATCTTCAACCTCATGCGCGCCGAGGTGATGGCCGGACAGTACCTGGATATCCTGGAAGAAGTGGCGGGTCCGGTCCGCGACCGTGCCGGCGCTGTCGGCAGGGCCCAGTCGATCATCCGGTTTAAGAGCGCCAAGTACTCCACCGAGCATCCGCTTGCGCTTGGCGGGGCCCTGGCTGGAGCTTCCAACGAGCTGCTCCGCGGCTATTCGGCCTTCGCCCTGCCGCTCGGCGAAGCATTCCAGCTCCGCGACGACGTGCTGGGCGTTTTCGGCGATCCGCTGACCACGGGCAAGCCGGCGGGCGATGATCTGAGGGAGGGAAAGCGCACCGTCCTGGTGGCGCTGGCCTTGGACCAGGCATCTCCCGCTGAATCGGCGTTTATCGACGCAAGGCTCGGCAGCCCCGACCTTTCGGAGGCGGACATCCTGGAAATCAGGCGGATCATCGAAGACTCCGGAGCCTTGCAGGCCACGGAAGTCCTGATCGGGGAATTCGGTGCAGCGGCATTTGATGCCCTTGATGAGCTCCCATTGGAGGATCTGCCCAAGACAGCCCTGCGGAGGCTGGCTGAAGCAACCGTCAGCCGAGCCTCCTAAAGCGGTTAATTACCAGGCGAGGGTTTGGGCCCTGCGCCTTATTTCTGTCTTGCGGCCTTCCCGCAACGCATCGATAGGGCGGCCGCGCAGTGATTCGTCGGCGGTAAAGAGCCACACAATGAGGTCTTCATCCGAGTAGCCTGCGTCGGAGAGGACCACAATGGTGCCTTTTAAGCTGTCCACTACCTGGCCGTCCTGGATGAATTCAGCGGGAACTGAACGAATCTTCCGCTCGCCAACGCGCACTGCTGCCAAGGCATGGTCATCAATCAGGCCATGGACCTTGGTAACTGAAACATCCAACAAACGGGCCACGTCGGGCAGCGGCAACCACTCGCCCACCAGGTTTTCTACATTACTCACGGACCAAGGTTGCCACGCTGCGCACCCCGTCGCCTAGTCGGGGCCATTCATTTGCCTCCCCATCCGGAGACACTCCATGAAAGTGGCCATTCCAGCCATTCCCCTGGTTGTTGTGCTATTCGCAAATTCGTGAGAGATTCACTTTCATCACAGTTGTAACACGAATAACTTAAGTCACAGTAGTATCAAGATTGACAGCGGCATCCCCGCCCGCGTCCGCGCCCGCAGTTGAGAAGAGGATTCTTTCCATGTCGATGTCCCGCTCGCCCAAGCAGCCCCCCAAGCCGAGCCTGCCGATGATTGCCGCCACCACTGCGGCACTCCCAGCCGTCGTCCTGTCATCCTTGGCCCTTGCCCAGCCCGCAACGGCAGCGCAGCCTGCACGGACCATTCCCAGCAGCCTGGCCGCGGCAATGAAGGCCCAGGCAGCTGCGCAGGCCACCGGCACGGTCATCCCCGCCTCTTCCGTCTCCACCACCGTTCCCTCGACCCTCCAGCCCGCACAGCCGGCGCCTCCCGCGGAATACACCATCGTCCGGGGCGATACCGTGAGCGCGATCGCCGGCCGCTTCGGATTGGACACAGGGGAAATCCTCAGGCTCAACAACCTCCAGCCGAACACCATCATTTACCCCGGCCAGAAGATCAAGCTCTCCGGATCAGCAGCACCGGCAGCCCCGGCCCCGGCGCCCGCAGCGCAGGCCCCTTCAGCACCGGCCGCCCCGGGCGGGGCAACCTATACGGTGAAGCCCGGGGATACCCTCGGTGCCATTGCCGCGCGGCACAACGTGGGCCTCTCTGACGTCTTTGCCTGGAACAACCTTTCGATGCGCTCCATCATCTACCCCGGCCAGAAGATCAAGGTCAGCGCCGGAGACGCCGCTCCCGCCCCTGCCGCGCCGGCACCGGCGGCTCCGGCCGCTCCTGCACCTGCCTTGGCCGTCACGTCCGCCCCGGCCACCGGCTCCTACACCATCAAGGCCGGTGACACGCTCTCGGCCATTGCATCCCGGCACGGGGTTAAGTTGTCGGACCTGCTCTCGGCGAACCAGCTGGGCATGACCACCGTCATCTACCCTGGCAGCAAACTGGTGATCCCCGGCGGCTCCGGACAGGCGAACCCGCAGCCTGCCCCCGCAGCCCCCCAGCCGGCCGCCGCACCCCTGGTTCCCAGCACCTTCCTCGGCTTCAGCTATCCGGCGGCGGTAGTGAGCTCGGCGAACGAAAACAAGGCCCTGCTCAACGCCTCCCCCGTCCCCTCGAGGGATGAAATGAAGAACATCGTGGCAGACACCGCCCGCCGGATGGGCGTGGATACGTCCCTTGCCCTGGCCTTTGCGTACCAGGAGTCAGGCTTCAACCAGCGGGCCGTATCACCGGCGAACGCGATCGGGACCATGCAGGTCATTCCCAGCTCTGGGCAGTGGGCATCAGACCTGGTGGGACGCAAGCTGAACCTGCTCGACCCCTACGACAACGCAACAGCAGGCATCGCCATCCTCCGCCAGCTGCTGGCCACCAGCAAGGACCAGGACACGGCCATCGCCGGCTACTACCAGGGCCAGTACTCGGTAAGCAAGTACGGAATGTACGACGACACCAAGGCCTACGTGGCCGCCATCAAGGCGAACCAGAAGAACTACAGCTGAGCCCCTGGGCACCACCGGCTCCGGATGAAACACCGCGGGTCCGAACCGTTACCGGTTCGGACCCGTTTCCGTTTCGGATGCCTTTTGCCACGGGATTAGGATCGTAAGGTGCAGGAACACGTGACAGACCCCCTTGCAGGGACACTGGTGGACAACCGCTATGCAGTGGCCTCCAGGCTCGCCCGCGGCGGAATGTCCACTGTCTACCTGGCCGTCGACCAAAGGCTGGACCGCGAAGTGGCGCTCAAGGTGCTCCACCCGCACCTCGCCGCCGACGAAAGCTTCCTGGGCAGGCTGGGCCGCGAAGCAAAGGCCGCCGCGCGCCTCTCCCACCCGCACGTGGTGGGTGTACTGGACCAGGGCAACGACGGCAATACCGCCTACCTCGTCATGGAGTACATCAAGGGCCATACGCTCAGGGACGTTCTCAAGGAGCGGGGCGCCCTGCCGCCGCGGCTGGCACTGGCACTGATCGATCCCGTAGTGGAGGGTCTGGGAGCCGCGCACGCAGCGGGCTTTATCCACCGGGACGTCAAGCCGGAAAATGTCCTGATCGCCGATGACGGCAGGATCAAGATTGGCGATTTCGGCCTGGCCCGTGCCGTCACCAGTTCCACCAGTACCGGTGCGCTGATCGGCACCGTTGCCTATATCTCCCCCGAACTGGTCCTGGGCCAACCGGCGGACGAGCGCAGCGATGTCTACTCCGTGGGCATCATGTTGTACGAAATGCTGACGGGCCGGCAACCGTTCGAAGGTGACGTGCCCATCCAGGTCGCCTACCAGCACGTCAACGGAACGGTCGGTCCGCCGTCAGCCCTGGTGCCCGGCCTCGCCGGGGAAGTGGATGAGCTGGTGCAATGGTGCACCGCCAATGATCCCGAAAACCGGCCGGTCGACGGCAATGCCCTGCTCCAGGAGCTGCGCCACATCCGGACCAACCTGACGGATGCCGAACTTGACCTGCAGCCCCCCGCGGCTGCCGCCGCGACTGCCCAGCACCAGACCGAGGTTCTGGCCCGCGCCAGCAATCCAACGACGCTTATGCCCCCCGCACGGCCGGCCGCCCCTGGCTATCCTCCCGGACGGCAGCCGATGCCGCAGGAGCGCACAGCCGCCGGGCCTGCGGCGGAAGCCATAATGTCCCACTCCCGGCGGGCGGACCTCGCACTGCCCGACGACGATGCGGAGGACGCCTGGGCTCCCCCACCGCCCCGGCTCAGCAAGCGGGCGCAGCGCCGAGCGGACCGGGAAGACGAAAAAGTCCGCGCGCGGGCGGCCGCCACTCCCGCGCGCACGCTCCGGGAAGGCAATCCGCGCCGTCGGGGCATCCTGTGGATTGTTGTCCTCATTATTGCCGCCCTGCTGGCTACCGGCGCCGGATGGTTTTTCGGCATGGGTCCGGGCGCTGCGGCAGCGGTGCCGGCCGTGGCCAACAAGACGGTGGCGCAGGCCCAGCAAGTGCTCAACGGGGTGGGTTTCCATTCCACCACCAGCGATGTCTTTGATGACCAGGTGCCCAGCGGCCTGGTGGTGGGCAGCGAGCCGTCCGCCGGTACCGAGATCCGCAAATTCCAGCCCGTCTCGCTGTTGGTCTCGAAGGGCCCGCAGCTCTTTCCCCTGCCGAAACTCACCGGCGGAACCCTGACGGACGCGAAGAACGCACTCAATGCGGCTGAAATGGCGTTGGGCCCGGTCAGCGAACAATTCGACGACCAGGCCGCAGCCGGCACGGTGTTATCGCAAAATCCCGCTGCCGGCACGCCCGCCCGGCACGGCACGCCCGTGGAGATGGTGGTTTCCAAGGGACCGCAGCCGATCCCCGTTCCCTCCGTGGTGGGAAAGGCCAAGGACGACGCCGCAGCCGCGATCAAAGCCGCGGGGCTCACTGCCGACACGTCACCGGATGCGGTGTTTGACAAGTCCGTTCCCGAGGGCGCCGTGGTCAGCCAGTCTCCGGCCACCGGGACGCTGACCCGCGGCGGCACGGTCACCTTGACCATTTCCAAGGGGCCAAAGATGGTGGATGTACCCAGCTTCATCGGCAAGCAGGCTACAGAAGCACGCAAGGCCCTGGAGGCGCTGGGCTTCCAGGTCCGGGTCAACAACATCCTCGGCGGCTTCTTCGGTACCGTCCGGGATCAGGAACCGGTGAACCGCAAGGTACCCGAGGGTTCCGTCATCACGATCACGGTGGTGTAGGTGGTGGCAGGCCGGCCGCGCCGGCCCGCCACCTGACCTAGTTCTTGGCGAGTGCGCCGGCTACGAGGAAGGCCATCTCCAGCGACTGCATGTGGTTCAGGCGGGGATCGCACACAGACTCGTAGCGGTCCAGGAAGGCGTCCTGGTCGATCGGGTCCGCGCCACCGAGACACTCGGCCACGTCGTCGCCGGTCATCTCCACGTGCAGCCCGCCAGGGACCGTCCCCAGCCCGTGGTGCACTTCGAAGAAGCCGCGCACTTCGTCGATGACGTCGTCGAAATTGCGCGTCTTGTAGCCGTTGGGCGACGTGACGGTGTTGCCGTGCATGGGGTCGGTGACCCACAGCACCTGGGCGCCGGAAGCGGTGACCTTCTCGACGACGGCAGGCAGCTTCTCGCGGATGTTGCCGGCACCCATGCGGGTAATGAAGGTCAGGCGCCCTGGCTCGCGGTCAGGGTCCAGCTTGTCGATCAGGCGCAGCGCGTCATCACCGGTGGTGGACGGGCCGAGCTTGACCCCGATGGGGTTGCGCACCCGCGAGAGGAAGTCGACATGGGCGTGGTCCAGTTCCCGGGTGCGCTCCCCGATCCACAGGAAGTGGGCCGAGGTGTCATAGGGGAAGCCGGTGCGGGAGTCGATGCGCGTCAGGGCGCGCTCGTAGTCCAGCAGCAGTGCCTCGTGGCTGGCGAAGAACTCCACGCGCTTGAGGGCTTCGAAGTCGGCGCCGCAGGAATCCATGAACTTGATGGCGCGGTCGATATCCCGGGCCAGCGACTCGTAGCGGGCGTGGGCCGGGTTTTCGGTGAACCCCTTGTTCCACTGGTGTACCGAGCGGAGGTCGGCAAAGCCGCCCTGTGTGAAGGCCCGGATGAGGTTCAGCGTGGAAGCGGAGGTGTGGTAGGCGCGGAGCATCCTGGCGGCGTCATGGCCGCGGGATTCGGGCGTGAACTCGTAACCGTTGACGATGTCGCCACGGTAGGCGGGCAAGGTGACGCCGTCGCGGGTTTCATCGTTTGAGGAACGGGGCTTGGCGAACTGGCCCGCCATCCGGCCCATCTTGATGACCGGCATGGCCGCCCCGTACGTGAGCACCACTGCCATCTGGAGAATGGTCTTGACGCGGGCACTGATCTTGTCCGCCGTGGCCGCCTCGAACGTTTCGGCGCAGTCGCCGCCCTGCAGCAGGAAGGCCTTGCCCTGGGCGGCAGCGGCGAGCCGCTCGCGCAGCACGTCCACTTCACCGGCGAACACCAGTGGCGGAAGGACGGAAAGTTCCTTTACCGAGGCCTCGAAAACGCCGCGGTCCTGCCAGCTGGGCTGCTGCGAGATGGGAAGGTCCCGCCAGTTGTCGAGTCCGGGATAGTTGGCCGCCCCGCTCTGGGCGGTACTGGACAGCGAAAAGGCAGGTTTTGCAGATAGCTCAGTCACCATCTAAGACTAGCGGCAGGGCGGGACCGGCAGGGCACAGCGCCGTCACTCAGCCCGGCCCCGGCGTCACAACGGCACCGGAAACCCCGGTGCCGTTACCTGGCGGCGGATGTCCCGGCGTCGTCCTCCGGTGCAGTCCTGCCTTCCGCCGGTGCCTCGGGGCCGGTACCGCTGCCGTGGACGAATTCGCCTTCGCCGGCGGCCGGTGCGGCCAATGGCTCCGCTGCCGCCCTCGGTTCTGCAGGCTTGCCGGCAAGCCGGAGCTTGACGACGGCGGCGTACTCGTCCACATACTCCTGGCCGGACAGCCGCATCAGGTTGGTCATGATCTCGTCCGTGATAAGCCGCTGCACGGTGCGGTCTTCCGCCTGGTCACGGTACTGGCTGAAGTCCAGCGGTTCGCCGAAGATCATGCCGATCCTGCGGATGTTGGGCAGCCGCTTGCCGATGGGCTGGACTTTGTCGGTGCCGATCATGGCAACAGGAATAACCGGAACGCCCGCCTGCAGCGCCAGCCGGGCCACGCCCACTTTCCCGCGGTATAACCGGGCGTCCGGGCTGCGCGTGCCCTCGGGGTAGATGCCCAGCAGGCCGCCGGAGCTGAGTACGTCCATCCCCGCATTCAGGGACGCCGCCGAGGCCGCGCCACCGGACCGGTCCATGGGCAGCTGGTTGGTCAGGCGGAAGAACGCCGCGGTCAGCCTGCCCTTGATCCCGGTTCCCGTGAAGTATTCCGATTTGGCCAGGAACACCACCGGACGGCGGACCATGAGCGGCATGAAGATCGAATCCGAGAACGACAGGTGGTTGGAGGCGATAATGGCGGCCCCCTGCACCGGGATGTTGTCCAGGCCCTTGACCCACGGCCGGAAAAGCAGCTTGATCACCGGACCGAGGAAGATCCTTTTCATGACCCAATAGAACACGTGGCGAACCTCTCCGGAAGGCGGCTTCCAGCCCCTGCGTCGGGCCTGGCCAGCGATTCAATGCAACCCTACTCTAGTGAGATTTGGCAGGAACAGTGACACGATGGAGTCATGACTGAAAGCAGCATCCCGCCCCGTCCGGCCGCTTTCAGCTATCCAGGCCACGGCCCCAATGCGCGGATTGGCATCGCCATCTGCCACGGGTTCACCGGCAGCCCCTTGAGCGTGATGCCGTGGGCACTGCACCTGGCGGACCAGGGCTACGCGGTGTCCGTTCCCTTGCTGCCCGGGCATGGAACGGATTGGCGCCAGCTCGCCCGGACGGCGTGGCAGGACTGGTACCGCAGCTACGAGGAAGCTTTCCTGGACCTTTCCGCGCGGACGGACATGACGTTTACCGCCGGCCTGTCCATGGGCGGTGCGATCGCCCTGCTCGCGGCCTCCCGCCACCACGTTTCGGGGGTCACCATCGTCAATCCGGGGCTGAGTTTCTATGACCGCCGGGTGCGCGTGATCGGCGTCCTCAAGTACTTCCAGCGGACCACGATTCCCCTCCAGGAGGACCAGACCGGGGCACCAGCCACGGACGACGGCGACTATTCGCGGACCCCGCTGGCTGCCGTGCATGAGCTCAAGAAGCTCTTTGGCGCTGCCACGCGCGGGCTGCCGAAGGTGGACGCCCCGGTCCAGGTTTTCAAATCGCGAACGGACGCAGTGGTCCCGCCAACATCCCTGGCCCTGCTGGAAAAGGGGCTGCGGGGAAATCTTGCCGAGGTCGTGGACCTTGCCAGCAGTGGACATGTGGCTACTCTGGACGTGGACGCGCCCGCGATCTTCGAAAAATCGGAAGCATTCGTCGCCGCCCACGCCCGCCGCACCAGTACCTTGGAGACGCCATGACCTCCGGCCCTGACCACAGCCCCTTCTCGAGCGCCTTCAGCGGCGAAGGTCCCCGCACCGGAATCGTCCTGTCCCATGGCTTCACGGGAAGCCCGCATGGTTTGCGGGCGTGGGCCACGGCGTTCGCCGCGGCCGGTTTCGCCGTCCGGATGCCGTTGCTTCCGGGCCACGGGACGTCGTGGCAGGACCTCTCCCGGACCCGCTGGCAGCAATGGCACGCTGCCTTGGATGAAGCTTTCCTCGAGCTGGACGCCCAGTGCGACAGGGTTTTCGCTGCCGGCCTGAGCATGGGCGGGGCCCTGGCCCTGCGGATTGCCGCGACCAGGCCGGTTGCGGGAGTGGTCCTGGTGAATCCCGGCCTGGTGGTCGATGACCCCCGCGCGCCGCTGGCGGGCATCCTGAAGCTGGTCGTGAAGAGCACCCCGTCGATTGGCAACGACATCCTCAAGGCAGGTGTGGAGGAGGGCGCCTACGCACGCACCCCGGTGGCAGCCGCCCACGAACTCAACAAGATGTTCAAGGACACCGTCCGGCTCCTCCCCCGGATCACCGCCCCCGTCCAGGTCTACCGCTCAACCGTGGACCATGTGGTGTCCGATGCCAGCATGGCCGTCCTGCGGCGCGGGCTGACGAATGCGCCACTGGACGTGGTCCGGCTGGAGAACAGTTACCACGTCGCCACCCTGGACAACGACGCGGAGCTCATCTTCGAGGGCTCGGTGGACTTCATCCGGCGGGTCCTGAACGCCGCGCCACCGGCCAGTCCCGCCACGGCAGGGCAGGAGGGCCGCAATGAACAGGCATGATCCGGGCCAGCCGGACCCGGGGGCCAGCCAGGACGACGCCGTCTGGCTGGACCTGGTGGCACGGCTCGAATCGGACACCGTGGCAACGCGCCCTGATACCCCGGCAGGCGGCCAGCTGCCACCATCCGGGACAGCACCCGGAACCCCGGAAACCCACCAGCCGCCCTCGTTCCGGGACTTTGATCCCCTGGGCCTGGCCGGGATGCCGCCTGCCGAGTTGTCGGCGGCGGAGCGCCAGGCGGCAGCCGCCGGCGGGACGGCCGCAGAGCCTGCCGGGCCCTCCGATGGCCCCCGGGATTATGAGGTGGACGACGACGACGACGGCGGTGAGTTCGTGCCCGAGGAGCCGCCCAGCCTGGCCGGTACCGATCCCCTGACCATGCTGGCGTGGCTGGGGGCCGTGGGCGCACCGGTGGCGTTGCTGTTGTCGGCAATGTTCTGGCGGTCAGCGCCACTGCTGGCCATCGTCGGAATTGTTGCCGTCTTCGTGCTCGCGACCGTGTACCTGATTATGAAGCTGCCCCAGGAAAAGAACGGGGACGACGACGGCGCGAGGGTCTAGCAAGCACGCCGGGCCGGTCAGCTGCGGACGCGGCTGCTGACCCGGGAGAGGTCCGCAGCACCGATCAGGCCCGCGTTGGGGCCGAGGGCGGCCAGCTCGATGCCCGCTTCCGGCCGGAAGCCACGGCCGGTGAGGTTCCGTGCGAACGCCTTGCGGGCCGGCTCCACCAGCAGGTCACCCGCAGAGCACAAGCCCCCGCCGATCACGAACAGGCCTGGATCCAGGGCCGCGGCCAGGTTGGCCAGTCCCAGGCCGAGCCATTCGCCCACTTCCTCGATCAGCTCGCGCGACGCACGGTCGCCTGCCAGGGCCAGTTCCGTGACGATTGCACCGGTGATGGCTTCAGGGCGGCCGCCCACCGCCGCGAGAAGGTCCTGGGCTACCGGTGAATTTGCCCGGGCGAGGAGCCGTGCCTCCCGGCCCAGGGCGTTGCCCGATGCGTACTGTTCCCAGCATCCGCGGTTGCCGCACTCGCACCGGTGGCCGCCGGGCATGATGATCTGGTGGCCGAATTCGCCGGCGACTCCGAAGCGGCCGCGTTCCACCCTGCCGTCCATCACCATCGCCCCGCCGATTCCGGTGCCCAGCGTGATGCATACCAGGCGGTCCTCCCCCTGGCCGGCGCCGAAGCGCCATTCCGCCCAGGCCGCAGCATCGGCGTCGTTGGTCAGGAGCACCGGGCGGCGAAGAAGCCGCTGCAGGTTCTCGCGGAGAGGCTCGTTGCGCCAGGCCAGATGCGGGCTGAAGAGGACGGTTCCGCCTGCCAGGTCCATCCAGCCGGCGGCACCGATGCCCACCGACCAGATGCGGTGGCCCCGGCCCAATTCCTCGACGAGTTCCACGATGACCTGCTCCACCGCCCGCGGGTCCGTTCCCGGCGTGGACCGGCGTGCCTCGCTGAGGATCCGGCCTTCGGAGTCCACAACGCCTGCGGCGACCTTGGTTCCCCCGATGTCGATCCCAATGGCCAATCCCTTGCGGCCGAGGCGGAGGTGCCCGCGGACTCCGCCGCCTTGCAGCTGTCCGGCGCGGTGGGTGACGGGACGGCGGCGCCAGGGAGCCGGTCGTCCAAGGGGGCCGGCCTGGTCGCCGGGCAACGGTCCGTACATAGTCCACCATTCTAGGCGGCCAGGGGAATTGTCTTGACATACACCGCCGCGCGCGGGGTCGATTGACGACTAAGTTACTCGCCAGTAGGTTTGTGTACTGCACGGTCCCGCCAGGGGTATTAGTCTTTAGGCAAACCCCTGCGCGGGACTTCAGATATCAAAGGAGCTACAGTGCGCGAATTCAGTGTTCCGCCCCTGGTTGTTGTCCCACCCGAATCCAACATCACCGACCTGGTGTTGCGGCAGGCAGGCAAGGCCAGCAACCCGGCACTGTTTTCACGCCTCGATGCCGCAGGCGCCTGGCAGAACGTGGCCGCCACCGAGTTCCTGGCAGATGTCAGGGCACTGGCCAAGGGCCTGATCGCCAGCGGCGTCGCTGCAGGCGAGCGCGTGGGCATCATGTCCCGCACCCGCTACGAGTGGGCCCTGGTCGACTTCTCCATCTGGTTCGCCGGGGCGGTTTCGGTCCCCATCTATGAAACATCCTCCCCGTCCCAGGTCGCCTGGAACCTCGGCGATTCTGGTGCAGTGGCCGCTTTCGGCGAATCCGCGCACCACGAGAACATCATCCGCCAGGCCGTCACGGCCGAGGGGCTCACCGACGTGCAGCACGTCTGGCAGCTCGAGGGCCACGGACTGGACGCGCTCCGGGACGCCGGCCGGGACGTCAGCGATGAAGAACTCGAAGCGCGCCGCAGCGCAGCGAACCTTGGCGACGTCGCCACCATCATCTACACCTCCGGAACCACGGGACGGCCCAAGGGCTGCGAGCTGACGCACGGAAACTTCGTGGAGCTCTCGGACAACGCCCTGGCCATCATCGGCGACATCGTCCATGAGAACGCCAAGACCATCATGTTCCTGCCGATGGCCCACGTGTTCGCCCGGTTCATCTCGGTGCTGGCGATGGCCGCAGGTACCACCGTGGCCCACACCCCCGACATCAAAAACCTCCTCGGTGACCTGCAGAGCTACGAGCCCACCTTCATCCTGGCGGTGCCGAGGGTCTTCGAGAAGGTCTACAACTCTGCACTGACCAAGGCCGAGGACGGCGGAAAGGGCGCCATCTTCCACCGGGCGGCAGAAACCGCCATCGCATTTTCCAAAGCCCGCCAGGACGGCCGGGTGGGGCTGGGCCTGAAGCTGCGCCACGCGGTGTTCGACAAACTGGTCTATGGCAAGTTGCGGGCGGCGATGGGCGGACACGTTGCGCACGCCGTGTCCGGCGGCGGCCCCCTGGGCGAACGGCTGGGGCACTTCTTCCAAGGCATCGGACTGCAGGTGCTCGAGGGATACGGCCTCACGGAGACCACTGCTCCCATCACGGTCAACACGCCGTCCCGGATCAAGATCGGATCGGTGGGCAAGCCGCTGCCGGGCAACGCGGTCAAGATCGCCGACGACGGCGAGATCCTGGCCAAGGGGGTCTGCGTCATGCGGGGCTACTACCGGCGGGACGACCTCACCGCCGAGGCGTTCACGGATGGCTGGTTCCACACCGGAGACATCGGCCGGCTGGACGAGGAAGGCTTCGTCTGGATTACGGGCCGGAAGAAGGAGATCATCGTCACCGCCGGGGGCAAGAACGTCATCCCGGCGCTGCTTGAAGACCAGATCCGGGCAGACGCCCTGGTGTCGCAGGTCCTGGTGGTGGGCGACAACAGGCCCTTCATCGGGGCCCTCGTGACGCTCGATCAGGAGGCCCTGCCGGGTTGGCTGCAGCGCCACGGACTGCCGGCAGGCACCACCCTGGAGCAGGCAGCCGGGAACCCAGTGGTCAAAGCGGCCGTCCAGGACCTGATCACCGCAGCAAACACGTCGGTTTCCCAGGCCGAGGCCATCAAGTCCTTCCGCATCGTCCCGGCAGACTTCACCGAGGCATCCGGGCACCTGACCCCCTCCATGAAGGTGAAGCGGGCGCAGGTGATGAAGGACTTCGAAACCGTCATCGAAGAGATGTACTCGGCGCCGCGTTCCTGAATTTCCAGAACGGCGAAAGGGTCCTTCACCGAGGTGAAGGACCCTTTCGTTGTCGTGGAGGCTGTTACTGCTCTATGACCAGCAGCAGGTCTCCGCCCTGGACCTGCTCCACGGCCGAGATGGCGAGGCGGGAAACCTTGCCGCCCACCGGCGTCGTAATGGACGCTTCCATCTTCATGGCCTCGATGGTTGCCACGGTGTCTCCGGCGTTGACCGTCTCGCCCGGCTTGACCGTGACGGTGACGGCGCCCGCGAAGGGTGCGGCCACGTGGCCCGGCTGGGCGGGATCGGCTTTTTCTGCGGCCTTGACGTTGCTCACCACTGAACGGTCGCGGACCACGACGGGCCGGGACTGGCCGTTGAGGGTGCACATGACGGTGCGCATGCCCTTCTCGTCCGGCTCCGAGACGGCTTCCAGGGAGGCGATGAGCCGGACACCGCGTTCCAGCTGGATTTCGTGCTCGGTACCCTGCTGGAGCCCGTAGAGGTAGTCACGGGTATCCAGCACGGAGATGTTGCCGTAGGTGTCCACGCTCTTCAGGTAGTCCTTGGTGGGTCCGTCGAAGAGCAGCCGGTTCAGCGTGTGCTGGCGGGTCTTCGAATCGGACTTCAGGGCTGAGCTGTCCTCGGCGCTGAGCTCGGCGTCGCGGACCTTAACGCTCCTGCCCTGCAGGGCCTTGGTGCGGAAGGGCTCAGGCCAGCCTCCGGGAGGATCACCGAGCTCGCCGGACAGGAAGCCGATGACGGAGTCGGGGATGTCGTAGTTCTGCGGGTTTGCTTCGAAGTCCGCGGGATCGGCGTTGAGGCCTACCAGGTGCAGGGCGAGATCGCCCACCACCTTGGACGACGGCGTCACCTTCACCAGGTGGCCAAGGATCCGGTCTGCGGCCGTGTACATGTCCTCGATCGCTTCGAACCGCTCCCCCAAGCCCAGGGCCATGGCCTGCTGCCGGAGGTTGGACAACTGGCCGCCCGGGATTTCGTGCTTGTACACCCGGCCGGTGGGGCCGGGCAGGCCGGACTCGAACGGCGCGTAGACGCGCCGGACCGCTTCCCAGTACGGTTCCAGCGAGCTGACGGCGTCCAGGCTGATGCCGGTGTCACGCGGCGTGTGGGCCAGGGCTGCGACAAGGGCCGACGCCGAGGGCTGGCTGGTGGTGCCGGCCAGCGATGCCGCAGCGACGTCCACGGCGTCAACTCCGGCGTCGACTGCGGCGAGCAGGGTGGCCAGCTGGCCACCTGCGGTGTCGTGCGTGTGCAGGTGGACGGGCAGGTCGAAGCGTTCCCGGAGGGCGGCAACGAGTTTTGCCGCCGCCGCGGGGCGCAGCAGGCCCGCCATGTCCTTGATGGCCAGGATGTGGGCTCCGGCGTCGACGATCTTGCGCGCCAGCTCCAGGTAGTAATCCAGGGTGTAGAGCTTCTCTTCCGGGTCCAGCATGTCGCCGGTGTAGCAAAGCGCCACCTCGGCCACGGCGGTGCCCGTGGCGCGGACCGCCCGGATGGCCGGGGCCATCTGGCTGACATCGTTCAGGGCGTCAAAGATACGGAAGATGTCGATGCCGGTGGCGGCGGCCTCGTTGACGAAAGCCTCCGTCACTTCTTCGGGGTAGGGCGTGTAGCCAACGGTGTTACGGCCCCGCAGGAGCATCTGGATGCACACGTTCGGCATCGCCTTGCGCAGTGCCGCCAGCCGGTCCCAGGGGTCCTCGCCCAGGAAGCGGAGGGCGACGTCGTAGGTTGCCCCGCCCCAGGCCTCGACGGACAACAGCTGCGGGAGAAGCGCTGTGACGGCCGGCCCGGCGGCGACCAGGTCGCGGGTGCGGACACGGGTGGCCAGCAGTGACTGGTGCGCGTCGCGGAACGTGGTGTCCGTGACGGCGACGGCGGTCTGCTCGCGCAGTGCCTTGGCGAAGCCCTCCGGGCCCAGCTCCAGGAGCTTCTGGCGCGACCCCGGTCCCGTCTCCTTGCCCTTGACGTCCGGCAGCTTGTCGGCGGGATTGGAGTGCACGGTCAGCTCACCGTTGGGCTTGTTGACAGTGACGTCGGCCAGCCAGAGGTGAGGAGCTTGGTGCCGCGGTCGGCCGAAACACGGGCCTTGAGCAGCTCGGGGCGCTGGTCGATGAAGTTGGTGGCGACATCGCCTGCAATGAAATCCGGGTCATCCAGGACAGCCTGGAGGAAGGGGATGTTTGTGGAAACACCGCGGATGCGGAACTCGGCCAGGGCACGGCGGGCACGGGCCACTGCTGCCGGGTAGTCGCGGCCGCGGCAGGTGAGCTTGACCAGCATGGAGTCAAAGTGCGGGCTGATCTCGGCACCGGAGTAGACCGTGCCGCCGTCGAGCCGAACCCCGGCGCCGCCGGCCGAGCGGTAGCCGGTGATCTTGCCGACGTCGGGCCGGAACCCGTTGGCGGGATCCTCGGTGGTGATGCGGCTCTGCAAAGCTGCGCCGCGCAGCTTGACGGTGTCCTGGGAAAGCCCAAGGTCGGCCAAGGTCTCACCGGAGGCAATCCGCATCTGGGCCTGGACCAGGTCCACGTCCGTGACTTCCTCGGTGACGGTGTGCTCCACCTGGATGCGCGGGTTCATTTCGATGAAGACGTGCTGGCCTGCCCGCTCGCCCTCGGTATCCACGAGGAATTCGACCGTGCCGGCGTTGACGTAGTTCAGGGCCTTGGCGAACTTCACTGCGTCCCGGTACAGGGCCTGCCGGATTCCCTCATCGAGGTTGGGGGCGGGAGCGATCTCGATGACCTTCTGGTGCCGCCGCTGGATGGAGCAGTCACGCTCGAAAAGGTGCATGACGTTGCCCTCGGCGTCGGCGAGGATCTGCACTTCGATGTGGCGCGGGCGCAGGACGGCCTGCTCCAGGAACATGGTGGGGTCACCGAACGCCGCATCTGCCTCGCGCATGGCGGACTTCAGGGCATCGGGCAGGGCTTCGCGGGTATCCACCCGGCGCATTCCGCGCCCGCCGCCGCCCGCCACAGCCTTGGCGAAGATGGGAAAGCCAATCTCGTCTGCGGCGGCCAGCAGCTCGTCCAGGTCCTTGGAAGGCTCGCTGGATTTGAGCACGGGCACACCGGCCTGGCGGGCAGCCTTCAGGGCGGCCACCTTGTTGCCGGCCAGCTCCAGCACTTCCGCGGGCGGACCGACAAAGGTGATGCCGGCTTCCTTCGCCGCACGGGCAAGCTCAGGGTTTTCGGAAAGGAAGCCGTAGCCCGGGTAGATGGCGTCAGCGCCGGATTCCTTCGCAACCCGGACCACCTCTGCCACGTCCAGGTACGCCCGGACCGGGTGCCCTTCCTCGCCGATCAGGTAGGCCTCGTCCGCTTTCTGGCGGTGGATCGAATTTCGATCCTCCTGCGGAAAAACGGCAACGGTCTTGGCGCCCAGCTCGTAGCCGGCGCGGAAGGCCCTGATCGCGATTTCACCGCGGTTGGCCACCAGAACTTTGGAAAACATACTTCTCCTGCATCATTGCGGGGTGGATCGATGAGTGGTCACAGTGTCTAGGACCTACAAGGACAAACACAAATCTTTGTGGCCACCATCACAGATTTCCCCGTCATGTCCCGAACGCTTTCAGCCTGGCTGGCGGAAACCGCCCCGGCAGCATAGTCGGTGCCATGCCGACGCCCGATAAAGCAGGATTCGCCGACGCATCAACATATGATGAGTAGGGCGGCAGGACCGTCCGGCTTCGGCTCTGCCGAGGCAAACATTACCCCCAACACGGCATCCGGCGTTAGGTTTTGGTCTCTCAAGTGCAAGTAGTCAGCATCAGCAGCCTTAAGGGTGGAGTCGGCAAGACTTCCGTCACCACAGGATTGGCGTCTGCGGCGCTTGCCGCCGGAGTGCGCACGCTGGTGGTGGACCTGGATCCGCACGCCGACGCCACCACCGCTTTGGGTGTCCAGCCCGCAGACCAGCTTGATATCGGCCGGATGCTGAAGAGCCCCCGCCGGGCGAAACTGGCCGAGAATGTGGTGCGAAGCAGTTGGGCGGACCGTACGCCCGCCAATGGTTCCGGGCCCGCTGTCCTGGACGTCGCCGTCGGCTCCGCCTACAGCGGTATCTACGACCGACCGGACCTTGGCCGCCGCGACCTCCGCAGGCTTTCCGCTGTACTCGCCGGCGCCGAGGACTACCAGCTGGTCCTGATCGATTGCCCACCGTCCCTCAACGGCCTGACACGGATCGCGTGGGCAGCCAGCGACAAGGTTGCCCTCGTCGCCGAGCCGGGCCTGTTCTCGGTGGCCGGCACCGAGCGCACCATGCGGGCCATCCAGCTGTTCCGGCAGGAGTTCGCACCCAACCTTTCGCCTGCAGGCATCGTGGCCAACCGGGTCCGCACGGGCTCCTCCGAGCACACTTACCGGCTGGCGGAGATGGAGTCCATGTTCGGTGAGCTCCTGCTGAGCCCGCGGATCCCGGAACAGGCCAACTGGCAGCAGATCCAGGGCGCGGCCCACCCCGTCCACCACTGGCCCGGTGATTCGGCCAAGTACGCAGCCGGGTTGTTTGACGACCTCCTGGCCAACCTTATGGCCGCCGGCAGCAGCCTGCGCAGCCGCACCCGCTAGGAACCCGTTCCAACGAGTAAGGGCCACCCTCCGTCCGGAGGGTGGCCCTTACTCGTTGGAACTTGTGTCAGCTGATCTTCCGCGCTGCACGCCGCTTGCTCAGTTCGTCGTCGGGAAACGATTGTTCGGCAGCATGTTCGCTGGGCAGCGAGGCGAGGCTGCCTTCCACTTCCCGCCAGACACGGCCCACGGCGATGCCGAAGACGCCTTGGCCGCCCTGGACGAGGTCGATGACCTCATCCGCGGACGTGCACTCGTAAACGCTGGCGCCGTCGCTCATGAGCGTAATCTGGGCCAGGTCCTCCACGCCGCGTTCCCGGAGGTGTTCGACGGCGGTCCGAATCTGTTGGAGGGACACCCCGGTGTCCAGGAGCCGCTTGACGACCTTGAGGACCAGGATGTCGCGGAAGCCGTACAGCCGCTGCGAACCGGAACCGGCGGCGCCGCGGACGGCGGGCTCCACCAACCGCGGTCCGTGCCCAGTAGTCGAGCTGCCGGTAGGTGATGCCTGCGGCCTTGCAGGCCGTGGGGCCGCGGTAGCCAGCGTCCTCGTCCAGTACCGGAAGGTCCTCGGTGAACAGGAGGCCCTGGGCACCGCTCACGGGCACAGCAACACCGGCCGTGGGCTGTTTCAGCCCGCCTGCTTCGCCTTTGGGACTCACCTGGATCCTCCTTGTCGTACGCTCCCAGGAACTCTTTAAGGCAGCTTCGGCATGAAGACCATGCGTGTAATTGTCGCGGGGCGCACTTTCCAGTGTGACTTGCGCGGCTGCCGTAAGCAAGGGAACTTGATACTTCGACGTTAGGCCCGGCAGGTCCCGAGGTCAAAGACGTTGAGGGGTTGGAAGAGGCGTGTCGAAACTTTCAGCCTCAACTTTAACCTTAACGTGACCTTAGCCGTCGAAATCCTCAGGCTCCACGTCGTCAAGGAACTCACGGAAGCGGCGCATTTCGCGCTCTTCATCGACCGTGGGCCCGGGCTCGGTGTCCTCCCCCTCGTCGTGCTCGGTGATGCGGACACCTGCCTCGTCCATGACCGAATCGGCGCACCAGATCCGGCACTTGGCACGGAGCGCGATGGCCAGGGCGTCGGAAGCCCGGGAGCTGACGGTGGTTCCGTTCTCGAACTGCAGTTGGCCGTAGAAAATGTTGTCCTCCACGGCCACGATGTTGACGCTGACCACGGAGTGCCCCAGCGACTCCACTACATCCACGAGGAGGTCGTGGGTCATGGGCCGGGGCGGGACGACGCCCTGCTGGGCAAGGGCAATGGCACTGGCCTCAGGCGTGCCGATCCAGATGGGGACGTGGCGTTCGCCGTGCATCTCCTTGAGCAGGACCAGCGGCTGGTTGGACGGCAGTTCGATGCGAACGCCTACGATCTCTACTTCAATCATCAGATGTCCATGCGTGAGATATGGTCTTGCACCAGGGCCCGGTGCAGGGTGAGGCAAAGATCGCTGATTTCGCGGGCCGCTTCGGCGGCCCGTGCCTGCGATGCCGGGTCCTTGCGCGAGGCAAGCGGCGCGACAGCCCTTTCCACCAGGCCAAACTCCCTCTCCGCCGCCGCCTGGAAAGGACGCAGGTGGCGGGGCTCCAGCCCATGGCTTTCCAGCTGCACGCACGCGCGGGCAACATGGAGGGCATGCTCATCGAACTGGCCGTTGCTGTGGCTGATGAGGCCGAAGCTCAGGAGCGACTGCAACAGGGGGACGCTGGCTCCGGATTCGGTCCGGAGCTGTTCCTCGCTCAGTTTCCGGCCGCGGTTCTGCAGTTCGGCCGCAAGTTCGTCCGAGACGATGCGCGGGGACACCACGACGCCGGGCGGCAGGTTCTCCGGCCGCTCTCCCCTGTCGATCGCGTCAAGGTAGTCCTTGATGACTTTCAGGGGCAGGTACTGGTCGCGCTGCAGGGCCAGCACGAAGCGCAGCCGCTCGACATCGCCGTCGGAATACTGGCGGTAGCGCGGCCGGCGTGCGGCGTGGATTGATCAGCCCCTTTTCCTCAAGGAACCGGATCTTCGACGCCGTCATACCCGGGAAGTCGGCGCTGAGCTGGGCGAGGACTTCGCCGATGTTCAGGACCTGGGGGCCCCGGCGTTCCGGTTGTGCCATTGCCACAGGCAGTGGTCCCCGGTTCAGCTGCGGCCTGCAGCCGTGGCAGGGCTCAGGTAGAAGGTGAGGCGGAACTTGCCGATCTGGACTTCGCTGCCGGACTTGAGCTCAACGCTGTCCACCCGGTCGTGGTTGACGTAGGTGCCGTTGAGGCTGTTCTTGTCCACGACTTCGAAACTGCGCGCGGTGCGCCGGAATTCGACGTGCCGGCGCGAGACCGTGACGTCGTCCAGGAAGATATCCGCATCCGGATGGCGGCCGGCTGTGGTCACGTCCGAATCCAGCAGGAACCGGGCACCGGCGTTCGGGCCGCTGTGGGCCACCAGCAGCGCGGAACCGGCAGGCAGGGCCTCCACGGAGTTGCGCTCGTCCGAGGAAAGCCTCGGGGCGATGGTGGGTTCATCGGTGACGGGGGTGAGATGGATTGAGGTGGTCTCCGACGCCTTAGCCGCACCCGTGCCGTAATCCCCATCGGCAGGGTTGTGTCTGTGGCCAGCCATGGATTCCTCCTCTTTGACGTGCAGGGCGTTGCCCGCAACCAACGATTGCTCTCCGGCCCTGCCCGGCAGGTCCGGCACCGGCTCCCGATCCGGCCACTGACGTGCGAAGACGTCCTGCCTGCGACGCGGGGCCGGACCGGAATAACCGGTTAGCTTTAGCCTACCTGTTGTTCGTACTCCGATGCACTGAGCAGCGACTCAACGGCGTCAGGTTCGGCCAGTTTGACCTCGATGAGCCAGCCGTCGCCGTACGGATCGGTGTTGATCAAGGCCGAATCGGTGTCCAGCGAATCGTTGCGCGCCACGACCTCGCCGGAAACGGGTGCGTAGATGTCGCTCACGCTCTTGGTGGATTCGACCTCGCCCACCACTTCGTTTGCCGTAATCTTCGTGCCGGCTTCGGGCATCTGGGCGTAGACGACATCGCCGAGCGCGTCCTGGGCAAAATCGGTGATTCCCACGCGGACAACGCCGTCAGCATTGGGGGCAGTAACCCACTCATGTTCGGCGGTGTAGGACAGGTCTTCGGGAATGTTGCTCATGGGGGGCCTTTCATCGGGGTGCGCGCCAAGGTCACAAGGGGCCCGGAAATCGGGCCGCCGCTGAAAGTATAGGCATAAGTGCCGGGGCGGGCACCGGCGTTTCTGACAAGATGGGACCCATGAGTGCAAGCACTGGTGCAGCATCCCTGCGGCGGGGCAGGTAAGCCATGCCGGAACTGCCCGAAGTAGCCGGCCTGGCCACGTTCCTGGACGAACAACTGCGGGGGTGCACGATCTCCAGGCTGCAGATCGTCTCCTTCGCCGTGCTCAAGACCGCCGACCCGCCTTTCACCGCCCTCGAGGGCCAGGCTGTTTCCGGGGTCCGCCGGTTCGGAAAATTCATCAGCATCGATACCGCGGGCGTGTCGCTGGTGTTCCACCTGGCGCGCGCGGGCTGGGTGCGCTTCACCGACTCCCCCGCAGACAGCCAGCTCAGGATGGGCAAGGGACTGATAGCGGTCCGGTGCATCTTCTCCGGCCCGGACGGACCGCGTGGCCTGGACCTGACCGAAGCGGGGACGAAGAAGAGCCTGGCGGTCTACGTGGTCCGCGATCCGCAGGATGTTCCGGGCATTGCGGCCCTGGGTCCCGATCCCTTCACGGAGGCATTCGACGCCGGCATGCTGGCGGAGATCCTGCAGGGCAGTTCGCAGCAGATCAAGGGACTCCTGCGAAGCCAAAGCGTCATTGCCGGCATCGGGAATGCTTACAGTGACGAAATCCTGCACGCCGCCCGGATCTCCCCGTTCGCCATTGCCAAGTCCCTGGACCGGGAGACGGTGCGGGTGCTCTATGACGCCATCCACAGCGTGCTGGGTGAGGCCATGGCGGAAGCGCGCGGCAAGCCGCCCAAAGACCTCAAGGACGTCAAACGAAGCCACATGCGGGTGCACGCCCGCGCCGGCCAGCCCTGCCCCGTCTGCGGCGACACCGTCCGTGAAGTCTCCTTTGCGGACACGGCGCTGCAGTACTGCCCCACCTGCCAGACCAAGGGCAAGATCCTGGCGGACCGGAGGACGTCGAAGTTCCTGAAGTAGGACTGGCCGGAACGCGGTGCCCGGTGTGGCCCGGGTTGCCAAAAAAAGCAGAAAGCGCCGGAGATGATCTCCGGCGCTTTCCGCTTTTTGGTCGGGCTGACAGGATTTGAACCTGCGACCCCTTGACCCCCAGTCAAGTGCGCTACCAAGCTGCGCTACAGCCCGCTGGTTCCGCCGTTCTCCGCTGACTCCCTCCAAGGATTCCTCCGAGGATTTCCATCAGCAGTCCGGCCGAACCACCTAGAAGAGCTTACACGATCCGGAGGGGTGCCAGTGACACTTTCCGGTGATCAGCCCCTACGTGTGTCGCAATTAACGCTTCCGGCCGCGCTTCTCGCGCACGCGCATGCTGACCTCGATGGGAGTGCCTTCGAATCCGAAAGTTTCGCGCAGCCGACGGGTAATGAACCGGCGGTAGCCGGGGTCCAGGAAACCGGTGGTGAACAGCACGAACTTCGGCGGCCGGCTGGAGGCCTGGGTACCGAAAAGGATGCGTGGCTGCTTGCCGCCCCGGACCGGGTGCGGGTGCGCGGCCACGAGTTCGCCGAGGAAGGCATTCAGGCGTCCGGTGGGGATGCGCCGGTCCCAGTTCTCCAGTGCCAGGTCCAGGGCCGGAACCAGGCGGTCCTTGTGCCAGCCGGTCTTGGCGGAGATGTTGACCCGCGGAGCCCACTCGACGTGGGCAAGGTCCTGCTCGATTTCCCGTTCCAGGTAGCGGCGGCGTTCGTCGTCGAGCAGGTCCCACTTGTTGAATGCCAGCACCAGTGCTCGTCCGGACTCGATGGCGAGCTGCAGGATGCGGACGTCCTGTTCGCTGAGGACCTCGTCCACTGCGAGGAGGACGACGGCGACCTCTGCCTTCTCGAGCGCGGCCTGCGTCCGCAGGGAGGCGTAGTAGTCCGCCCCCTGCGCCATGTGCTGGCGGCGGCGGATGCCGGCGGTGTCCACGAATCGCCACGTGCGGCCGCCGAGTTCGATGAATTCGTCCACGGGGTCACGGGTGGTGCCGGCAGTATTGTCCACCACCACGCGTTCGGAGCCGGCGAGCTTGTTCAGCAGGGAGGACTTGCCCACGTTGGGGCGGCCGATCAGGGCGATGCGGCGGGGACCGCCGGAGCGCTCCACGCCCTCGACGGTGGAGAATTCCGGGAGGACGTCCATGACGTGGTCCAGGAGGTCGGCCACCCCGCGCCCGTGCAGTGCGGATACCGGGTACGGTTCGCCGAAGCCGAGGCCCCACAGTGCGGCGCTCTCCGCTTCCTGGGCGAAGTCGTCCACCTTGTTGGCCACCATGATGACCGGCTTCTTGCTGCGGCGCAGCATCTTCATGACGCCCTCGTCGGTGGCGGTGGCCCCGACAGCGGAGTCCACCACGAAGAGGACGGCGTCGGCAAGTTCCACGGCCATCTCAGCCTGCTCGGCCACGCGGGCGTGGATGCCGCGGGCGTCGTGCTCCCATCCGCCGGTGTCCACCAGGGTGAAGTTGCGGCCGTTCCAGTTGGCCGAGTACATGACGCGGTCGCGGGTGACGCCGGGGGTGTCCTCCACCACGGCTTCCCTGCGGCCCAGGATCCGGTTCACCAGCGTGGACTTGCCCACGTTCGGGCGGCCGATGATGGCCAGGACCGGATCCAGCTTGAGCGGACCCTCAAGGTCTTCGTCGCCGTAATGCCCGCTGAGCAGGGCGGCATCGTCATCATCGAGGTCGTAGTCCTCGAGGCCGGCCCGGAGGGACGCGGCACGGAGTTCCGCTTCGTCGTCGTCTATTGCCGCCAGCCGTTCGGCGACCTGGTCGCCGCCGGAGGGTACGTATTCGTCGTCGCCGGCACCGGAATGCCCGGAAGTCTGGGTGGTGTCGCTCATTGCACTGTCCTTAGTGGTCATCTGCCGGCGTCCCCGGCTACTGCTGTCAGGTCTTGGTGATCAGCGAAGGGCAAGGGCTGCCCGCTGAGGTCGATGGTGTCCTGGACATGCCCCGCCAGGGCCGCGCGGATTTCCTGCGCCGCCCTGTCCATTGAAGCACGCCCGCTTTCGCCGGCCCGGCGGGCCAACGTAAGGGCTGTTCCGAAACTCACGTGGAAGCGCCGCCCGGGCCGTGGAACGGAATCCAGGTGCTCGGCCCCTTGGCGGGTCCCGAGGATGGCCACCGGGACCACCGGCGCGCCGGCGTTCAGCGCCAGCCAGGCCACGCCGCCGTTGATGTCTTCCGCTGCCCCGCTCCCGCGCGTTCCCTCGGGGAGAATCCCGACGCAGCGTCCGGCGTCGAGCACGGCTTTGCAGCGCTGCAGCGCAGCCCGGTCCCCGCGGCGGTCCACGGGGAGCTGTCCGGAGGCGGTGAGGACGCGGCCCAGGAAGCCCTTGAACATTTCCTGCTTCACCAGGATGTGCATGGGCCGCGGGGCCGCGCCGAACATTACCGGCCCGTCCAGGAAGCTGATGTGGTTGGCCGCGAAGATGACAGGGCCGCCGGTGGGGACGTTGCTCCTGCCGGTCACGGAGGTCCGGTAGACCACGTGGTCCAGCACCCAGCCCACCGGCCTGCTCCACACCGTGGTCAAACCGGATGGCAGGCCGGCTCCGGTGTCAGTCACGGTTGAGCACCTTGGTCACGATCACAAGCGCGGCGCTCACGGTCTGCTCAAAATCCAGTTCCGAGGAGTCCAGGGTGACCACGCCATCCGCCGCCTGCGTGAAATTGACGACGGTTGAGTCCTTGGCGTCCCGGTGCGTCACCTGGGCGGCCAGCTGTTCGGCGTTCTGCGTGCCGCCCAGTTGGATGCCGCGCCGGCGCAGCCGGGCTTCCGCGCTGGCCGTGAGGAGCATGCGCACTTCCGCGCCGGGCGCGACGACGGTGGTGATGTCCCTGCCCTCCACCACCATGCGGCGGTGGTGCTTTTCGATCAGGTCCCGCTGCCGGCGGATCAGTTCGGTCCGGGCGCCCAGCGTGGTGGCAACGGCGCTGACCGCTGAGGAAATCGCAGGCTCACGGATGGCGTCAGTGACATCCACGCCGCCAACCCGCACGTATTCTTCCTGCGGACTGGTGCTCAGTTCCAGCGCAAAGTCCCGGGACGCCTGCTCCACGGCCGGGGTGTCCTCCAGGTCGATCCCCTGGCTCAGGCAGTACCAGGTCAGGGCACGGTACATGGCCCCCGTGTCCAGGTAGGCAAGCCGGAGGCGGCGGGCGACTTCCTTGCTCACGCTGGATTTGCCGGAGCCGGACGGTCCGTCAATGGCGACCACCAGGGGCCGGCCGATGCGCAGCGCGCGCATGGATTCCAGAAGTTCCTGTGTCATTACTGAAGTACCCGCCATCCGCGGTCGTTGAGGGCTTCGATCAGGTGGTCGTGCTTGTTCGGCAACACAGACAATTCCACCATGCCAACGTTTTGTCCGGATGAATGATCCAGCCGGAGATCTTCAACATTCACGCCGATTTCACCGATCTCGGTGAGCAGCTGCGCGATCTGGCCCGGCTTGTCATCCACCAGGACGGTCAGCCAGGAATACGCCTGCGGCGGCCCGCCGTGCTTGCCAGGAATCCGGGCCTGGCCGGCATTGCCCTCACTGATGAGCTGGGCCAGGTCCAGGCGGGCGCCTGGCGCACTGGGCTGCTCCAGGGTTCCGATGAGCCTGTTCAGGTCCTCGCGGACACCGTAAAGGATCTCCACGACTTTGGCCGCGTTGCCGCCCAGGATCTGGACCCACAGGGTGGGATCACTGGCGGCGATCCTGGTGACGTCGCGCAGGCCGTTACCCGCAAGCGAGAGTGCATGCAGCGGAGTCCCCTGCAGGCGGCTGGCCAGCAGGGAGGACATGACCTGCGGCAGGTGCGACACCAAGGCGACTGCTTCATCGTGCTCATCCGCCGTGAACTGCGAGACGACAGCTCCCAAGTCTGAAGCAAGCGAACGGGCCACCTGCAGGGCATGGCCTGACGTCTCCTCTGACGGGCACAACACCCAGGGCATGGAGGTGAACAACTCGCCGCGGGCAGCTACCGGACCGGACTTTTCCCGGCCGGCCATGGGGTGTGTGCCCACGTACCGGGACAGATCGGCGCCAAGGCTCCGGAGCCGGGCAAGGATGTCCGCCTTGACGCTGGCGATGTCCACCACGACGGCGTCAGGGTAGTCAGAGAGCGCCCGGTACACGACGTCGGCGGTAACGTCGGGCGGAGCGGCAACCACCACGAGTTGGGCTTTGCCACTGCCGAGCTCCGACAGCGGGCGGCCGGCCCCGATGTCCACCGCCACCGCCTGGTTGGTGGGTGAGGGATCGGACAGGAACACCGGTACGCCGCGCCCCCGCAGGCCCAGCCCGATGCTTGCGCCCAGCAGTCCGGCGCCGATGACCACCACAGGCCCGTCCAGGTGGCCGCGGCCGTGGCTTTTGAACGCGGACATGGATCAGAGCCCTACGGATGCCAGCAGGTGGCCGACTTCCTGCTTGCCCAGGTTGCGGATGCTGCCCTGGCGCTGGTCTCCGAGTCCGATGGGGCCCACCTTAACGCGGACCAGACGCTGGACCGGGAACCCGACGGCGTCGAAGAGGCGGCGGACAATCCGGTTCTTGCCCGAGTGGAGCACCACCTCGATCAGCACATGGCCGGGTGTGGAGTCCACCAGCCGGAAGGAATCGACGGAAGCGAAACCGTCCTCGAGCTCGACGCCGGCCTTCAACTGGGCACCAACACCCTGCGGGAACGGCCCGCGCACCTGGACCAGGTACGTCTTGGGTACCTCGTAGGAGGGGTGGGTTAGCCGGTTGGCGAGTTCGCCGTCGTTCGTCAGCAGCAGCAGTCCCTCGGTGGCGACGTCCAGCCGGCCCACGTGGAAGAGACGTTCGCCGGTGTTCTTGTTGTTCTTCAGGAAGTCGCTGATGCAGGGGCGGCCCTCCGGGTCCTCCATGGTGGACACCACGCCCTTGGGCTTGTTGAACACCATGTAGACCAGGTTCTCGTCCAGCTGGATCCGCAGGCCGTCAACGTGGATGACGGCGGTCTTGGGGTCGATGCGGACACCGAGCTCGGTGACCACCTGGCCGTCCACTTCCACCCGGCCTTCCGCAATCATCTCTTCGCAGACGCGCCGGGAGGCGACCCCTGCTGACGCCATCACTTTCTGGAGGCGGACGCCGTCGGCATCGTGGAGTTCGGACTGGGGAACGTTTCCGCGGGGGCCTTTCCTGCGGGCAGGTTTGCGGACCGGGCCGAGGTTCTGGCCGAAGCGTTCGCTGCCGAAGGCGCGGGAGGCTGCCGCGCCGGGCGCGCCGGTGCGGGGCTTGGGCTTGGGTGCGCCGGGAGTTCCGGGCGCCTTCTTGGCCCCCGGCTTGCGGGCAGCGGGCTTGCGCGACGACGGCGTGGCCGGCTTGGAGCCACCGGCTGCGCGCCCCTGCTGGTCCCCCGCCAGGTCGGGGTCGATGAAGCGTTCCTCGCGCGGCTTGGGTGCCCGCTGCGGGCGGTCGCCGCCGAAGGCGGACGCGCGCTTTGCTGCTCCGCCCCGGGAGCCTCCGCCCTGGTTGCCGCGCTGGGGTGAATTCCCGCGCTGTGACGCGTTGCGGTCGTTCCCTCCGCGTCCTGATCCGTTACGTGGTGAACCCTGGCGTCCCGCCTGTGTCATGACCCGTCCTTCGATGTTTTGGCCCGCAGAGATGTCCAAGGACAACCCTAGCCAGCCATGCAGACTTCGTCTGCCCTGGTAATTGAATTGACGCGGACAGGGCGTGCCCTGCCTACATCCTGTCGGCGTCGTAGAACTCCGCGATCCCGTCGAGCCCTGGTAGGTGCGGCGACAGTTGGGGCAACTCCCCCACTGAACCGATTCCCATCCGTTCAAGGAAATAGGAGGTGGTCCGGTAAAGGATTGCGCCGGACTCGGGATCGGTTCCCGCGTCCTCGATCAGCCCGCGCTGGGCGAGTGTCCGTACGACAGAATCAACATTGACTCCGCGAATTGCAGACACCCTGGCCCGTGAAACGGGTTGGCGGTACGCGATGACTGCCAGTGTTTCCAATGCCGCCTGGGTAAGCCTGGTGGTCTGCCCCTCGAGCACGTACTTGCCCACGATGTCGGCAAACTCGGCGCGGGAGTAGATCCGCCAGCCACCGGCGATGTTCCGCAATTCAAAACCCCGGGGGCTGGAGCCCAGGCCAGCAGCGCTGGCATTCTCCATATCCGGGGCGTTAACAGTATAGCCGTCATACTCGCGTTGCAGTTCTGCCAGCAGGGAGCGCACCGTGGTGACCGTGAGGCCGATCCCCGCGGCGAGCTCCTCCTCCGTGGCCGGCTCATCCAGGACCATCAGGACGGCCTCAAGGGCGGCCTTGGCGCCACCGGGAAGACCGGCGGCGCCGTGTCCGTCCTCGAGGTCCTCCGCTGGCTCCATCGTGTGCGGTTCCGGGTTCACAGTTGTTCCTCGTATTCTTCGCTGAGATGCTCCGCCGACCAGTCCTGGCCATCGGCTGTCCAGTGGATGGCCAGCTCCGCCAGCGGGGACAGCTGGTCGAATGAGACCGCCTTGTCCCGGAACAGCTCCAGCAGGGCCAGGAACCGGGCCACCACCACCAAGGTTGATTCGGCGTCCGCGATCAGTGAGCGGAAGGTCAGCGGAGACTCCCGTTGCAGGCGCAGCCCCAGCATCTCGGCCTGCTCCTTGACGCTGACGTTGCCGCCGTGGAGGTGGCCAAGCGCCACCTGGGGCGGCTGCGCAGGTGCCTTGGGCCGCAAGGCGGCCTCGGCCAGCGCAGCGAATTGTTCAGGGGTGTGCCTCCAAAACGAGTTCGGGCAGCATTGCCGCGAACTGCTCTTCCAGCGCAACCTGCCGTGGAAACCGCCGGCCCTCCTGGTGCAGGGTCTCGCCGAGGATTCCTGCCACATGCTTGAAGGCCTTGTACTGGAGCAGCCGGGCGAAAAGCAGGTCCCTCGCCTCCAGCAGCGCAATGTCCTCGTCGTCCTCAACCTCACCGGCGGGAAGGAGCCGTGCCGCCTTGAGGTCGAGCAGCGTCGCTGCGATCACCAGGAATTCGCTGGCCTCGTCCAGGGCCCATTCTTCGCCGAGTTCCTGCAGTTTCCGGATGTACTTGATGAACTCATCCGTCACGGTGGCGATGGCCACCTCGGTGATGTCCAGCTGGTGCTTGGCAATCAGCCCCAGGAGGAGGTCGAAGGGGCCGGTGAAGTTGGCCAGCCGCACCTCGAAGCCGGGCTTTGATTCGGCCACGGTGTTGGTTACGGTGCGCCGCCGCGGGCGATCAGTTCCTTGGCCAGCCGGCGATAGGCGTCAGCCCCCACGTGGTTCCCTGCGTAGCTGGTGATGGGTTCCGCGGCGACGGTGGCATCGGCGAACTTGATGGAGCGTTTAATGACGGTCTCGAAGACTTTGTCCCCGAAGGCCTCCACGAGGCGGGTGATGACTTCCCGGCTGTGCAGAGTGCGGGCGTCGTACATGGTGGCCAGCACGCCGTCCACCTGCAGGCGCGGGTTCAGCCGGTCCTGGACTTTGTCGATGGTTTCGACCAGGAGCGCCACCGCGCGGAGCGCGAAGAACTCGCAGATCAGCGGGATGATGACGCCGTGTGCTGCGGTGAGGGCGTTGACGGTCAGGAGGCCGAGGGACGGCTGGCAGTCGATGAGGACGACGTCGTAATCGTCTTCGACCTTCTTCAGCGCACGGTCGAGGACCTGTTCGCGCGCTACTTCGTTGACCAGTTGCACTTCCGCGGCGGAGAGGTCGATGTTGGCCGGCAGCAGGTCGACGTTGTCGACGCCGGTCTGGTGGATGGCGTCGCGGATGTCCACCTTGCGGTCCATCAGGACGTTGTAGACGGTGAGGTCGAGCTCGTGCGGATTGACTCCAAGGCCCGCCGAGAGGGCACCCTGGGGATCGAAGTCCACCAACAGGACGCGGCGGCCGTATTCCGCGAGCGCCGCGGCGAGGTTGATGGTGGAGGTCGTCTTTCCGACGCCACCCTTCTGGTTGACCATGGCAATGACGCGGGCCGGGCCGTGGGAGGACAGCGGCGCGGGTTCCGGGAACTCCCGGTATGGGCGCCCGGTGGGGCCCATCACCGCGTTTTCCAGGTCGAATTCCGTGCCCTCCAGAGTTGCCGAACCCTGTTCGCTGCTCACGTATCTGTCCACACTTTCGATGACGGTGATTTCCTGCCGCTGGCTCGCCGGCGGCGTTCGTTCTGATCCCTAGGTTACAGCGCCCGACACGGCATTCGACGGAACTTGACTTTCCGCGAATGTTGAGCCTTGACCCTCTAGTTGAGGTCGAAGGTTGAGGCTTGGACGCAATAAATCCGCCCCTGCAGCAGGGGCTGCAGGGGCGGATTCATGAAGTAACGCCGGTGAAGATCAGGCCTTGGCAGCTTCCAGGGCACCCTCTTCCTTGGGTGCCATCTCGCCGTGGCCGGGGATCATGGTCTGCTCATCGAACGGGGCCTCGCCGGAGAGGACGCGGGTGACCTGGCCGCCGTCGATCTCCTTGACCCAGGTGCCGATCAAGACGGTGGCGACGGCATTGCCGGTGAAGTTGGTCAGCGCGCGGGCCTCGGACATGAAGCGGTCGATGCCGACGATCATGCCGACGCCGCCCAGCAACTGGGGGGCATGTGCCTGGAGGCCGGCCGCCAGGGTGGCCAGTCCGGCACCCGACACACCTGCGGCGCCCTTGGACGCGATGATCATGAAGATCAGCAGGGAGATCTGGGCGCCCAGGTCCAGCGGGGTACCCATGGCGTTGGCCACGAAGAGCGATGCCATGGTCAGGTAGATGGCCGTTCCGTCCAGGTTGAAGGAGTATCCGGTGGGCACGGTCACGCCGACGACGGGCTTGGAGACTCCAAGGTGTTCCATCTTGGCGATCAGCCGCGGCAGTGCGGCCTCGGAGGAGGACGTGGAGAAGATCAGGAGGTATTCGCGGGCCAGGTACTTCATCAGCTTGAAGATGCTGACGCCGGCCACCACCTGGAGGAGTCCGCCGAGGATAACGACAATGAACAGCGCGCAGGTGATGTAGAACGCCACCATCAGGGTGAACATGCTCACGATGGCCTGGATGCCGGTGGCACCCACGACGGCGGCAATGGCACCGAAGGCACCTACCGGAGCGAGCCACATGATCATGATGAGGACGCGGAACACGAGGGCCTGGCCGTGGCCGATGGCTTTGAGGATCGGAGCGCCCTGCGGGCCCATCTTCTGCAGTGCGAAGCCAACCAGGATGGCGGCCAGCAGGGTGGGCAGGACCGGGATGTCACTGGGGATGATGCCCAGCAGGAAG
This sequence comes from Arthrobacter sp. SLBN-112, assembly GCF_030944625.1. Lineage (NCBI taxonomy): Bacteria > Bacillati > Actinomycetota > Actinomycetes > Micrococcales > Micrococcaceae > Arthrobacter > Arthrobacter sp. SLBN-112. Next base: position 3,528,560 of record NZ_JAUSXY010000001.1, read on the forward strand.
TCGACGGTGCTGTCTGTCGCTGCCTTCTTGTTGGGATCGTACGGCGAGAGCTTCAGGCCTTCGCCGGGGTGGACGATGTTGCCCACCACCAGGCCGATGGCCAGCGCGAAGGTTGACATGATGACAAAGTAGCCAAGGGCCAGTCCGCCGACTTTTCCGACGGTGGCGGCTTTGGCAATTGAACCGATGCCCAGGACGATGGTGCAGAAGATGACCGGCGCGATCATCATCTTGATGAGCTTGATGAAGCCGTCGCCCAGGGGCTTGAGGTTCTTGGCGACCTCCGGGAACAGCAGGCCGACCACCGCGCCGAGGACGACGGCGGCTATGACGGCGATGTAGAGATAATGGGTCTTGTCGAGCCCTTTGCGTCGCGGCGTCGCGGTTTCGAGCGACTCTCCTCGTTGAGAGGCCATGATGTGTCTCCTTGTGGATATTCTGATAGACGCTGCGGCGCAATCTCTGGGCTCAAACGTCCGTGCAATGTGATATCCATCATTGGGCACCCCGTGATCCAGCTCACCGTTGCGTTCATATTGGTCGCGGCACGTGCAGGGCCAGAAGGAGATACGCATGATCCACCGCTGGAGTATCGCCCGCCGGCTCTTCGTGGCAAACCTGCTGATTGTCGTGTGCTTCATTGCCATCGTGGGAACCGCGGCCTACGTTGACGCGCGGGACCGGACCTATGACGAAGCCGGCCGCCGGATGGAGGGGGTGGCCGCGTCCATCGCCGCCAATCCCCTGGTACTGCAGGCCGCTGCCACGCCGGACCCCTCAGTGCTCCTGCAGCCCTATGCCAAAAATGTCACCGCCGCGGCCGGGGTAGATTTCATCACCATCATGGCCCCCGACCGGACCCGCTGGACGCATCCCCGGGATGAGGAGCTGGGCCGGCCCTACATCGGGTCCATCGACGCCGCCTTGCAGGGCCGGACGTTTACGGAAGTCACGGCGGGAACCCTGGGACCTTCCGTCCGGACCATCGTTCCGGTCAAGGATTCGGCGGGAACAATCAAGGCGCTGGTGGCCGTGGGTGTTACGGTCCGCAACGTCGATGTTGCCTTCGCTGCCCGGCTCCCCGTGCTGCTGGCCCTTGGCATTGCCCTGTTGGTAGGCGGTTCCCTGGCCTCGTGGCTGCTGGGCCGGTACCTGCGCCGGGTGACCCGCGGCTGGGGACCTGAACAATTGGCCCAGCTGTTCGCCTACTACGAGTCAGTACTTCACTCAGTCCGCGAAGGGCTGATCCTTATCGATGCCAGGAAGCGGGTGGTGATGTACAACGACCAGGCCGCCGAGCTGCTGGGCCTGGCTGAGACCGGCAGCAATGACCCCACCAAGCCGCCGTCGCTGGCCGATCTCCCGCTGGACAGCGAGCTTCTCAGCCTGTTCGATTCCGGACGTACCGCCAAGGACGAGATGGTACTGACAGGTTCCCGCGTGCTGGTGGTCAACCAAGGCCCTGCCCGGGGTCCGGAGTCTCCCGGTGCGCGCGGGAAGGTACCGGTGTATGGAACGGTGGCGACGCTCCGGGACCGGACGGAGATCGAGGCCCTGGGCAACGAGTTGCAGACCATGCGGACCCTGTCCGATGCGTTGCGGGCGCAGACCCATGAACACGCCAACCGGCTGCACACCATGGTGTCGCTCCTGGAGCTGGGCCGGACCGGGGAGGCCCTGGACTTTGCCACAAAGGACCTGGCGTTGAGCCAGCAGCTGACCGATGACATGGTGAGCTCCATCGATGAGCCGGTGGTGGGTGCCCTGGTCATGGGCAAGGTGGCCGAGGCCCACGAGCGCGGGGTCCAGCTGGATGTGTCCACTGTGGGCTCCGGCTCGACGCCGGGTGTCGCCGTCCAGGACCTGGTGACGATCATGGGCAACCTGCTGGACAATGCCATTGACGCGGCAGCCGATGCTCCCGCGCCGCGGCGGGTGCAGCTGACCCTGGAGGCCGACGAGGAAGGACTGGACATCGCGGTCAACGATTCCGGGACCCCCATCGCCCCGGCCGATGCCGAACTGATCTTCCGGCACGGATTCAGCACCAAGCCGGCCGGCCCCGGAGGCCGGGGGGTGGGACTGGCGCTGGTCCGCCAGGCAGTGCGGCGTTTGGGCGGTACGCTGGCCATCAATGGACGGAACGGCGCCAAGTTCGAAGTATTCCTGCCCGCGGCGGTGCCCCCGGAGAAGGAGCACAGACAGTGAGCAACATCCGGGTCCTCGTCGTGGAGGATGAAGCGGTCGCCTCCGCAGCCCACGCCGCCTACGTAGGACGGCTGCCCGGATTCGAGCTCGCCGGGACCGCCCCCGACGGCCAGTCGGCCCTGCGGCTGCTGAACGAATTCGTGGCCGCCGGAGAGCCAGTGGAACTGGTCCTGCTGGACATGAACCTGCCGGACCTGCACGGCCTGGATATTGCCCGGCGGATGCGCTCGGCCGGGATCCTCGCCGACATCATCGCCATTACAGCCGTCCGCGAACTGGCCATCGTCCGCAGCGCGGTCGCTATCGGCGTGGTGCAGTACCTGATCAAGCCCTTCACGTTCGCCACGTTCTCCGACAAGCTGGAAAGCTACCGCCAGTTCCGGCAGCAGTTGGCCGGCTCCGGCGCCGGAGCCGGCAGGGGGAGCGCCTCGCAAAGTGAGGTGGACCAAGCCTTCGCCAGCTTGCGGGCTCCCTCCGAATTGCCGTTGCCCAAGGGGCTCTCCACTTCGACGCTCGGTTCGGTCCAGGAGTTCCTCCGCCAACAACCCGAGGCAGTATCTGCCACGGAGGTCATGGATGCCCTGGGCATGTCCCGCGTGACAGCCCGGAGGTACCTGGAATACCTTGCCGACGCCGGCACCGTCTCCCGCACGGCCCGTTACGGCACCCCCGGCAGGCCGGAGAACGAATACCGGTGGACGGCCCGCTGAGGTCCCGGGCCAGACGTCCTACTGCGCTTCAGTCCCCTTCAGCACGCCCCGGATGCGGGCGGTAAGTTCCCTCGGCGCCAAGCCGCCGAATGGATCGCGCCGAGCCGGGCCGTGGCCAGCTCCGCGGCCTGCCGCCACGTGGGTTGCAGCAGGTATTGACGGTCCATGTATACATAGAAAAGGATTTGCAGCGTATATTCTCAAAAATGCTTGGCTTACCAACACTCTGTGTATACACTGGAGAACGTCAACCGAGGAAGGAGACTGCATGCGTGCCAGCGAGAAGGCCTACGCGGCCCTCCGCGACGACATCGTCGAGTGGCGGCTGGCCCCGGGGACCGTCCTTGCGGAGGTGGAGCAATCCGAGCGGCTCGGCGTCTCGCGTACCCCGCTGCGCGAAGCCCTCAGCCGGCTCACCGCGGAAGGCCTGACGACGGCGGGCGGCCGCGGCGTCGTCGTCACCGATATCTCCCTTGAGGACATCGACGAACTGTTCGAACTGCGCGAAACCCTTGAGGGCAGGGCCGCGGCCCTGGCGGCCAGCCGCGGCGATACCGCCACCTTCGAGCAACTGCAGCGCGAGCTGGTCCGGGCCCCGGACATGATCAACGGCGACGATCCCGCCCGCCATGACTACTACGAACTGGTGGGACGGCTGGATACCGCCATCGACGCCGCCATTTCCAACTCCTACCTGGCCCAGGCCATGCGAAGCCTGCGCGTTCACCTGGTCCGGATCCGCAGGCTGGCCGCCGACGACGCCGCCCGCCTCACTGCCGCGGCCGCCGAGCACGCAGCGATCGCCGAAGCAATCGCCGAAGGCAATCCGAAGCTCGCCGAAGCGGCCACGATTGTGCACCTGCACCGCAGCCTCTCCCACGTCAAAGCAACCCACGCATCCCAGCACAAGGAGCACCATGGTTAAGGAACACCACGTCCGCGTCTATAAGAGCGAGGAAAACCTGCCCCGCGAGGAGCAGCTCGCCTTCAAGATCGCCCAAGTGGCGGCTGACCCGGTCGCCGTCTCCGACGAGGTCACCGACATGGTGATCAACCGGATCATCGACAACGCCTCGGTTGCCATCGCCTCCCTGAACCGGGCCCCCATCGTCGCCGCCCGCGCCCAGGCACTCACCCACGGCCCCAGCACCGGGGGCAAGGGCTCCAAGGTCTTCGGCATCGGCGAACGCGTCTCCCCCGAGTGGGCTGCCTGGGCCAACGGCGTAGCCGTCCGGGAACTCGACTACCACGACACCTTCCTCGCCGCGGACTACTCCCACCCGGGCGACAACATCCCCCCGATCCTCGCCGTCGCCCAGCACGTAGGGTCCAGCGGCCACGACCTGATCCGCGGCATCGCCACCGGGTACGAGATCCAGGTCAACCTGGTCAAGGCGATCTGCCTGCACAAGCACAAGATCGACCACGTGGCCCATCTGGGCCCCTCCGCCGCGGCCGGCATTGGCACCCTGCTGGGCCTGGACGTCGAAACCATCTTCCAGTCCGTCGGCCAGGGACTGCACACCACCACCGCCACCCGGCAGTCCCGCAAGGGCGAGATCTCCACCTGGAAGGCCCACGCCCCTGCCTTCGCCGGCAAGATGGCGGTCGAGTCCGCGGACCGGGCCATGCGCGGCCAGACCTCGCCCGTGCCGATCTACGAAGGCGAAGACGGTGTCATCGCCTGGCTGCTGGACGGCCCGGACGCGTCCTACATGGTTCCGCTCCCCACCCCGGGTGAAGCCAAGCGCGCCATCCTGGACACCTACACCAAGGAACACTCCGCCGAGTACCAGGCGCAGGCCTGGATCGACCTGGCCCGCAAACTCCACAAAGAGCACCCCGAGGTCACTGACCCGGCCAACGTCGAGTCCGTGCTGATCAAGACCAGCCACCACACGCACTACGTGATCGGCTCCGGCGCCAACGACCCGCAGAAGTACTCTCCCACCGCGTCCCGCGAAACCCTGGACCACTCCATCCCGTACATCTTCACCGTGGCCCTGCAGGACGGCGCCTGGCACCACGTGGACTCCTACGCCCCCGACCGCGCAGCAAGGCCCGACACGGTGGAGTTGTGGCACAAGGTGACCACGGTGGAGGATCCGGAATGGACCCGCCGCTACCACTCCCTGGACATCGCCGAGAAGGCCTTCGGCGGCTCCGTGGAGATCACGCTCAAGGACGGCACCGTCATCACCGACCAGATCGCCGTCGCCGACGCCCACCCTCTCGGCGCCCGCCCGTTCGCCCGGGAACAGTACATCAACAAGTTCCGCACCCTCGCCGCCGGGCTCGTGGAGGAGGCCGAGATCGAACGGTTCCTGGCCGCCGTCGAACGCCTCCCCCACCTGGCCGCGGGCGAGCTGGACCAGCTGAACATCACCGCCGCCCCCGGCGTCATCGACCTGAACGCCGCACCCAAGGGACTGTTCTAGATGCTGTACTCTAAGACCACTCCCGAGCAGAAGCGGATCCGCTTCCGCGAACTCCTCGCCTCCGGGACAATCGCCCAGTTCCCCGGCGCCTTCAACCCGCTCTCGGCCCGGCTGATCGAAGAAAAGGGCTTTCGCCGGGGTCTACATCTCCGGCGCCGTCCTGGCCAACGACCTCGGCCTGCCGGACATCGGCCTGACCACACTCACCGAGGTGGCCACCCGCGCCGGGCAGATCGCCCGCATGACGGACCTGCCCTCGATCGTCGACGCCGACACCGGCTTCGGCGAACCCATGAACGTGGCCCGCACCGTGCAGGAACTCGAGAACGCGGGCCTGGCCGGACTGCACATCGAGGACCAGTTCAACCCGAAACGCTGTGGCCACCTCGACGGCAAGAACGTCGTGGACCTGGAGACCGCCACCAAACGCATCCGCGCCGCGGCCGACGCCCGGCGCGACCCGAACTTCCTGATCATGGCCCGCACCGACATCCGCGCCACCGACGGACTGTCAGCGGCACAGGACCGTGCCAAAGCCCTCGTCGACGCCGGCGCGGACGCGATCTTCCCCGAAGCCATGCGCGACCTCAGCGAATTCCAGGCCATCCGCGACGCAGTCGACGTCCCAATCCTGGCCAACATGACCGAATTCGGCAAAAGCGACCTCTTCACGGTGAACGAGCTGGCCGGCGTCGGCGTCAACATGGTCATCTACCCGGTGACGCTGCTCCGTAGTGCCATGGGCGCTGCTGAGCGTACTCTGGAATCGATCAGATCCGACGGCACCCAGGAGGCACAGGTTCCAAGCATGCTGACCCGTGCCCGGCTCTACGACCTCGTCGACTACGAGGCCTACAACCACTTCGACACCGGGGTATTCAACTTCCGCATCCCCGGAACCTGACAGTCGGCCCTGGCACCACCGGAATGCCGGCAGCAGCCGGACACTGGCTTTAGGAACACTGGCTTCAGAAACACTGGCTCTAGGAACAAAGGAGTTTCAGCATGGCTGAAAATGAGATCAAGAAGGGCCTTGCCGGCGTCGTGGTGGACTACACCGCGGTCTCGAAGGTCAACCCGGACACGAACTCCCTGCTGTACCGGGGATACCCCGTCCAGGAGCTGGCCGCCCGGTGCAGCTTCGAGGAAGTGGCGTACCTGCTGTGGAACGGCGAACTGCCCAGCCAGGAGCAGCTAGCGGAGTTCACGGCCAAGGAGCGCGCCGGACGCGCCCTTGATCCGGTGGTCAAGACAGTCATCGACGCGTTGCCGACCACGGCGCATCCGATGGACGTATGCCGGACCGCCGCGTCGGTAATGGGCGCCCGGCACCCGCAGGCTGAAGACTCCTCCCGCGAGGCCAACATGGCCAAAGCCCTTGACCTGTTTGCCGCCATGCCCGCCGTGGTGGCCTACGACCAGCGCCGCCGCCATGGCCAGGATGTCGTGGAGCCGCGCGCTGACCTGGGCTACTCGGCGAATTTCCTGTGGATGGCCTTCGGCGAGGAACAGGTCCCGGAGGTGGTGGACGCCTTCAACGTCTCGATGATCCTTTACGCCGAGCACTCCTTCAACGCCTCCACGTTCACCGCCCGCGTGATCACCTCGACGCTCTCGGACCTGCACTCCGCCGTGACCGGAGCCATCGGGGCGCTCAAGGGTCCGCTGCACGGCGGCGCGAACGAAGCCGTCATGCACACCTTCGATGAGATCGGCATCCGGCAGGAGGAGTCCCTCGACGAGGCGGCGGCCCGGGCCAAGGCATGGATGGAAGATGCCCTGGCACAGAAGAAGAAAGTCATGGGCTTCGGCCACCGCGTGTACAAGCATGGCGATTCCCGGGTGCCCACCATGAAGGCCGCACTGGACAAGATGATTGCCCACTACGGCCGCCCGGAACTGCTGGGGCTGTACAACGGCCTGGAGAGCGCGATGGACGAGGCGAAGGCCATCAAGCCGAACCTCGACTACCCGGCCGGACCGACGTACCATCTCATGGGCTTCGACACCGCGACCTTCACTCCCCTGTTCGTAGCCAGCCGGATCACGGGTTGGACGGCGCACATCATGGAGCAGCTGGACGCCAACTCCCTGATCAGGCCGCTGAGCGAGTACATCGGCCCGGAGGAACGGCACCTTCCCTAGCATGTTCAGGACGCCCGACGGCGGGTGGGCACCATGGTGCCCACCCGCCGTCGGGCGTTAAGCATTGTGGTTGTGCAAGCGCCGGCTGCCGGCAGTTCAGCCCAACAGGCTCTCGGACGAGGCAACGGATTCGTTATCGGTGCCCATGGTGACGACGACATTCGCCTTTCCGCCTTCGAGCACCACGGGGAGCCAGTGGTCCGCGTCCTGCCACATCCGCTCCACGGGTAGGGAGTTCACAGGGAACCATTCGGGCAGGATTTCGTCGCTGGGGGCCGGCTCGCCGTGCCACAGCCGGGCGGTGAAGAGCCTGGTCTGCATGTTCCATTCCGGCCGGGCCGGAAAGACGAAGTGGACCGATCCCGCATCCGCCAAGTCTTCCACCTGCAGCACCACCCCGGTTTCTTCCAGGACTTCCCGGACCACCGCCTGCTCGTCGGTCTCCCCCGGTTCAACGTGGCCGCCGATGCCCACGATCTTGCCCCTGCCGAAACCTGTCTGCTTCAGCCCCAGAAGGACCTCGGTCCCGTCGGCCCCGTCACGGAGCAGGAAGCAAAGAGTCACGGCGGTGAATTGCATGTGCTCAACCCTATGCCAGCTGGTGAGGGCCTTCGTTATCCAGCGGCCGGTCCCGCGCCAACAAGTTCCGAACGGTATTCCACCGGAAGCCCCTTCTGCTCGAATTCCTTGTCCATTGCCTGTTGTGGCGTCAGGCCCTGGTTGTTCATTGCCTGGAATTCCCAGTTGAAGACGCTGGAATACACCTGCTGGAAGTCGCAAAGGAACCGCCCGTCCTTTAACTTGGCAAGCTGGTACCACGCGTTGCCACCGTCGAGTTGGAGGGCTTTGGCTCCCTCGTCCGAGATGGAAAAGGCGAGCCAGCCCTCGGCACAGCCCAGGACGGTGTAGAGATGTTGCTGGTCGGCGGGGATCGGAAAGACGACGCGCTGCTGGTCGCTTCGCTGCAGGTCCACGTTGTCCATGGTGCAGGGCACGCCGCCGGTGCTCAAGCCACCGGCGGCAGGGTTCACCGACTGGGCTGCCGAGGGTGAAGCGGTGGCAGCAGGATGTTCGCTGGCAAACGGTGTGGCGGACGGGCTGGCCGGCGGAGGGCTTCCGGTTGATTCCGAGGGCGTCGCCCCCGGTCCAGCCGCGGGCCGCTGAGCCATGGTTCCACCCACGAACACGGCGCCGGCCACGGCTGCGGCCGCGAGCAAGGTCGCAGCAGTTGTCCGGACGGCTGTCCGTGCCCGCTGGTTGCCTCGTTCCGGTGCCCTCGCCGTCAAGCGGATGACGTCTGTGTCCTCCGTGGGCGCCAAGGCCCGGGCGCCGTTGCCTCCGGCCGCCGTGTCCGGTGCCGTAGGCCGGGGTTTGGCGGCCTTCATCAACTGCTCGATGCGATCCATGGCTAGTCCTTCCGTTCGGTCATGAGATGTGCCGGTGCGGCCTTGGCGAAGGCCCGGCGTGCACGGTGCAGCCGTACGGAAGCGGTTGAGGGAGAACATTCAAGGGCCTGGCCAAGTTCGGGGATGGTGAGGTCATCCCAATAACTGAGCATGAGGATCTCGCGGTCCCGCTCCCGAAGGCGGCCAAGTATGTCCGCCACCGCAGCCTGTTCCCCGGTATCTTCCTGCGGAACGTTGCCGCGTGCTTCGCCCTCCAGCCGGTCAAGAAGTTCCTGGCGGCGGCGACGGCCCCTGTACTCGTTGCCGAGCACGTGCCGGGCCGTGGCGAGCAACCATCCGATGCCGGGCGGCTCCGGCAGTTGTTTTTCCCATGCAATCCGAAACACGTCGGCCGCCAACTCCTCGGCCCGGCACGTGTCGCTGATGCGGCAGGCGATGTACCGATAGACCCGCCCCGAATGCTGGGAATGCAGATCGATGAATGCCTGCTCTTCCGCTGCCAACATAGTATTTCCCCCCGGACACGTATTGACTTCCTCTTGAAGACTAAGTGTCCCGGGCCTGGCTGATTCTTACAGTCGCAGGAAGTTTTTTGTGGGGTTTGATGCACGCGCCGGGGGCCGGACCCCGGTGCTCAGCCCAGCGCCCTCGGATGCGCCGCGGCGTAGATCTCCCGCAGGGTATCGGCCGTGACCAGGGTGTATACCTGGGTGGTTGTCACGGAGGCGTGGCCCAGCAGTTCCTGAACCACGCGGACGTCAGCGCCGCCTTCGAGGAGGTGGGTGGCGAATGAGTGGCGCAGCGTATGGGGTGAGACGTCCCTGGTGATGTTGGCTTTCTCTGCCGCCGCCTTCAGGATGGTCCAGGCACTCTGGCGGCTGATCCTTCCACCGCGGGCGTTGAGGAAAAGCGCCGGCGTACCTTTGCCTTTGGCGGCGAGCAGCGGCCGGCCGCGGACCAGGTAGGCATCGAGGGCGCGCGCTCCGTAGGAGCCCAGCGGTACCAGCCGTTCTTTCGACCCCTTGCCGAAGAGCCGTACGATGGCAGGTCCTGAGCCAGGCTCTGCGAGGGAGATGTCATCCACGTCTAATCCCACGGCCTCACTGATCCGTGCCCCGGTGGAATAGAGGAATTCGAGCAGGGCACGGTCCCTAAGCCCCGTGGCCGTGTCCGTTCCCGCGGCCTCGAGGATGCGGGTTACCTCGTCGACGCTGATGGCCTTGGGCAGCCGTTTGCCGGCCATCGGCGGATGGACTTCGCTGGCAGGATCGGCCGGCGTGTAGCCTTCCAACGCCCAGAACTTGTGCAGTCCCCGCACCGCCACCACCGTTCGGGCCGCTGACCGCACGCCCAGGGTGGAGCCGCCGTCGGAACCGTCGGAGAGGGCACGGACGTAGCCGGTGACGTGGTGCCGGGTGATGTCCTCGGGGCGGCTGCAGCCGGCAGCGGCGAGGTAGCGGGCGTACCGGGCCAGGTCCCGGCGGTAGGCTGCCAGTGTGTTGGCGGCCAATCCCCGTTCCACGCCTACATGCTGCAGGTAGTCGGTGATGGCCCGGTCGATGGCCCCGAGGCGTCCCGCCGCCGGTTCCCCGGTCGCGGCCGTTTTCGGTGCCGGTTCCACCGAAATCACCGGTTCAGCCGAAGGACCGGGAACCATCAGCGCTGGCTGGGGTGTGCGGGCCAGGGGGCGTCGGCGGGCCGGAGTTCCTGGTAGTTGCCGGCGCGGGCCGCCGCGGCGGCGAGGATCCCGACGACGGCGGACGGGTTGTGCAGGCGCCCGGCCAGCACCGAGTCCACGGCATCGTCCAGGCTGATCCAGTGGAACTCGATCTCCGCTTCCTCGTCCGTGCGCTCGTGGCGTTCGAGGTGCGGGATCCCGGTCAGGTCGCGGGCCAGGTAGATGCGGATTGCCTCACTGGATGAGCCAGGGGAATTGAAGACGTCGGCCAGGACGTTCCAGGTGCCGGCGGCGAGGTCGGCTTCCTCGGCAAGTTCGCGGGCAGCCCCCACCACGAAGTCTTCGCCTTCGACGTCGAGAAGGCCGGCCGGCACTTCCCAGAGGTCCATGCCCACCGGGTGCCGGTACTGCTTCAGAAGCAGGATCTGCCCCTCAGCGTTCATGGGTAGTACTGCTACTGCCCCGGGATGATCGATGTAGTCACGGGTGAGGGCATCCCCGGACTCAGACAGCTGGAAGGTGTCGCTGACGACGTCCCAGATCCTGCCCTGGTACACCTTCTCGGTAGACAAAAGACGGCGCGGGCTTGGTGCATCCGAAACCTGTTTGGCAGGGGTGGTTTCAGGTGTACCAGGCATCGCGCCGTCCTTCTTCTGCTCTATTGACTACTTAGCGGTAACCGTACCGGATGCTACGGGCTTCCCTGCTGCGGGCGCAGCCGTGTCGGCAACAGCCTGCGAACCTGCGCCCTGGTGGTCCAGTGCCGCCTTCACCAGGCCGGTGAACAGCGGGTGCGGACGGGTGGGCCGCGAGCTCAGCTCGGGGTGAGCTTGCGTGGCCACATAATACGGGTGGACGTCGGCAGGCAGTTCAACGAATTCCACCAGCTTGCCGTCCGGGGACGTGCCGGAGAAGATCAGGCCCTTGTCGGCAATCTGCTGGCGGTACTTGTTGTTGACCTCGTAGCGGTGCCGGTGGCGTTCGCTGACGGTGGTCTTGCCGTACGTTCCGGCGATGACCGAGCCTTCGTCAAGCTTGGCTTCGTAAAGGCCCAGGCGCATGGTGCCGCCGAGATCGCCGCCACCCTCGACGTACTCAAGCTGTTCCTCCATGGTGGCGATCACGGGGTACTTGGACTCCGGCTCGAATTCGCTGGAGGATGCGCCCTCCAGACCCACCACGTTCCGGGCGTACTCGATGACCATGCACTGCAGGCCCAGGCACAGGCCCAGGACGGGGAGCTTGGTCTCGCGGGCGAACTTCAGGGCGCCGAGCTTGCCTTCGAGCCCGCGGATGCCGAACCCGCCCGGCACGCAGATGGCGTCGACGCCATCGAGCGCCCTGATGGCACCCTCGCGGGTTTCGCACTCGTCGGACGGGACCCAGCGGATCTTGACCTTGGCCTCGTTGGCGAAGCCGCCGGCACGCAGCGCTTCGGTGACCGAGAGGTAGGCGTCCGGGAGGTCAATGTACTTGCCCACCAGGGCAATTTCGACCTGGTGCTTCGGGTTGTGGACTGCGTCGAGCAGCTTGTCCCAGCTGGTCCAGTCCACATCCTTGAAAGGCAGGTCCAGGGCACGCACGATGTAGGAGTCCAGGCCCTGCGAGTGCAAGGTCTTCGGAATGTCGTAAATGCTGGGAGCGTCCGGGCAGCCGATGACGGCTTCGATGTCGACGTCGCACATGCGGCCGATCTTGGCGCGCATGGCTTCGGGAATTTCGCGGTCCGAACGGATCACGATCGCCTCGGGCTGGATACCGATGGAACGCAGCGCTGCCACGGAGTGCTGCGTGGGCTTGGTCTTCAGTTCCTGCGACGGTCCGATGTACGGAACCAGCGAGACGTGGACGAAGAAGACGTTGCCGCGGCCCACATCCTGGCGGACCTGGCGGGCAGATTCAAGGAACGGCTGGGATTCGATATCGCCGACGGTGCCACCAATTTCGGTGATGATGACATCCGGGGCGTTCTTGCCCTCAGCGGGCAGGCGCATGCGGCGTTTGATTTCATCCGTGATGTGCGGGATGACCTGGACCGTGTCACCAAGGTATTCGCCGCGGCGTTCCTTGGCAATCACGGTGGAGTACACCTGGCCGGTGGTCACGTTCGCGGAACCTTCAAGGTTCTCATCGAGGAAGCGCTCGTAGTGCCCGATGTCGAGGTCCGTCTCGGCGCCGTCGTCGGTGACGAAGACCTCGCCGTGCTGGAAGGGGTTCATTGTGCCCGGATCCACGTTCAGGTAGGGATCGAGCTTCTGCATCGTCACGGACAGGCCGCGGGCCCGGAGCAGGTGACCGAGGCTTGAGGCCGTCAGTCCCTTACCGAGCGAGGACGCCACACCGCCGGTGACGAAAATGTGCTTCGTCGTCTTGGAGGAGCCCGGGAACCGGGAATTTACACGGGAATTTGATCGCTGCACCACGGAATTCGAGCCTATCATCAATTCAGCCTTCCCGTTGTTGCGCCTGTCAGGCCCGCTGGGGCAGCAGCTTGGCGTCGCCCAGCAGTTCCCGGGCGTGGGCCTGCGCCGACTCGGAGTCCTCCTGGCCTGCCAGCATGCGGGCCAGTTCACGGACCCGTCCGGGACCGTCGAGGAGGCGGACATCACTTGATGTGAAGCCGGTGGCGGTTTTGCCGTCCGCTCCCCTGACGGAGGTTTTGGTCACTGTGATGTGCTGGTCAGCGAAAGCGGCCACCTGGGGAAGGTGGGTGACCACCAGCACCTGCACGTGGCGTGCCAGCATTGCCAGCCGCCGGCCAATCTCGACCGCGGCCCGTCCGCCCACGCCGGCGTCCACCTCGTCGAAGACGAACGTCGGGACCGGGTCCACGGCGGCGAGCACTACCTCGATCGCCAGCATGACGCGGGACAATTCACCGCCGGATGCGCCCTTGCCCAGCGGCCGGGCCGGGGCGCCGGAGTGGGGCTGGAGCAGGAAGCTGATCTCGTCCGCGCCGTGCGGCCCCAGCTGTCCGGCAGATTCAAGGTTGATCACCAGCGTGGCGTCCGCCATGGCCAGTGCCTTCAATTCGGCGCTGACGCGGGCCGAGAGGTCCTTGGCGGCCTTGGACCGGATCTTGCTGATGGCCGCAGACTGCTTCTTCAGCTCCGCTTCAGCCCGGACCACCTCGGCGTCCAGCGCTTCGATGCGCGAGGAATCGTCCTGCAGTTCGTCATACCGGACCCGCGCGGTTTCAGCCCACACCAGCACTTCGTCGATGGTGGGCGCGTATTTGCGGACCAGCTTGGCCAGGGCTGCCCTGCGGTCCTCGATCTCGGCCAGCCGTTCCGGCCCCTCCGAGTCCAGTCCAGCCTGGTAGCTGGCAAGTTCCGTGGCGATGTCGTTGAGCAGGAAGCCGACTTCGGCCAGGCGGGCTGCGGCGGAACCGAGCTCGGCATCGTGCTCTGCCACATGTTCCAGGGTTCGCTTGGCCGCATCCACCAAGGTGGTGGCATCCCCGGCTTCACCAAAGTCCTCGGCGATAAGCGCCTGGTGCGCGGTGCTGGCGGCAATCCGCAGTTCTTCGACGTTGGCTAGCTTTACGGCCTCCGCCTTAAGAAGCTCGTCCTCGCCCGGCTGCGGGTCCACGCCGTCGATCTCGGCGAGGGCGGCCTCCAGCGACTCCGCTTCCCGGAGCCGGTCCCGGGCGGCGCTGCGCAGGCTGTCCAGCTCAGCCTGGCTGGCCTTCCACCGGCCGTAAAGATGCTGGTAGGCGGCCAAAGGGCCGGCCAGGGTATCGCCGGCGAATTTGTCCAGCGCCTCGCGCTGGGCTGTGGCGCTCTTGAGGCGGATCTGGTCCGACTGGCCGTGCACCACCACCAGCGACTCGCCGATCTCGGCCAGCACGCCCACCGGAGCGGCCCGGCCGCCCAGGAACGCCCGGCTTCGGCCATCGGCACCCAGGCGACGCGCCAGGATCAGCTCGGCGCCGTCGTCGAACTCTTCTGCTTCCGCGCCGGCATCAAGGGCGCGGGCGATGGCGGGGTGCCCGGCCTCAAGCTTCAGGACTGCCTCGGCCGTGGCGCTCTTTGCGCCGCTGCGGACGGCCCCGGCATCCGACCGGGCCCCCAGCAGGAGGCCGACGGCGGTGACCACCATGGTCTTGCCGGCGCCGGTTTCGCCGGTCACCACGCTCAGCCCCGGACCGAGAGGAAGCGTTGCGTCGGTGATGACGCCCAGATCGCGGATTCTCAGTTCTTCAATCATGGATTCACTTTGCTGTCGACGAATCGGGGTCGCCGCCCGCGCCGTCCGGCTCCGGGACCTGCAGCGGCGGCATGGGCCGTGGCGTACGTACCAGCGGGATGGGTCCCGTGTGCACCGCATCGGCCTTGGGCACGGGGCCCCGCCAGCCGTGGATGGGCAGTTCAAACTTTCGGACCAGGCGGGCGGAGAAGGGGGTCTGGTGGGTGCGGGCCAGCCGTACCGGGATGGCGGATTTGGTCACCTCGACGCGGGCACCGGGCGGCAGGTCCACCGAGCGCCGGCCATCACACCACAGGACGCCCTGCGCGTCGGTCCGGCCGAGCACCTCGACGGCGAGCTTGGACCGGGGCGAGACGACCAGGGGCTTTGCGAACAGCGCGTGCGCACTGATGGGCACGATCACCAGGGCTTCCACCTCCGGCCAGACCACCGGTCCGCCCGCCGAGAACGCGTAGGCCGTGGAGCCGGTGGGGGTGGCCAGCACGATGCCGTCGGAACCGAAGGACGTCAGCGGGCGCTCATCCACTTCGGTGACGACTTCGAGCATCCGTTCGCGGTTGGCCTTCTCGATGGCGGCCTCGTTTAAGGCCCAGGTGTGCCAAATCTTTTGTCCGCGGACCCACACCTGGACATCGATGGTCATCCGCTCTTCAACCGTGTACTCGCGGCTGGCAATCCATTCAACGGTCTGGGCCAGGTCCGCGCGTTCGCTTTCGGCCAGGAAGCCCACGTGCCCCAGGTTGACCCCCAGCAGGGGCACGTCCACCTCGCGGACCAGTTCGGCGGCGCGCAGGATGGTTCCGTCGCCGCCGAGGACCATCACGAGCTCGACGTCGGGCAGCTGGACATGGTCGTGGAGCACCTCCACCGGCTGGGCGAGGTGGCCGAAGAACCGTTCCATGTCCCCCAGCTCGGACTCCTGCATCACGGGGACGATGCCCGAAGCGTGCAGCAGGGCGCAGGCTTCCCAGGCAGCCTTCAGTGATTCCTCGCGGCCAGTGTGGGCAAGGACCAATACACGCCTGCTCATCAGGTTCCGCTCTCTAGTGGTTCGGCCAGATTTGTCCGAGCAACGCAGCGGCTGCTGCCTCTCGCTCTTCGATCTTAGGCAAGTCTTGGGTGTTCCTGCGTCTTATCCACAGGAAGTATTCGACGTTGCCATCCTGTCCCGGAAGCGGGCTGACCGCCAGCCCACACAGGTCCAGCCCGGCGTCCAGCGCTGCCGTGGCGACTTTCTCCACGGCCAGCCGGCGTTCGCGCTCCGATGTGACCACGCCGGTCCTGCCCAGGCGGTCCTTGCCGATCTCGAACTGCGGCTTCACCATGAGCACCAGGTCACCGCCGGGCTCGGTGCAATCCGCCAGCGGCCGCACCACCAGGGTGAGGGAAATAAAGGAGAGGTCGGCGACAGTCAGGGCGCACGTCCCCCCGATGTGCTCCGGTGCCATGTACCGGACATTCATTCCCTCGTGGACTGCCACGCGCGGGTCGTTGCGGAGGTGCGGCACCAATTGGCCGTGCCCGACGTCGACCGCCACCACGTGTGCGGCCCCGCGGCGGAGCAGGACATCGGTGAAGCCGCCGGTGGAGGCGCCGGCGTCGAGGCACCTTTTGCCCTGGACGGTGATGGCCGGGAAGGCATCGAGGGCACCCGCCAGCTTGTGCCCGGCGCGGCTGGCGTAAACGTCCTGGGCATCGTGCTCGACGGCGAGGTCACGGCCGTCGTCGATCTGGAGGGACGCTTTGGCAAGGACCTGGCCGCCGGAGCTGACCTTGCCCTCCGAGATGAGCGAGGCTGCGTGCGTCCGCGACCGTGCCAGCCCGCGCGCCACCAGTGCCTGGTCGAGGCGTACTGGCATCAGGCGTTGCCACCGGTGGCATCACCGACGGCAGGTGTGCCGTCACTGGGGTCGGTGTTGTTGGGGTCGCTGTTGAGCGCGGCCAGCAGCTCATCGTGAAGCCGGCTGTACCGGTCTTCGTGGTCGGCAGTTGGAAGCCGGGGTATCTCCTGCAACCTGGCCACGGCCTGCGCCACGTGTGGATCAGTGATGTCCTGTCCGGGGGCCTGCGGCCACTCAGGAGCAGGCTGGGCTGGCACGTTGTCCGGTTTAGTCAGCTCAGTCATGAAACCATCCTAATGATCCATCCACACCAGCTTGGGCGCCTGCGGGGCCGATGCGTCCGGGGTCGCGGCCCACCAGGCGGCACATGCTGCGCGCCAGGAATCTAGGTTGTCCTTGCCGCCAATGATGCCCACCGCGCCGTTGGCCACGCGTGCCGTCGCGTGGCCGCACGCGTAGGTGCCGTCGTCGTGCGTCACATCCGGGTACGGACGGTGCAGCCCAGCCAGGTTCTCAATGATGTAGTCGGGCCGTTCCGCGGACCGTGCGGCGAGGATGCTTTCGCGGGTATCGACGCCGGTCAGGACGGCGACGGTGGCAAAGTCTGCGTTGTTGCCGCCCAGGATGTCGGTATCCAGGCGGTCCCCCACGACCAGGGGGCGCTCGGCCCCGAGGCGTTTGGCGGCCGAGTGGAACAGCGGTGCCTCGGGTTTTCCGGCAACTTTGGGTTGCTGGCCGGTAGCGGCTGCCACGGCGGCCACCAGGGTGCCGTTCCCCGGTGCGATCCCGCGAGCCTGCGGAATGGACATGTCGGTGTTCGTTGCCACCCAGAGTGCACCGGCGGACACCACATACGCTGCCTCCGCCAGGTCCTTCCAGCCAATGGACGGGCTGAAGCCCTGGACCACGGCCACCGGTTCCTCGTCCTGGCTGCCGACGGGCACCAGGCCCACCAGCTCTATCTCGCGGGCCAGTGCGGAACTTCCGGTGATCAGGACCCGTGATCCGGGTGCAAGCAGCGAGGCCAGCAGTTCCGCTGCCGCTTGGGAGGAGCTGACCACCTGGCTGTCCTCTGCAGGGGCACCGAGTTCACGAAGGTGCGCGGCGACGTCCGCCGGTGAGCGCGAGGCATTGTTCGTTACGTAGCCCAGCCCAATGCCCAGCCCGGAGAGCTGCTTCAGCGCATCCACGGCTCCCGGAATCGCGTGCGGACCGGCATAGACCACGCCATCCAGGTCTGCGAGGAGCGCGTCGAAGCGTGAAACCAGGGAAACGTCACTCATCCGTTGTCAGTCCTCCCGGCGTTCGTCAGTGTTCGGGGCGTTGTCGGCGCCCCCGTCTTCTTCTTGGTCCTCTTCCACGGCGGCGGAATCGAGCTCGTCCTGTTCCACCGAGTCCTGGTCAGATTCGGCGTCGTCGGAGACGAAGTAGTCCGATTCCTGGTCGTCGAGGTTGCTGTCCTGGACAGTCCCGGCCTCAGTGGTGCTTTCAGCGGGAGCGCTTCCCGCCGTTGCAGAGCCTTCGGCGTCAGGGGCTTGCGCTTCCGAGGACTTGGACGCACTGTCCAGCATCCTGCGGCGTACGGCCTCTTCCCGGGCTTCTTCCTCTTCATCCCAGCCGAGGTCGATGATTTCGGGTTCTTCGTCCACGCCCTGGCCGAGGGCGTTTTCGGCAACGACGGCCTGCCTGCTCCACTTCTCCGACTCCGCTTCACGGCCAACTGCGACGAGGGCGTCTGCGTAGGCACGGAACAGCCGTGGACTGTAGGAGAACGCGCGGTTGATGTCCAGCTGCGGGATCTCGAGTTCGGCTACGGCCGCATCCAGCTGACCAAGGTCCGTACGGGCGCCGGCAGCCACGATGGCCAGTTCCACTTTGCCGGGTGCGTCAAGGTCCTGGGCTTCCTCCGAACGGGCGACGTCCAGCGCCCTGTCCGGACGCCCCAGGCCACGTTCGCAGTCGGCCATGACGGGGAGGTGCACGTTGGAGCCGCTGATCCGGCGGAACGTACGGAACTCGCGGAGCGCCTCGCCGTAATGCCCGGCCGCGTAGGCAGTCAGCCCCACCGCTTCACGGACAGCTGCGAGCCGTCCACCGCGCCGGCTGGCGGCCAGGGCATGCTGGAATGCGAGCTCGGGTTCGTCGTCAATCAGCCGGCCGGCCATCACCAGGTGGCGGGCCACCCACTCCGCGCTCTTCGGCTCGAGGGTCTTGATCTGGTGATGCGTGGCACGGTCCAGTTCCTTGCCTGTGACGTCCTCATCGATCTCGGGCGAACGTTCGCGGTCGGGCCTGTTGGCGCTGCGAAGGTCTGCAGCGTTGGGCACGCGGGCGGGTCGCTCGTCCTGGCGGTCGCGGCCAAAACCGCGGGGGCCGGAGCCGCCACGACCGGATTCGGCACGGGAGTCACCGCGATCGAAGCTGCGTGGCGCCCGGTCCTGCCGGTCTCCGAAAGGCTTGCGGTTCTCGCCGCCGCTGAAACCGCGGCGGTCACCCTCGCCGTCACGACGAGGACGGTCGCCAAAGGGCTTACGGTCACGATCACCGAACGGCTTCCGGTCACGGTCACTACCGGCACCACTGAAACCGCGGCGGTCACCCTCGCCGTCACGACGAGGACGGTCGCCAAAGGGCTTACGGTCACGGTCGCCGAAGGGCTTCCGGTCACGGTCACTACCGGCACCACTGAAACCGCGGCGGTCACCCTCGCCGTCACGACGAGGACGGTCGCCAAAGGGCTTCCGGTCACGGTCGCCGAAGGGCTTCCGGTCACGGTCACTACCGGCACCACTGAAACCGCGGCGGTCACCCTCGCCGTCACGACGCGGACGGTCACCAAACGGCTTCCGGTCACGGTCGCCGAAGGGCTTACGGTCACGGTCACTACCGGCACCACTGAAACCGCGGCGGTCACCCTCGCCGTCACGACGCGGACGGTCACCAAACGGCTTCCGGTCACGGTCGCCGAAGGGCTTACGGTCGCGATCGCCACCGGCACCACCACTGAACCCGCGACGGTCACCCTCACCATCACGACGCGGACGATCACCAAACGGCTTCCGGTCACGATCACCGCCGCCTGTAGAGCCGCCGCGGGGATCACGGTCCGACCTGGAGCGGAAGCCACGGGGGTCCCCGCCGGAATTGTTGTTGCCTCGGAAGGCCCCCCGGTCATTGCCGCGGTTGCCACCGTTGTGCTCGGCCATATGGATTCCTCCTGTTGTGAGCCGACCACTGGCGCAACTGCAGCCGCTCGTTTCGTTTCATACGCAACCCGAAATCAAGCGCTTCGAAGTCCGTGTATCTTCATCAATTCTAGTGGAGACGCAAAATCCCCCGGGACAGAGGGAGCCTTGGCGGCCGGATCGTGGCCATCTTCACAACTACGGCTGGGTCCATCCGGCTCTGTCCATCCCCTGTCTGCCTCCGTGCCGGTAACCCCCGCTCACATCCTGCAACTTCTACGCCGATGCCGCTCAGTTTTGACGGGTCCTTTTGGCGGGGGTCAAGGAAGCGGGGTCGCCTGACATTTCTGTCAGAAGTGAACCGGGAGTGCTGAGCCGCCAGCCAAAAGTGAGCGGGCGTTACTGGATCGCCAGCCAAAAGTGAGCGGGCGTTATTGGATCGCCAGCCAGAAGTGACCCCGCGTTACTGGATCGCCAGCCAAACGTGAGCGGGCGTTACTGGATCGCCTGCCAGAAGTGAACGGGCGTGGACTTTGGTTGTTTTAAATGTGGGAGGCCCCAACCGTGTGGTTGGGGCCTCGACCAATGTGTGTCCGGCGGTGTCCTACTCTCCCACACCCTCCCGGGTGCAGTACCATCGGCGCTGTGGGTCTTAGCTTCCGGGTTCGGAATGGGACCGGGCGTTTCCCCCACGCTATGACCGCCGTAACCCTTGTACCCGTCACCAACCCCTGGGGTGGTGTGGGAAAACTGTGGTTACAACATTGTGGTGTTGTTATTCAGTTGTGTTTGGTTCCTGGACCATGAAACCCCGGGTGGGGGTTGTTGGTTGGGAACCACATAGTGGACGCAAGCAGAATGTTTTTCTGTGTGGTGTAAGTTGTTGGCCTATTAGTACCGGTCAGCTTCACGAGTCGTTAGTCCTCGCTTCCACATCCGGCCTATCAACCCAGTGGTCTGGCTGGGGGCCTCTCACACCCGAGGGTGTATGGAAATCTCATCTCGAAGCGAGCTTCCCGCTTAGATGCTTTCAGCGGTTATCCCATCCGAACGTAGCTAATCAGCGGTGCACTTGGCAGTACAACTGACACACCAGAGGTTCGTCCGTCCCGGTCCTCTCGTACTAAGGACAGCCCTTCTCAAATTTCCTGCGCGCGCAGCGGATAGGGACCGAACTGTCTCACGACGTTCTAAACCCAGCTCGCGTACCGCTTTAATGGGCGAACAGCCCAACCCTTGGGACCTACTCCAGCCCCAGGATGCGACGAGCCGACATCGAGGTGCCAAACCATGCCGTCGATATGGACTCTTGGGCAAGATCAGCCTGTTATCCCCGAGGTACCTTTTATCCGTTGAGCGACGGCCATTCCACAATGTACCGCCGGATCACTAGTCCCGACTTTCGTCCCTGCTCGAGATGTCTCTCTCACAGTCAAGCTCCCTTGTGCACTTACACTCGACACCTGATTGCCAACCAGGCTGAGGGAACCTTTGGGCGCCTCCGTTACTTTTTAGGAGGCAACCGCCCCAGTTAAACTACCCATCAGGCACTGTCCCTGACCCGGATTACGGGCCGAAGTTAGATGTCCAAAGTGACCAGAGTGGTATTTCAACGATGACTCCACCCGAACTGGCGTCCGGGCTTCAACGTCTCCCACCTATCCTACACAAGCCACTCCGAACACCAATACCAAACTATAGTAAAGGTCTCGGGGTCTTTCCGTCCTGCTGCGCGTAACGAGCATCTTTACTCGTACTGCAATTTCGCCGAGTTTATGGTTGAGACAGCGGGGAAGTCGTTACTCCATTCGTGCAGGTCGGAACTTACCCGACAAGGAATTTCGCTACCTTAGGATGGTTATAGTTACCACCGCCGTTTACTGGGGCTTAAATTCTCAGCTTCGCCTTGCGGCTAACCGGTCCTCTTAACCTTCCAGCACCGGGCAGGAGTCAGTCCGTATACATCGTCTTGCGACTTCGCACGGACCTGTGTTTTTAGTAAACAGTCGCTTCCCCCTGGTCTCTGCGGCCCCGATCCCCTCCCGGTCGCTAGTACCGTTCAAGGTTGGGGCCCCCCTTCTCCCGAAGTTACGGGGGCATTTTGCCGAGTTCCTTAACCATAATTCTCTCGATCGCCTTAGTATTCTCTACCTGATCACCTGTGTCGGTTTGGGGTACGGGCGGCTAAAACCTCGCGTCGATGCTTTTCTCGGCAGCATAGGATCACCAAATCCCCCCAAACGGGGGTCCCATCAGATCTCAGGCACCATGAGTGGCGGATTTGCCTACCACTCGCCCTACATCCTTAGACCGGGACAACCATCGCCCGGCTCGGCTACCTTCCTGCGTCACACCTGTTAATACGCTTGCCTCCCAGGATCAGGTCCCGCGCTCCACCAAAACCCTCCACCCACAAGGGGTGTCAGGCAGGTCTCGGGCGGTTAGTATCCCCTGTTCAACATGGACGGTTTTTCGCCGGTACGGGAATATCAACCCGTTGTCCATCGACTACGCCTGTCGGCCTCGCCTTAGGTCCCGACTTACCCAGGGCAGATTAGCTTGACCCTGGAACCCTTGATCATTCGGCGGACGGGTTTCTCACCCGTCTTTCGCTACTCATGCCTGCATTCTCACTCGTGTAGGCTCCACCACTGGTTTACACCGCGACTTCACCGCCCACACGACGCTCCCCTACCCATCCAAACACCTGAACCACGAAGGCTTAGTACATGTCTGAATGCCACAACTTCGGCGGTGTACTTGAGCCCCGCTACATTGTCGGCGCGGAATCACTTGACCAGTGAGCTATTACGCACTCTTTTAAGGGTGGCTGCTTCTAAGCCAACCTCCTGGTTGTCTTCGCAACTCCACATCCTTTCCCACTTAGCACACGCTTAGGGGCCTTAGTTGGTGGTCTGGGCTGTTTCCCTCTCGACTATGAAGCTTATCCCCCACAGTCTCACTGCTGCGCTCTCACTTACCGGCATTCGGAGTTTGGCTGACGTCAGTAACCTTGTAGGGCCCATTAGCCATCCAGTAGCTCTACCTCCAGCAAGAAACACGCAACGCTGCACCTAAATGCATTTCGGGGAGAACCAGCTATCACGAAGTTTGATTGGCCTTTCACCCCTACCCACAGCTCATCCCCTCCATTTTCAACTGAAGTGGGTTCGGTCCTCCACGACGTCTTACCGTCGCTTCAACCTGGCCATGGGTAGATCACTTCGCTTCGGGTCTAGATCACGCCACTGCAACGCCCTATTCAGACTCGCTTTCGCTACGGCTGCCCCACACGGGTTAACCTCGCGACGTAACACTAACTCGCAGGCTCATTCTTCAAAAGGCACGCCGTCACCAGAATCAGACTGGCTCCGACGGATTGTAAGCACACGGTTTCAGGTACTGTTTCACTCCCCTCCCGGGGTACTTTTCACCTTTCCCTCACGGTACTGGTCCGCTATCGGTCATTAGGGAGTATTTAGGCTTATCAGGTGGTCCTGACAGATTCGCACGGGATTTCTCGGGCCCCGTACTACTTGGGATACTCTCACAGGCGGCACAAACACATTACGGTTACGGGACTAACACCCTCTCTGGCCGGCCTTTCAAAACCGTTCACCTATGCGCGCACATCACACCCCACCAGCCCGGCAGAACTGGTATGGAAAGTCCCACAACCCCGACCATGCAACGCCCGCCGGCTATCACACATGGAACGGTTTAGCCTGATCCGCGTTCGCTCGCCACTACTAACGGAATCACTATTGTTTTCTCTTCCTGCGGGTACTGAGATGTTTCACTTCCCCGCGTTCCCCCCACGCACCCTATGTGTTCAGGTACGGGTCACCAAGTCACTCGCGCGCTTGGCGGGGTTTCCCCATTCGGACACCCTGGGATCACAGTCCGGTTATCGACTCCCCCAGGCTTATCGCAGATTCCTACGTCCTTCTTCGGCTCCTAATGCCAAGGCATCCACCGTGTGCTCTTAAAAACTTGACCACAAAGATCAAAAAAAATTTCTCGAGAGAACCATGAAAACCGTCCACACCCAAAGATGCGGCCAGATCCAGGTTCATATTCTTGGAAATTGCTTCTTATACAAGATGCTCGCGTCCACTATGTAGTTCTCAAACAACAACCCCAAACCACACACCCCACACACAAGCCCACAACAAAGGAGCCACCATGCATGATCGGTGCAGCCAGGAAACCAGAAACAAAGTCCCACCAACAACCCCCACCAAAGGAGGCCGCCAACAGTCCTGTTGCCTCAGGACCCAACAGTGTGCCAAACACTAAACCGCGCCATCCCCCACCCACCGTTCCAGAACCATCACTGGCCCGTACTAGAGAAGAAGAAAACACCACGGCCGCTATTCATTGATATTCCACCCTTGAGCACCCGCCACGAAACACTCGTCCGTGAAACGGGCCTTTACTCCTGACAACCCCCACCACCAACATGCGTCAGCAGCAGAACATTGTAGGTGCTCCTTAGAAAGGAGGTGATCCAGCCGCACCTTCCGGTACGGCTACCTTGTTACGACTTAGTCCCAATCGCCAGTCCCACCTTCGACAGCTCCCTCCCACAAGGGGTTAGGCCACCGGCTTCGGGTGTTACCAACTTTCGTGACTTGACGGGCGGTGTGTACAAGGCCCGGGAACGTATTCACCGCAGCGTTGCTGATCTGCGATTACTAGCGACTCCGACTTCATGGGGTCGAGTTGCAGACCCCAATCCGAACTGAGACCGGCTTTTTGGGATTAGCTCCACCTCACAGTATCGCAACCCTTTGTACCGGCCATTGTAGCATGCGTGAAGCCCAAGACATAAGGGGCATGATGATTTGACGTCGTCCCCACCTTCCTCCGAGTTGACCCCGGCAGTCTCCTATGAGTCCCCACCATCACGTGCTGGCAACATAGAACGAGGGTTGCGCTCGTTGCGGGACTTAACCCAACATCTCACGACACGAGCTGACGACAACCATGCACCACCTGTAAACCGACCGCAAGCGGGGCACCTGTTTCCAGGCGTTTCCGGTTCATGTCAAGCCTTGGTAAGGTTCTTCGCGTTGCATCGAATTAATCCGCATGCTCCGCCGCTTGTGCGGGCCCCCGTCAATTCCTTTGAGTTTTAGCCTTGCGGCCGTACTCCCCAGGCGGGGCACTTAATGCGTTAGCTACGGCGCGGAAAACGTGGAATGTCCCCCACACCTAGTGCCCAACGTTTACGGCATGGACTACCAGGGTATCTAATCCTGTTCGCTCCCCATGCTTTCGCTCCTCAGCGTCAGTTAATGCCCAGAGACCTGCCTTCGCCATCGGTGTTCCTCCTGATATCTGCGCATTTCACCGCTACACCAGGAATTCCAGTCTCCCCTACATCACTCTAGTCTGCCCGTACCCACCGCAGATCCGGAGTTGAGCCCCGGACTTTCACGGCAGACGCGACAAACCGCCTACGAGCTCTTTACGCCCAATAATTCCGGATAACGCTTGCGCCCTACGTATTACCGCGGCTGCTGGCACGTAGTTAGCCGGCGCTTCTTCTGCAGGTACCGTCACTTTCGCTTCTTCCCTACTGAAAGAGGTTTACAACCCGAAGGCCGTCATCCCTCACGCGGCGTCGCTGCATCAGGCTTGCGCCCATTGTGCAATATTCCCCACTGCTGCCTCCCGTAGGAGTCTGGGCCGTGTCTCAGTCCCAGTGTGGCCGGTCACCCTCTCAGGCCGGCTACCCGTCGTCGCCTTGGTAGGCCATTACCCCACCAACAAGCTGATAGGCCGCGAGTCCATCCAAAACCACAAAAGCTTTCCACCAACCACCATGCGATGGAAGGTCATATCCGGTATTAGACCCAGTTTCCCAGGCTTATCCCAGAGTCAAGGGCAGGTTACTCACGTGTTACTCACCCGTTCGCCACTAATCCCCAGTGCAAGCACCAGTTCATCGTTCGACTTGCATGTGTTAAGCACGCCGCCAGCGTTCATCCTGAGCCAGGATCAAACTCTCCGTTGAAGTAAAACAGACACAACCACGACCACCGGAAATAACGGCAACCACGACTGCACAAAATTTGAAACCAGCTGTAAAAACCATGCCACCACGGGGTGGCGACACAGCCAAAACAACCAATCAATAAAACAATTGGTATCAACAAACTTGGCACACTATTGAGTTCTCAAACAACAGACACATTCGAATATTCCCGGAATAACTCAAACAAATGAATTTCTATTCCGTATTTCTTCGCTGCGATGTTTCCATCTTATTTCATTCATATTCACTTTCGCAAATCCGGTTATTTTCCCGGAATCCACTCGGTGGAATGAATCCGCCCAGCAGAATAAGAAGCAATTTCTCCAGTTCCACGCTGTGCGCGGCAAGAATTGCTTCTCATCAGTTGGGGGTTTGTCGCCACTCGGCGGCGGCGACTCAGAAAACAATACACGCCCACCGGCGGCCGCGCAAATCGGCCGTCGAGAGGCGTGCATGAAGGATCCGAGGGTGCTAAGGAACCAGCACCTCTACGGTGGCCAAGTTCTTCTTGCCCCTGCGCAGGAGCAGGTACTGGCCATGCAGGAGTTCAGACTCGGAAATCACGGCCTCAGGATCCGAGACTTTCTCGTTGTTGACGTAGGCGCCGCCCTCCCCCACGGTCCGACGGGCAGCCGACTTGCTTTCGGAAAGTCCGGATGCCACCAGGAGATCGACAATTCCCATCGCATCCACCTGCACGGTGGTGCTGGGAAGTTCGGAGGTTGCCGCCCGCAGGGTTGCCTCGTCCAGGGCAGCCAGATCGCCGTTGCCGAAGAGCGCCGCCGAAGCGGCAATGACCTTCTCGGTGGCGTCGACGCCGTGGACCAGGGAGGTCACTTCAAAGGCGAGTTTGCGCTGGCCTTCCCGGGCGAAGGGCCGTTCTGCCACCGACGCCGCAATGTCTTCGATCTCGGCGCGGGTCAGGAACGTGAAGACCTTGAGCCGGTCCACAACGTCGGCATCGGCCGTGTTGAGCCAGAACTGGTAGAAGGCGTACGGGCTGCACATGCCGGCATCCAGCCAAATGGCATTGCCCTCGCTCTTGCCAAACTTGGTTCCGTCGGAGTTGGTGATCAGCGGGGTGCCGAGGGCGTGCACGCTCTTGCCCTCCACCTTGCGGATCAGCTCCGTACCGCTGGTGAGGTTGCCCCACTGGTCCGAGCCCCCGGTCTGCAGCACGCAGCCGTAATCGCGGTAGAGCTGGAGGTAGTCCATGCCCTGCAGGATCTGGTAGCTGAATTCGGTGTAGCTGATGCCCTCATCCGAGTTCAGCCGGGACGCCACGGCGTCCTTCCGCAACATGGTGCCCACCCGGAAGTGCTTGCCCACTTCGCGCAGGAAGTCGATGGCGCTCAGCGGCGCTGTCCAGTCCAGGTTGTTCACCATCCTGGCGGCGTTGTCCCCGTCGAAGCTGAGGAAGCGCATGACCTGGGCCTGGAGGTAGCCAACCCACTCCGCCACCGTGTCCTTGGTGTTCAAGGTGCGCTCCGCCGTCGGACGTGGATCGCCAATCATGCCGGTAGAACCGCCCACCAGCCCGAGCGGCTTGTGCCCGGCCAGCTGGAGCCGCCGCATGACCAGCAGCTGGACCAGGTTGCCCAGGTGCAGGCTCGGCGCGGTGGGGTCGAAGCCGCAATAGTACGTGACCGGCCCGTTGGCGAGGAGCTTCTCCAGCTCTGCTTCGTCAGTGGAGACATGGACCAGCCCACGCCACTTCAGTTCCTGCCAAATGTTGGCGAAAGTGGGGTCGTTGCGCTGCGGTTCGAGGTTGTTCAGTTCTGGCACGCTTCCTAAGTTAGCAGTCGGGACCGCGGTCAGCCGGCAATCCCGGCCGGTACGGGTTCGGCGGCAATCAACCGGAGCCGCTGCGTGGCGCGGGTCATGGCGACATAGAGGTCTCCCACTTTGCCGTGCTCGTGGTTGAGCATCACGGACGGTTCAAGGACCACGACGCCGTCGAACTCCAGGCCCTTCGCCTCGCGTGGGCTGATCACCACGATGTCCTGTTCGTAGCTGCCGGCACCGGTGCCGATCCGCCGGCCATATGCCGCTCGCAGGGCGGACGTTGCCTGGGGCAGGAGGTCACCGTCGGCGATGACGGCGAGCAGGCCGCCGTCGAGCGCTCCCAACTCCTCCGGGAGGACCTCGAGGAGCCTGTCCACCACACTTCCGGCAGAAACCTCGTCGATGATCGGTGACCAGCGTCCCTCGCGCACGGCCTTGGGGGCGGATACCACCAGGCCGGCCGCGTTGGCCATCCTGACGGCGGCCTCAGCGATCTGGGAGGGCGTGCGGTAATTCACCGTCAGCTCCTCCAGCTGCCACCGGTCACCGAACATGGGCGCCAGCGCGCTGTGCCACGAGTTGGCGCCGGCCACGGAACTGGTCTGGGCGATGTCCCCCACGATCGTGAAGGACTTCAGCGGGCAGCGCCGGACCAGCAACCGCCACTGCATGGGCGACAATTCCTGCGCCTCGTCCACCACGATGTGCCCGAATGCCCAGGTCCGGTCGCTCGTGGCACGCTCGGCGGCGGTCTGCCGGGCTTCCTGCTCCCGGTTCTGCTCGGCAAGGTCCTCCGCGGACATCAACGGATCCACGCCGGCGGCCTCCATGTTGACCAGGGTCTGTTTTGCGTTGGCCAGGTCCCGGGCCCGGTCGTGTTCCTGCTGCGCCAGACCCCGCCCGGCCGCCGGGTCCAGTTCGCCCAGCAGCTCGGCGGCCTCGTCCAGCAGCGGCACGTCCGATTCGGTCCACGGCGCGTCGGCAGGGCGCAGCAGCAACGCCCGCTCGTCCGGGGTCATGTTGGGCGTACAGAATTCCAGGATTTCCGGCTTGCTGAAGAGATCCGCGATCAGCTTCTCCGGCGTCATGGGCATCCAGCACAGATTCAGTGTGATCCGCACGTCCCGGGCAGTGCGCACGTCCTCGGTAAGGTACGAGCGGTCCGCGTTGTTCCCGATGTTCCCGGCCTCGACGAGTTCGGTCATCTGCTCGGTGAGCTCGCGCAGTAGGATCTTGACGAACGTCACGCGTGCCTCGTTGTACGGCTTCCCGGTGGCGCGCGCCCGTTCCCGGGCACGCCGGACCTGCCTGGGCGTCAAGGTCAGCTTGCGCCCGTCCACCTCCAGGATCCGGTTCCGGGCGGGGACCCGCATCCGGTTGGATACGGCGTTGGCCACGATGGCAGCCATGTCCAGGCGCCCCTTAATGGCGGCCACGTCCGGGTTGGCTTCCGGCACGGCGTGGATGCCCGGCATCAGGCGGCCAACGCTGGCCATGACAACGCCGGTCTCACCGAGTGAGGGCAGCACCCGTTCGATGTATTTCATGAACGACGACGACGGCCCCACCAGCAGCACGCCCGCGCTCTTGAGGCGGTCACGGTGGGTGTAGAGCAGGTAGGCGGCGCGGTGCAGCGCCACAGCAGTCTTGCCGGTGCCAGGCCCGCCCTGGACCACGACGGCGCCGGAGATGGAGGACCGGATGATCCGGTCCTGTTCCGACTGGATGGTGCTGACGATGTCCGACATGCGCCCGGTCCGCTTGGAGTTCAGCGCTGCGAGCAGGGCCCCTTCGCCCTGCAGCGATTCACTGTCCGTCAGCATCCCCGCATCCAGGACGTCATCCTCGATGGCCTTGACTTCGCGGCCCTGCAGGATCAGGTGCCGGCGGCGGCGCACGCCCTGCCGGTCAAAAGCCGTGGCTTGGTAGAAGTGGCCGGCTTCAGGAGCCCGCCAGTCCACCATCAGGCGCTGCAGGTCCTCTGTACTGAGGCCGATCCGGCCAATGTACTGGGCTTCGCCGGAGTCCAGGTCCAGGCGGCCGAACACCAGCCGGTCGTCCACGGCGTCCAACTGGGCCAGCCGGTCCTCGTAAAGGGCCGCGAACGCATCACGTTCGGAAACGTTTTGCATGGTGCCCACGGCTCCGGCACGGCGGACCTGCGCCAGTTGGCGGCGCTTTTCCTCGCGGAGCTCCTCCAGCCGGGCATACAGGCCCGCAACATAGTCCCGTTCGTGGGCCAATTCGGCATCGAGCATCAACGTTCCCCTATCGCGAAAGACAGACCGTCCATTCTACAACCATTTCGATTAACGGAGGCGAAACGTGGTGGCCCCGGGGCGGCCCACCGGCTGCCGGCTTCCGGGCCCGGGGTTTCGCGGCCTTGTATTTGGAGACCGTGGGGTCGCCGGTGAGCCAGAACCGCCACGCGTAGCGGTCCGATCCCCCGGCGCCGGCCACGCCCACCCTCGGACCGGAACTCACGGGACCGCCCGGACCGGAGGGAAGCTGCAGCCCGAAAGGCGGAGCCAGCGCGTCCCGGCCGCTGTCCGCCGTCGTCATTCCCAGGGCCTTGGCCAGGCGGGCCGGCCCGCTGGCGAGGTCGGCGGGGGTTTTCGACGTCGGGCGCCGCCGTTGCGCCACGTCCAGCCCGTCGACGATTTCCCCGGCCCGCAGCAACAGGGCGGATGCAACGCCCTCGGGCCCGCACACAATGTTGGTGCAGTGATGCATGCCGTAGGTGAAGTAGACGTAGAGGTGCCCGGCAGGACCGAACATGGGCGCGTTGCGGGGCGTTGGGCCGCGGTACGTGTGCGAGCCGGGGTCTGGATGCAGGGAGTCCTCCGGCCCCAGGTATGCCTCCACCTCGGTCAGCCGGACGGACACGGTGCCGTCCCGGGATTGGTGGGTCAGCACGGCGCCGAGCAGCTGCGGGGCGAGTTCACGGGCATCCCCGGAGAGGAACTGCCGAAGCGGCCCGGCGCTTGAAGGGCTCTCATCCATTGCTCGACTGTACCCAGAAATCCGGTGTTCCCACGGGAGGAAACGACAATCCGGCATCAGCCACGGCCGTGTCCGATTCCCGCTAGTAGCTGTAGCGTGCGGCTGGCAGGATGGAGGAATGGACTTCTGGCAGCGCTACCGGGCAATCGATGCCCGCGATCCCCGGTTCGATGGCCAGTTCTTCACGGCCGTCCGCACCACCGGGATCTACTGCCGGCCCTCATGCCCGGCCCGGACGCCGAAGGCATCGAACGTGACGTTCTACGAGACGTCCGCCGCCGCGCATGAGGCAGGGTACCGGGCCTGCAAACGCTGCCTCCCGGAGGCGGTGCCCGGGACGCCGGCCTGGAATGTACGCCAGGATGTCGCGGGCAGGGCCATGCGCCTGATCAACGACGGCGTCATCAACCGGGACGGCGTGGCGGGTCTTGCGGCCCGGCTGGGCTACTCCGCCCGCCAGCTCAACCGCATCCTCGGCCAGGAACTCGGTGCAGGTCCTTTGTCGCTGGCCCGCGCCGCACGGGCCCAGACGGCACGCGCCCTGCTGGTGTCCACATCCATGAAATTTGCCGACGTCGCCTTCGCCGCCGGGTTCAGCAGCATCCGGCAATTCAACGACACCATCGCCGAAGTGTTCGACATGACCCCCACGGCGCTGCGTCGGACCGCCCGGCATCCGGCAGTGGCCGGGGGCGCTACCGCCCTGACGCTGAGCCTGCCTTACCGCGCGCCCTTCGATACCGGCATATTCTCCTTCCTGGCCGTGCGTGCCATCCCTGGAATCGAGGAGGGCACGCCCACCTCCTACGCCCGGACCCTTCGCCTCCCGCACGGCGACGCCCGCTTCCGGGTGGAGTACGACGACGGCGCGCGGGGGCGGCCCCTGACCCTCACCGTCGGTGCGGTGGACCTGCGCGACCTCCCGGCGCTTCTCAGCCGCGTCCGGCGGCTGTTCGACCTCGATGCGGATCCGGAAGCGATTGACGGCACCCTCGCCGCCGACCCCCGGCTGGCAGGCAGCGTTGCCGCCGCACCCGGGATGCGGCTGCCCGGGGCGCTGGACCCGCAGGAACTCCTGGTACGGGCCATGGTGGGGCAGCAGATTACGGTGGCGGCCGCCCGCACGGCGTTGACCCAACTGTCAGCCGCGGGCACTCCCAGCAGCGCGCCCGGGGAGGGCCTGGAGCGGCTGTTTCCCACCCCCGCGGAAATCGCCGCAGCGGGTCATTTGCTGCGTGGGCCGCGGCGGAGGATTAAATCGCTGCTGCACGCTGCGGACGCGATGGCCCGCGGGCAGCTCGAGTTCGGGTACGGTGACGACCTGCCCAGCCTGACAGCGGCCCTGCTTCCGCTGCCAGGGGTGGGACCATGGACGGTGGGGTACGTGGCCATGCGCGTTCTGGGTGCCCCGGACATCTTCCTCGCCAACGACGCCGCCGTGCGGAACGGCATCCGCGCCCTCGATTCCGGGGAGCACACCCTCACACCGGACTTCCGGGAGGCCAGCCCATGGCGTTCCTACGCCACCATGCACCTGTGGCGCGCTGCGGCGCGGCCTGCCATTCCACCCACCACTCCCGCGAAAGGGATGCCATGAAAGCCCAACTGCTGCAGCTGTCCACCCCGGACGGTCCGTTCACCATCCTTGCCAGTGACGGCACGGTCCTGGCCTCGGGCTGGACGGCCGGCCTGCCGGACTTGATCGGGCAGGTCCATCCCGTGCTGCGCCCCGAGTCCGTGGAGGAGGTGGCCGGCCTTGCGGGAATCTCGGCCGCCGTCGAGGCCTTTTATGATGGCGACCCGGCACCGGCAATGGCTGTTCCGGTCCTGCAGCGCTCCGGCCCGTTCCGTGCCCACGCCTGGGATGTGCTGCGGGAGGTCAAACCCGGCTTTCCCGTCACCTACAGCGAGTACGCGGCCCTGGCAGGGAACCCCAAGGCAGTGCGGGCAGCGGCGAGCGCATGCGCCTTCAATGCGGCGGCCCTCTTTGTCCCGTGCCACCGGGTGATCCGCACTGACGGCTCGCTGGGCGGCTTCCGCTGGGGCCTGCGCATCAAGGAAAGCCTGCTGGCCCGCGAGGCCGCCTAGTTACTTCTTGGGGTCCGGCATCGCCGAAGGCCAGGGCAGCAGATCCGGAAGGTCCGTGCCGTCCCCGGCGGCGGTGGCGCGCAGGCTGTCCAGCGATGGCTGCCGTCCCGCGAGCCACGCGGCAATATCGGTCACCATGCCGCTGACGACGACGGTGCTGCCGCCGGCGCCGAGGCTCAGCGGCGGGAGGGCCACCGGCTGCAGGACCAGCTTGTTGCCGCCAGGGACGCGGGCGGCCAGGAAGTCGAAGAGGTGGGAACAAAAGTCCTTGTTCCAGACTTCCGGTCCCGTGCCGGCGTCCAGGTCGGCGGTGTGGATCACGAGTTCGCGCCAGAGCGCCAGGCCGGCGTCGAAAATGACTCCGTCGCGGAAGGCGATGGGCGTCTGCCACTCAGGCCCGGTGAGAGCATCGAAGGCGGCCAGCGACCGGTGCAGGGCGGCAGTGACGTCGCTCCGGTGCTGGCCGAGGCTGTGCCCGGCCGCGAGATCGATGGCACGGTTGCGTCCCTCCACGCCGCCGTCGTACAGCTGCACCGTTTCGCCCCGGCGGCCGCACTCCACCTGCCGGGCGAGGGCGTCGCAGATGCCGGCGATGTGGGCCAGCAGGTGGCCGCGGCTCCAGCCGGGAAGGGTTGATGGCGCCTTTTCGCCGCCGTCCGGAATGCGGTCCAGGGCGGCCGCCAGCGCGTCGGCTGCCTTGTGCAGTTCAGCAAGGAGCGCAACAGGGGTGGGTGAGGTCATGCGGCCAGCCTAGCGGAGCACCCGGCGCGCCCGGCGCCTATTCCAGCGGAGTTCCGTCCCGCCCAACGCGGTGGCGGACATGCCGGCCGTCGTTGGCGGCCTGCCAGAACTCAATCTCGACGGGCTGGAGGGCGTAGAGCTGCCAATTCGGGTTGTCGCTGCCGTCCGCACGGGGCCGTTCGTGCCAGTCGATGCTGGAGGCGTCGGCGGAGAGCTCGGCCACTGTCCCTGCGAGCCGGACCTGCCGGCCCAGGCCGGGCCAGTAAAAGTTCATGGCGGCCCGGGGCGCCGCTGCGAGTTCCCGGCCCTTGCGGGAGGTTCGGGACGTGCCGAAGTGCCAGCCGTCGTCGTCGATGTTCTTCAGGATCAGCATCCGGGAAGACGGCTTCGGCCCGTCAGCGGCCGCGGCGTCCACCGTGGCCAGGCTGAACGCGTGCGGCTGCTGCTCCCCCGCATCCAGCGCCTCGTCCAGCCACTGTTTGAACAGCAGTGCCGGGTCCTGCGGGGCACTGCCGGGATCGAACGTGGGCAGGTCCGCCGGGAAGTCGGGCAGGGTGCGAAGGAACTTGCGGAACGTTTCGCTCATGGTTCCACACTAGCCATATGGGGGTTTCGACAAGCTCAACCAACGGCGCCCACCCCCAACGCCCCCCAACGCCCGCTCAGATATTGCAGTGAAATTCCCAACGCCCGCTCACTTTCTTAGGGAAAGTGAGCGGGCGTTGGCCAGAATGGTGCCGGAAGTGAGCGGGCGTTGTCTTAGCCTGCGTACGCCCGCACGCCGGCCAGTTCACCTTCCAGCGCAACAAGCTGGCGTTCGACGGCGGCCGGTGCCGTGCCGCCTTGGGAGTTGCGGCTGTTGAGCGAGCCCTCGGTGGAGAGGACCGTGCGGACCTCGGGCGTGAGGTGCTCGGAGATCGCTGCATACTCTTCGTCCGTCAGGTCCCACAGTTCGACGCCGCGCGACTCCGCCTGCTTGACCGCGGCACCGGAGAGCTCATGCGCTTCACGGAACGGCACACCTTGGCGGACCAGCCATTCGGCGATGTCGGTGGCCAGCGCGAACCCCTGCGGTGCCAGCGATTCCATCCGCTCCGTGTTGAACTTCAAGGTGGCGATCATGCCGGACACCGCTGGAAGCAGCAGCTCCAGGGTGTCGGCGGCGTCGAACACCGGTTCCTTGTCCTCCTGCAGGTCGCGGTTGTACGCCAGCGGCAGGCCCTTGAGTGTTGCCAGCAGGCCGGTCAGGTTGCCGATCAGGCGCCCTGCCTTGCCGCGGGCCAGCTCGGCCACGTCCGGGTTCTTCTTCTGCGGCATGATCGAGGACCCCGTGGAGTACGAATCATGCAGCGTGACGAAGGAGAACTCCTTAGTGGCCCAGAAGATGACTTCCTCGGAAATCCGGGACAGGTCCACGCCGATCATTGAGCAGACCCAGGCGAACTCTGCGAAGACATCGCGGGACGCGGTGCCGTCGATCGAGTTGTGGGTCGCGGAGAAGAAACCAAGGTCCGCAGCCACTGCTTCCGGGTCCAGGCCCAACGAGGAACCGGCCAGCGCGCCTGACCCATAGGGTGAAACGCCTGCGCGCTTGTCCCAGTCCTGGAGCCGCTGCACGTCGCGCAGCAGGGCCCAGGCGTGGGCCAGCAGGTGGTGGCTGAGCAGGACCGGCTGGGCGTGCTGCAGGTGGGTGCGGCCCGGCATCGCCACGCCGTGGTGTGCCTTGGCTTGCTCCACCAATGCGTCCACGGTGGCCAGGACACCGCGGGCAATGATGCGGGCGTGGTCGCGCAGGAACATCCGGCCCAGGGTGGCCACCTGGTCGTTGCGGGAGCGGCCCGCGCGGAGCTTGCCCCCAAGCTGGGCACCGGCCCGTTCGATCAGGCCGCGCTCCAGCGAACCGTGTACGTCCTCGTCCGACTCGGCCGGAAGGTACGCGCCGGAGGCAACGTCCTCATCCAGCTGCGTGAGGGCAGCGAGCATGCCTTCCAGCTCCGCGTCGTCCAGCAGGCCTGCCTTGTGCAGCACGCGGGCGTGCGCCTTGGACCCGGCGATGTCATACCGCGCCAGCCGCCAGTCAAAGTGCGTGGACTTGCTCAGCGCCGCGAGGGCATCCGCGGGGCCGCCGGCGAACCGGCCGCCCCACAGTGCGCCTGTGTTCGTAGCTTCGGTTTTTTGGGTTTCGACAGGCTCAACCACCGAAACTTACTTCCCTGCGACGCGGATGTCGCGGCCGGAAGCAACCTTGGCGGACATGCCCCACAGCTCGATGAAGCCCTTGGCCTGGGACTGGTCGAAGGTGTCACCGGTGTCGTAGGTGGCCAGCGAGAAGTCGTACAGCGAGGTCTCCGAGCGGCGGCCGTTAACGATCGCCTGGCCACCGTGCAAGGTCATGCGGATGTCACCGGAGACGTACTTCTGGGTGTCCTCGATGAAGGCGTCCAGGGAGCGCTTGAGCGGGGAGAACCATTGGCCGTCGTAGACCAGTTCGGCCCAGCGCTGGCCGACAGTGGCCTTGAAGCGGGCCTGCTCGCGCTCGATGGTGATGTCCTCAAGGTGCTTGTGCGCGGTGATCAGCGCCATGGCACCCGGGGCTTCGTAGATTTCGCGGGACTTGATGCCCACCAGGCGGTCTTCGACGACGTCGATGCGGCCCACGCCCTGGGCGCCGGCGCGGCGGTTGAGTTCCTTGATGGCCTGCAGCGGGGAGACCTTGACACCATCGATCGCGACGGGCACGCCGGCTTCGAAGGAGATGGTGACCTCATCCGGTGCCGGCGGGAACTCCGGGGTGGCGGTGTAGTCGTAGATGTCCTTGGTGGGGGCGTTCCAGATGTCCTCGAGGTAGCCGGTTTCCACGGCGCGGCCCCAGACGTTCTGGTCGATCGAGTACGGGTTCTTCTTGGTGGTCTCGATGGGCAGTCCCTTTTCCTCGGCGAAGGCGATGGCCTTGTCGCGGGTGAGGGCGAGGTCACGGACCGGTGCGATGCACTTCAGGTCCGGGCCCAGGGTCTGGATCCCCACTTCGAAGCGGACTTGGTCGTTGCCCTTGCCGGTGCAGCCGTGGGCCACGGTGGTGGCGCCGAATTCGCGGGCAGCCTTCACCAGGTGCTTGACGATGACCGGGCGGGAGATGGCGGACACGAGGGGGTAGTGGCCCTGGTAGAGGGCGTTGGCCTTCAGGGTTGGGACGCAGTATTCGTTGGCGAACTCGTCCGATGCGTCGGCGACGTAGGCTTCGACGGCGCCGCAGCCCAAGGCGCGCTGGCGGATGGTTTCCAGCGATTCGCCGCCCTGTCCGACGTCGACCGCCACGGCGATGACCTCGGCACCGGTGGCTTCACCGATCCAGCCGATGGCGACGGACGTGTCCAGGCCGCCGGAGTAGGCCAGCACAATGCGTTCAGTCACTTTAGATGCTCCTTGTTGGGGGTTCGTTGATTCGTTGTCTTCAAGCTTATTGCCCGGCTTCCTCAGCCAGTTGCAGGAAGCGGGCGGCGAGGTCCGGGCCACCCAGCGGGTCACGGGAGACCAGCAGGACGGTGTCGTCGCCGGCGATGGTGCCCAGGATGGACGGCATCACCGAGTGGTCGATGGCCAGGGCCAGGAAGTTCGCCGCCCCCGGCGGTGTCCGGAGGACTGCGATGTTGGCGGAGGCTTCGGCAGTGACCAGCAGTTCACTGCACAGCCGGGCGAGCCGGGCATCCAGGATCTCCTGGGTGACGCCGCTCTTGGCACCCCGTTCGCCGCCCTCGCCGGGCACGGCGTACACCAGGACACCTTCCTTCCCGCGGACGCGGACGGCTCCCAGCTCCACGAGGTCGCGGGACAGCGTGGCCTGGGTGACCTGCACGCCGTCGTCCGCCAGCAGCGCCGCAAGTTCCGCCTGGGAACGCACGGACTGCCCCGTGAGGATCGCGGTGATGCGCGCCTGCCGGGCTGTCTTGGTGGCCGGGCTGGTGCCCGGGGACGACGGCTGGGCGGACACTAGAACGTGCTCTCCCCAGTGCCCTCGACGGGGGAAAGGCCGTCCACGAACGCCAGGCCGGAACGGTGCATCAGCCAGGCCATCAGCGCCTTCTGGGCGTGGAGGCGGTTTTCCGCTTCGTCCCAGACGATGGACTGCGGGCCGTCGATGACGTCCGCGGAGATTTCGTAGCCGCGGTAGGCGGGCAGGCAGTGCAGCACGACGGCGTCATCCGCAGCCAGTGCCATGGCGTCGGAGTCCACGGAGTAGTCCCGGAACAACTGCATCCGGGCCTCCTTTTCCGCCTCCTGCCCCATGGAGACCCAGGTGTCGGTGGCCACCACGTCGGCCCCCTGCAGTGCTTCCTTGGCGTCGGTGGTGATCAGCACCGAGCCGCCGGTTTCCACCGCGCGTTCCTTGGCAGCAGCCACAATTTCGGCGGGCGGCAGGTAGCCCTCGGGTCCGGCGATGCGGACGTGCATTCCGGCGGTCACCCCGGCCAGGAGGTAGGAATTGGCCATGTTGTTGGCGGCATCGCCCAGGTAGCTCATGGTGAGCCCCTTGAGCTGGCCCTTGTGCTCCTTCACAGCCAACAGGTCGGCCAGCAGCTGGCACGGGTGGTAGTCGTCGCACAGGGCGTTGATGACGGGCACCTTGGAGTTCTCCGCCATGGCCACGAGGCCGGCATGCGCCCCGGTGCGCCACACGATGGTGGAGACCATGCGTTCGAGCACCTTGGCGGTGTCCTCTACAGATTCCTTGTGCCCGATCTGCGCTTCACCCGGGTTGATGATCAAGGCATTGCCGCCCATGTCGGCGATGCCGGTGGCGAAGGAGACCCGGGTCCGGGTGGAGGTCTTGTCAAAGATGACGGCCACTGTCTTGCGGCCGCTGCGCTCAGCGGCGAACGGCTGCACGCTGTACGGGGCTGCCTTCATGCGGGCGGCGAGCTCCAGGACCTCTGCCTGCTCGGCGGGACTGAGGTCGGTGTCCTTGAGGAAGTGCCGGGTTGCGGTGGTCACTGGGCGTCCTTAGCTGTCTGGAGGATTGCCGGGAAAGCGGCGAGGAAGGTGTCCGCCTGGGCCGTGGTGAGGATCAGCGGCGGTGCCAGGCGGATGGTGCGCGGGCCGGGGCTGTTGACGATGAAGCCTGCGTCGAGGCCGGCCTGCACGACGGCGGGGGCGACGTCGGCGTCGAGGTCGAAACCGATCAGCAAACCTTCGCCGCGGACTTCCGTGACGCCGGGGATTGCCGCCAGCGCGGACCGCAGGTGCTCCCCCACCGCGGTGGCATTAGCCAGGACGTTCTGGCTTTCCAGCGCGTGGAGGGTGGCCAGGGCGGCCGCGGTGGCCACCGGGTTGCCGCCGAACGTGGTGCCGTGCTGGCCGGCGGACAACAACGACGACGTCTGCCCGCCAAAGGTGATGAGGGCACCGATGGGGAAGCCGCCGCCCAGGCCCTTGGCCAAGGTCACGGCGTCGGGGACGATCCCGGCATCCTCGCTGGCGAGCCACTTTCCGGTACGTCCGATGCCGGTCTGGACCTCGTCCAGGATCAGCAGGGCGCCGACCTTGCTGGTGGCCTCGCGCGCGGCCTTCAAGTAGCCCGGGGGCAGCGGCCGGACGCCGGCCTCGCCCTGGATGGGCTCCAGGAAGACGGCGGCAACGGTTTCATCCACCGCAGACTCCAGTGCGGCAACGTCCCCGAACGGGATATGGACCACTCCGCCCGGCAGCGGCTCGAAGGGCGCCCGGTAGGCTTCCTTGGCCGTGAGCGCCAGCGCTCCCATGGTCCGGCCGTGGAAGGCGCCCTCGAGGGCGATGATCTTGGTCCGCTTAATCGCGCCGTCGCCCGTGTTGCGGCGGGCAAGCTTGAAGGCGGCCTCGTTCGCTTCCGTGCCGGAGTTGCTGAAGAACACCTTGGACCCGGCAGGGGCGTGGGTCAGCTCCAGGAGTTTCTCGGCCAGGGCCACCTGGGTGGGGCTTGTGAAGAAGTTGGAGACGTGGCCAAGGGTTGCCAGCTGGCTGGCGATGACTGACGTCACGAAGGGGTGGGCGTGGCCCAGCGCGTTGACGGCAATGCCGCCCAGCAGGTCCAGGTACTCCTTGCCGTCGGCGTCCCACACCAGGCAACCGGCACCGCGGACCAGGACGCGCTGGGGCGTGCCGAACACGTTCATCAGCGAGCTGGAGTAGCGGGAGAGCCACTCGGAGCCGGCGTGGCCCTGCGTTTCGACAAGCTCGGTCACCGGGGTTTCGACAAGCTCAACCTCCGGGGTGTGCTGATTCATGCGTTGGTCTCCTCGTCCGGGACTACCTGGGTGCCGATGCCCGCCGTCGTAAATGTTTCAAGAAGCATGGAGTGGGCCAGGCGCCCGTCCACGATGTGTGCCTGTTCAACGCCCTCGTCAACGGCCTTGAGGCAGGCGGCCATCTTGGGGATCATCCCCGATTCGAGCCTGGGCAGCATATCCCGCAGCTCCGACACTGTGAGGGAGGAAATCAGCGAGGACTTGTCCGGCCAGTTGGCGTAGAGGCCTTCAACGTCGGTGAGGATGACCAGCTTGGAGGCGCCCAGCGCCGAGGCAACGGCGGCCGCTGCGGTGTCCGCATTGACGTTCAGGACCTGCCCTGTGGGCTGGAACCGCGCGGTCCCCGCCACGCTGTCTCCGCCGTCGACAATTTCCGGGGCGACGGTGGAAATCACCGGGATGCGGCCCGCCGCGAGGATGTCAACGATGCCGGCGGGGTCAACGCCGACCACTTCGCCCACCAGCCCGAGGTCGACGTCTTCGCCGTCCACCACGGTGCCGGTGCGGACGGCGCGCAGCAGCCCGCCGTCTTCGCCGGACATGCCGACGGCGTAGGGTCCGTGGGAGTTGATAAGGCCCACCAGTTCACGTCCCACCTGGCCGGTGAGGACCATGCGGACCACGTCCATGGCTTCGGGGGTAGTGACGCGCAGGCCGCCCTTGAACTCGGATTCGATGCCCAGCCGCCCCAGCATGGAGTTGATCTGCGGGCCGCCGCCGTGGACCACTACTGGGTGGATGCCCACATGGTGGAGGAAGACGATGTCTTCGGCGAAGGCGCGGCGGAGATCGTCGTTGACCATGGCGTTGCCGCCGTATTTGATCACCATGGTGGTGCCGGCGAACCGCTGGATCCAGGGCAGGGCCTCGATCAGGGTGGCGGCCTTGTCCTGGGCAGCGGACATGCTGGTGGTTTCACGCGTCTGGGTGTTCATGCTCTCACTTTCCGCAGCGGTTCCTGCCGGGAGCGCGGGCTCCTAGCTGGAGTAGGCGCTGTTCTCGTGGACGTAGTCGTGGGTGAGGTCGTTGGTCCAGATGGTGGCTTCGGCGTCGCCTGCCTGCAGGTCGATCTCCACCAGGACCTCGCGCGGTTCCAGGTCAACCAGGGACCGGTCGTCACCGATGCTGCCGTTGCGGCAGATCTGGATGCCGTTCATGGCCACGTTGAGCTTATCCGGCTCGAAGGCGGCGTCCGTGGTGCCGACGGCGGAGAGCACGCGGCCCCAGTTGGGGTCCTTGCCGAAGATGGCGGCCTTGAACAGGTTGGAGCGGGCCACGGAGCGGCTGACCGTTTCGGCGTCGGCTTCGCTGGCGGCGTTGAAGGTGCGGATGGCGATGTCGTGGCTGGCGCCCTCGGCGTCGGCGATCAGCTTGCGTGCCAGTTCCGCGCAGACCTGGGTGAGGGCGGCCCCGAAGTCCGCCGCGGAAGGCACGGCCCCGGACGCACCGGAGGCCAACAGGACCACGGTGTCGTTGGTGGACATGCAGCCGTCGGAGTCGGCACGGTCGAAGGTGACGCCCGTGGCGTCACGCAGGACGACGTCGAGCATGTCGGAATCAACGGCGGCGTCGGTGGTGAGGACCACCAGCATGGTGGCCAGGCCGGGAGCCAGCATGCCGGCTCCCTTGGCGATGCCGCCGATGCTGAACTCCTGGCCGTCGGCGTCGGTGCCGATGAACAGCGCCGACTTGGGCACGCTGTCGGTGGTCATGATCGCGGTGCCTGCCGCCGGACCGCCGTCGGCGCTCAAGGCTGCCGCCGCCGCCTCGACCCCCGGCAGGATCTTGTCCATCGGCAGCTGCTCACCGATCAGTCCGGTGGAGCAGACAAAGACATCGGTGGCCGAGATCCCCAGGACCTCTGCCACTTTCTCCGCGGTGCTGTGGGTGTTCTGGAAGCCGGTGGGGCCGGTGCAGGCGTTGGCTCCGCCGGAGTTCAGGATGACTGCGTCCACGCGGCCGTCGGAGACCACCTGGCGGGACCAGTGGACGGGGGCGGCTGCCACCCGGTTGCTGGTGAACACGGCTGCAGCGGCCTTGGCCGGGCCGTCATTGACCACGAGGGCCAGGTCCGGGTTGCCGGAGGCCTTGAGGCCTGCGGTGACGCCGGCGGCCCGGAATCCCTGGGGTGCGGTGATGGTCACGGGGCTACTCCCTGCAGGTTGAGGCCGTCGGTTTCCGGCAGGCCGAGTGCGATGTTCATGGATTGGACGGCGC
The DNA here is from genome assembly GCF_030944625.1 of Arthrobacter sp. SLBN-112. Classification (NCBI taxonomy): domain Bacteria; kingdom Bacillati; phylum Actinomycetota; class Actinomycetes; order Micrococcales; family Micrococcaceae; genus Arthrobacter; species Arthrobacter sp. SLBN-112. The sequence continues at coordinate 3,570,535 of NZ_JAUSXY010000001.1, forward strand.
CGCCGGCGGTGCCCTTGGTGAGGTTGTCGATCACGCAGGTCACGATCACGCGTCCGGTGTGGGCGTCGAAGACGAGCTGCATGGCCGCGTGGTTGGAGCCCTGGACGGATTTTGTGGCAGGCCACTGGCCCTCGGGCAGCAGGTGGACGAACGGCTCGTCGTCGTACGCCTCCGTCCAGGCCTGCCGCAACTGGGCCGACGTAGTGCCGGCCTTGACCTTGGCGGTGGCGGTGGTGAGGATGCCGCGGCTCATCGGAGCGAGCGTGGGGGTGAAGGACACGGTGACCCGCTCCCCCGCCGCGTTGGACAGTCCCTGCTCGATTTCCGGCGTGTGCCGGTGTCCGCCGCCCACGCCGTAGGGGCTCATGGACCCCATGACTTCGGAGCCGATGAGGTTGACCTTGGCAGCCTTGCCCGCGCCCGAGGTGCCGGAGGCGGAAACGATGACGACGTCGTCGGGCTCCAGCAGGTGGGCGGCGAACCCGGGAGTGAGCGCCAGCAGGGCGGAGGTGGGATAGCAGCCGGGGACCGCGATGCGCTTGGCGCCCTTCAGGGCCTCGCGCTGGCCCGGCAACTCCGGAAGTCCGTAGGGCCAGGTCCCGGCGTGGGCCGAGCCGTAGAACTTCTCCCACGCCGCCGGGTCTTCGAGGCGGTGATCGGCTCCGGCGTCGATGACCACCGTGCCTTCCGGCAACTGGGCCGCGATCTCAGCCGAGGCCCCGTGCGGGAGCGCGAGGAAGACGACGTCGTGGCCGGAGAGGTTCTCCACGGTGGTGTCCTCCAGGATCCGGCTCGCCAGTCCATGCAGGTGCGGCTGCAGTTCGCCCAGCCGCGAACCCGCGTTGCTGTGTGCTGTGATCGCGCCGATGGTCACACCGGGGTGTCCGGCGAGGAGGCGTAGGACCTCTCCCCCGGCGTAGCCGCTGGCTCCCGAAACCGCAACAGAAATAGTCATGCTTCGACTATACAGCAATAGTTATGCATTGGTACCGATATTTATGCATGCTCCATCGGGGTTGGTTGTTCCGCGTACTTGTCCTGCCGGCACGGGGTGTCCCTAGGATGGACTTCGGCAGCCGGGGCCGGAGGTACCGGGACCCGGGAAAGGAGCGCCATGACGCACGCAATCGTCGCACGGCAGGCAGGCGGACCGGAAGTCCTTGAATATGCCGGGGTTGAGCCTCCCACACCCGGCCCGGGGCAGCTGCTGTTCAAAGTGGGCGCAGCCGGCGTTAATTTCATCGATACCTACAAGCGAAGCGGCGTCTACAAGGTGCAGTATCCCTTCACCCCGGGATCTGAGGCGGCGGGCACGGTGGAGGCGGTGGGTGAAGGGGTCACCGGATTCGCGGCCGGCGACCGGATTGCCACGGCCGAAGGCATCAACTGCTACGCGGATTACGCGCTGGTGGATGAAGACGCCGCCCTGCCGGTACCGCGGGGCCTGGATGTCTTTACCGCCGCGGCGCTTCCCCTGCAGGGCATCACGGCCCATTACCTGATGAACTCCACCTTCAAGGTGGAAGCCGGCCACAAGGTCCTGCTCCACGCCGGCGCCGGGGGTGTTGGACTGCTGCTGATCCAGCTGCTCAAGGCCCGGGGTGCGGAGGTGTTCACCACGGTGTCCACGGACGGGAAGGAAGAATTGGCGCGCAATGCCGGCGCAGACCACGTGCTGCGGTACGACGGGTTCGCGGAACGCGTCCGGGACATCACGAGCGGCACCGGCGTGGACGTGGTGTACGACGGCGTGGGCAAGGACACCTTCGACGGTTCCCTCGCCGCCTTGCGCGTCAGGGGCATGCTGGTGTTGTTCGGTGCCGCATCGGGCCCCGTCCCGCCGTTCGACCCGCAGCGCCTCAACGCCGCAGGCTCCTTGTTCCTGACCCGCCCCACCATGGGCCACTACCTCCGGGACGCCTCGGAGCGGCGCTGGCGCTCGGACGAGGTATTCGCCGCGGCAGCGGATGGCAGCTTGAAGGTCCGGATCGGCGCCCGCTACCCGTTGTCGCAGGCAGCACTCGCGCACCGCGACCTTGAGGGCAGGAAGACCACCGGAAAAGTGGTCCTGGTTCCGTAGCCGCGGGCAACGTGAACATCGGGCAAACGCCCGGACGGCCGCAAATCGCGCGTCCGGGCGCGGCGGACACCTTTTGTTCATCTTCTCCCGGGAAAATGCTCGGGTGACCCAGCAGCAGGTCCCCTTCGGGGATGACCATCCCGGTGCAGCGCCGGCCAGCACCGTCCGCCAGGAGCCTGCGGCCTCCGCAGGCGACCCGCCGGCAGAAGACCCCGTCCACGGCCTTGGCGTCTACGCGCCCCAGCTGCCCGGGGCCGCGGCTGCGCCCCCGGCCCGGACGCTGATCGATGTCCTGCGGGACACTGCGGCCCGTTTTCCCGACGCCTCGGCCCTGGACGACGGCCGTACTTCGCTCAGCTACGCCCAGCTGCTGGATGCTGTCCGTGCCACCGGCCGCCGCCTGCACCAGGCCGGGTTGGGCGCCGGGGACAGGATTGGCATCCGGATCCCCTCCGGCACCAACGAACTGTACGTTTCCATCCTCGCCGTGCTCCTGGTGGGAGCCGCGTATGTCCCCGTGGACGCCGATGATCCCGAGGAACGTGCGCGGCTGGTGTTCGGCGAGGCCAACGTGGCAGCCGTCCTGGGGGCGGGCGGTTCGATCGAACAGGGGCCGGCCGGGCGGGGCTGCAGCGGACCGTTCAAGGGCGCGCGGCCCCCCGAACGTGGCGACGACGCCTGGATCATCTTCACCTCCGGTTCCACCGGAACACCCAAGGGCGTGGCCGTCCGGCACCGGTCCGCGGCAGCTTTCGTGGATGCGGAGGCCAGGATTTTCCTCCAGGACGATCCCCTCGGCCCGCAGGACCGGGTCCTGGCCGGGCTTTCGGTCGCCTTCGACGCTTCCTGTGAGGAAATGTGGCTCGCCTGGCGGCACGGTGCCTGCCTGGTGCCGGCACCGCGCGCCCTGGTCCGGACCGGCATGGACCTCGGGCCATGGCTGATCAACCACGGCATCACCGCCGTTTCCACCGTGCCCACGCTCGCCGCACTGTGGCCCGCGGAGTCGCTGGAGAACGTCCGGCTGCTGATTTTCGGCGGCGAGGCCTGCCCGCCCGAACTCGCCGAGCGCCTGGCGGTGGAAGGCCGTGAAGTCTGGAATACCTATGGCCCAACGGAGGCAACGGTCGTGGCCTGCGCAGCACCCCTGGGTGCACCCGGCCCCGTACGGATCGGGCTGCCGCTGGACGGCTGGGACCTGGCCATCGTTGACGGGAACGCGGTACCGGTAGCCGAAGGCGGAGTGGGCGAACTCATCATCGGCGGCGTTGGCCTGGCCCGCTACCTCGATCCCGCCAAGGACGCGGAGAAGTACGCCCCCATGCCCAGCCTGGGGTGGGACCGGGCGTACCGTTCCGGTGACCTGGTGCGCTTCGAGCAGGCCGGCCTGATCTTCCAGGGCCGGGCAGACGAACAGGTAAAGCTCGGCGGCCGCAGGATTGAGCTGGGCGAGATCGACGCGGCCCTCCAGTCCCTTCCCGGCGTGGCCGGTGGTGCCGCCGCGGTCCAGACCACAGCCGCCGGAAACCAGGTCCTGGTGGGCTACCTGGCGCCCGCCGCCGGGGTGGCCCTCGACCTTTCGGTTGCCCGTGAGCAGCTGACGGCGAGCCTCCCGGCCCCCTTGGTTCCCATGCTCACCGTGGTGGATTCCCTGCCGACCAAGACCAGCGGCAAAGTAAACCGGCACGACCTCCCGTGGCCCCTGGCCGGTTCAGGCGCCGCGGAGGCAAATGCCGCACCCCTGAACATCCCGGACGACGCCGCCTGGATCGTGGAGCAATGGAGCAACGTACTGGGCAGCCCCGTCACATCGCTGGACGCCGATTTCTTCGCGTACGGCGGCGGTTCACTCTCGGCCGCGCAGCTGGTCTCGGCCCTGCGGGTGCGCTACCCCACCATCACCGTGGCCGACATCTACGCCACGCCGCGCATTGGCGCCCTGGTGGAAGTGGCACGCCAGTCCAGTCCCAGCGGCTCCGCCGGCCCGGCACCGGAGCGCACCGTGCGACCCACGGCCAGGAAGTCGCAGGTCTTCCAGACCCTGATGGGTGTGCCGCTGCACATCCTGGTGGGCATGCGGTGGCTGACCTACCTCATGGCCCTGAACAACCTGTTGGCCGGGATTGCCGGTTTCACTGCCGCGCCCACCGTCTCGTGGTGGTGGGTGGCGGCGTCCTGGCTGGTGTTCGTCAGCCCGGCCGGGCGGATGCTGCTGGCCATCGCGGCCGCCCGGTTCCTGCTCCGCGGGGTGGAACCGGGCATCTATCCCCGGTCCGGGCGCGTCCACCTGCGGTTGTGGCTCGCGGAACAGATCCAGGACCTCGCCGGTGCCATCAGCCTCGCCAGTGCGCCCTGGGTGCCGTATTACGCCCGGGCGCTGGGGGCAAAGATCGGAAGGGACGTCCAGCTGCATTCGCTGCCACCCGTCACAGGGATGCTGACGCTGGGCAGCGGAGCCAACGTTGAACCCGAAGTGGACCTTTCGGGCTGGTGGATCGACGGCGACGACGTCCACATTGGGGCCATCCGCATTGGCCGCGGCGCCAGCGTGGGTGCCCGCAGCACACTGATGCCCGGCGCCTCGATCGGGGCCGGGGCGCAGGTGGAAGCCGGCTCGGCGGTCCTGGGGAAGGTCAAGGCAGGCCAGCTGGCGGCAGGGTCACCGGCCCGCCGGCAGGGCAAGGCCAGGCACAGCGTGCCTGATGCCCCGGCCCAGGGCAGGTTTGCCGCACGGGCCTGGTTCGTCGGCTTTGCGCTGGCTTCGGCGTGCCTGTCCATCATCCCGTACCTGTCTGCGGCTGCCGCTCTATGGGTCGCGTTCGCCTTCATCCAGGGCAGTACGTCGCTGACCGAAGCTCTCCCCCGGCTGTTGCCGGCCCTTGCCCCGGCATCGCTGGTGTGGTTTGCCACGAACGCCGTCCTGGTGCTGGCCGCCACGCGCCTGCTCTCCGTCGGGATCGCGGAGGGCTACTACCGGATCCGCAGCCGGGTGGGGTGGCAGATCTGGGCCACCGAGCGGGTGCTGGACCTGGCCAGGGACCTGCTTTTCCCCATTTACGCGAGCTTGTTCACACCCGTGTGGCTCCGACTGCTGGGCGCGAAGGTCGGAAAGAACGTCGAGGCCTCCACCGTGCTGCTGATACCGAAGATGACCACCGTGGGCGAGGGCGCCTTCCTCGCCGATGACACCATGGTGGCCTCTTACGAGCTCGACGGCGGCTGGTTGCGGGTGGCACCGGCAAAGATCGGCAAGCGGTCCTTCCTCGGCAATTCCGGGATGACTGCCGCCGGCCGCAACGTCCCCAAGAACTCCCTGGTGGCCGTCCTGTCCGCGACGCCGGCAAAAGCCAAGGCGGGCACCTCCTGGCTGGGGAGCCCGCCGGTCCGGCTGCGGCGGACCGCGATTGCATCCGACGGTTCCCGCACCTTCCAGCCCCCGAAACGGCTGAAGGTGGCACGTACCCTGTGGGAGCTGTGCCGGTTCCTGCCGGTGATGCTCACGGTCGCCATTGCGGCCGGCACCATGCTGGCCTTCGACTGGATCGCAGCGACCCTGGGCTACGCCGCCGCGGCCCTGCTCACCGGCGTCGTGATGCTGCTGGCGGGGCTGGTGGCCGCAGCCGCGTCCGTCGTCGCCAAATGGATCCTGGTGGGCCGGATCCGCCCCGGCGAGCACCCGCTCTGGAGCTCGTTCATCTGGCGCAACGAAGTGGTGGACAGCTTCATCGAACTGGTCTCCGCACCGTGGTTTGCGCGGGCGGCTTCGGGAACACCGGCGCTGGTCTGGTGGCTGCGTGCGCTCGGAGCGAAGATCGGCAGCGGCACATGGTGCGAAAGCTACTGGCTGCCCGAGGCCGACCTCGTGACGCTCGGCCGGAACTCCACCGTGAATCGGGGCTGCGTGGTGCAGACGCACCTGTTCCACGACCGCGTGATGAGCATCGACGCTGTTACGCTCGAGGACGGGGCCACCATGGGCCCGCACGGGGTCATCCTTCCCCAGGCCAGCATCGGCGCCGGCGGAACAGTGGGGCCGGCTTCCCTGGTGATGCGCGGCGAAGCAGTTCCCGCCGCGACGTACTGGATGGGCAACCCCGTCAGTCCGTGGAGCGGCCCCGGATCGCCGCCTGCTAACCGAAGGTCCCCATGAGTTCTTCAGCATCAGCCGCCCGCGGCAGCGTCTACGAGGCCGGTGGCGCTGCCCCTGATCCGTACCTGCCCGGCGCCGGGACCGACGCCTTCCGGGTGGAGCGGTACGAACTGGACCTGGATTACCGGGTGGCCAGCAACCGGCTCAGCGGCAGGGCGGTGCTGCACGGCGTCACGTGCGTCCCGGCGTCGGCCATTGTGCTGGACCTTGCCGGGCTGCGCGCCACGAAAGTGCTGCTTGACGGCCGCAAGCCGTTGCGGTTCAGCCAGCGGGCAGGACAACTTGTGGTTTCGGCGCATAACACCTTCGAGGCCCGGCAGGCATTCACCCTGGAAGTGCGCTACGAAGGCAATCCGCGGCCTCGCCGCGGCCTGTGGGGTGAAGTGGGCTGGGAGGAACTGACGGACGGCGTCCTGGTGGCCGGGCAGCCCAACGGGGCGCCCTCATGGTTCCCGTGCAACGACCACCTCCGGGACAAAGCCAGCTACCGGTTCACGGTGACCACCGACGCGAACTACCGCGTGGTATGCAACGGCGTGCTGCAATCGCATACTGCCCGTTCCAGCCGCGAAACCTGGGTTTACGAACAGGCCGATCCCATGCCCGCCTACCTGGCCACCGTGCAGATCGGCCGTTACGCGCTCCTGGAACTGGACAGCGGACGGCACGGCACCCCCGTTCCGCAGACCGTGGCCGTCCCCCACGCACTCACGGACCGGGCACGTTCCGGCCTGGCACTCCAGCCGGCAATGATGCGCACGTTCAGCAGTTGCTTTGGCCCCTACCCTTTTCCGGGGTACATCGTGGTGGTCACCGAGGACGAACTGGAAATCCCGCTTGAGGCGCAGGCCATGTCCATCTTTGGCCCCAACCACCTGGGCCTGGACTGGGAGTCCCAGCGCCTGATCGCCCATGAGCTCTCACACCAGTGGTTTGGCAATGCCCTGACGGCGGCCAGCTGGCAGGACATCTGGTTGCACGAGGGCTTCGCCTGCTACGCCGAATGGATCTGGTCCGAGGAAGCCGGCGTCATGACCGTGGCGGAGCGGGCCGAGGCTGCCTGGCGCCGGCTGGCCGCCGAAGAACAGGACATCCTGGTGGGAGACCCCGGCCCCGAACGCATGTTCGATGACCGCGTCTACAAACGGGGCGCGCTGGCTGTCCATGCCGTCCGGATGGCCGTGGGCGACCTCGCCTTCTTCGCCGTCCTGCAGGACTGGACCGCCAGCCACCGGCATGGCTCGGTCACCACGCAGGACTTCATCATGGCGGTCAGCCGGACAACAGCCGTTGATGCCGAATCCCTGCTGCACCCTTGGCTCTACGAGGAGCCGCTGCCGCCGCTGCCCGCGTCCTGACCAGGCCCGGAAAGCGCGACGGCGGCAGCAAGGTGGGCGGGCAGCCCGGTTTCCGCGGGGCCAAGGTCGCGCAGGCCGGCACATTCCAGGACGTCCACGGAAGACGGCGCGGTCCTGAGTCCCTCACCGGTCATCTTCAGCCAGGCTTCCTTACGGGCCCAGAGCCTGGCCCTTGCGGCGGGCAGGAGATCCGCCGTGAGGTCCCGGAGGGCCAGCCGCTCCGCGGGTGCCAGCGCCAGGGCGTCGAACCCGTCGAAACCGGTGCGGGAAGGGTCCTCGATGTCAATTCCGAGACGGGTTTCCGGGGCCGCGTCCACCACAGCAGCCAGCAGCGTCCAGCCGCCGGCCCGGGACAGGCTCAGGGCCATCGGCAAGGGAGCGCCCCGATAGGTGTATCCCGGCCGGCCGTGGCCCAGCTCCGGGCCCGGCACCGCAGCGCGGGCAGCCGTAGGCCGCGGCGAGGTCCGCTGCGGACACCGACATCAGTTCGGCTGCGAAGACCCGTTGGGCCACCCGCCCGGCCAGGAAGACTGTCCCGGCGGCAGGCTCCATAGCCTTGGCCCGCGCCAGCTCGACGCCGTCCAGGAGGCGTTCCGCGTCGCTTCGCACCGCGGCGGCTTCCCCAGGCAGCACGAAGGGCGGGACTGCACGCATTTCTTGTTGCGTCATGACCCGCCCTTCCGGAGACTGCGAACAATGACTAGCGCTGCACGGCTCCGAAGCGTTCCGCGGCCAGGGCCACGGCGCTTTCGCGCGCGGCCGAGGCTTCGTCCGCGGTCAAGGTGCGGTCCGCGGCACGGAACCGGAGCCCGAAGGCCAGCGACTTCTTGCCGTCCTCAATACCCTTGCCGGCGTAGACGTCGAACAGGGCGACGTCCTCCAGCAGCTCGCCGGCACCTTCACGCAGGGCGGCGAGGACCTCGTCCGCCGGGACGTCGGCCGGGACCACGAGCGCCACGTCCTGGGTGGCCACCGGGAAGGTGGAAATGTGGCGGGCCACGATCACGTCCGGTGCGGCTTCGAACAGGGCGTCGGCATTGAGTTCCAGCGCCACTGAACGGGCCGGCATGTCCGAGGCTGCCAGCAGCTTGGGGTGCAGCTCACCGGCGTAGCCCACCACTTCCCCGGTGCGCAGCGCGAGCCGGGCCGTGCGGCCCGGATGAAACGCCTGGTGGCTGCCCTGGCTGACCACCAGGTCAACGCCAAGGATGTCCCCCGCAAGGCGGGCAACATCCAGCGCATCCGCCCAATCCCACACCCGAGGGGTATGGGCAGCAGCAGCCGGAGAGTCATGGCCAGTGAGGACCGCGGCGACGTGGAAGGGCTGGTCCGGGACGCCGTCGTACAGTGCATCGAGCACCTCATCGGCAGGCTTGGCGCCCAGCGGCGGGATGGACGCGGTGCCCATGGTTTCGCCCGGCAGGAACACCAGGCCCGATTCGAAGAGGGCAAGGTCGCGGAACCCGCGGGAGTGGTTCCGCTTGGCCACCTCGATCAGGCCGGGAAGGATCGAGGTCCGCAGGTAGCCCTGCTCCTCACTGATCGGGTTGGCCAGCTTGACGGCGCTCCGGGGTGCGCCTTCGTCGGCAGTACCGAAGGTGTCGTTGGCCGCCTTGGACACGAAGGGGTAGGACAGGACCTCGGTGAGGCCGGCATCCGCCATGGCCTGGATCAGGCGCCGGCGCTGCTGCTGGACGCGGGTGAGGCCGCGGCCGGGAGGGGCAACGGGCAGCGTGGCGGGGATCTTGTCGTATCCCACCAGCCGGGCGATTTCCTCGGTCAGGTCTTCCTTGGTTTCCAGGTCGCTGCGCCAGCTGGGCGGCGTAACGGTCCAGCCGGCGTCGTTCTTCACCACGATGGCGCCCAGGTCCTCAAGCGAGGTGACGATCTGCGCTTCGGTGAAATCGACCCCGATGCGGGCGGCGGCGAAGCCGGCCGGCAGCTCAATGGTGACGGTTTCCGGGGCGGTGCCGACGTCGGTTCCCGCCTCATCAGCGGTTCCTCCGGCCAGTTCCACCAGGAGGTCCACCACGCGCTGCGCAGCGATGCCCGCAACCTGCCAGTCGACGCCGCGCTCGAAGCGCTTGGACGCCTCGGACGGCAGCTTGTGCCGGCGCCGCGAACGTCCGATGGATACGTCGTCGAAGTGTGCCGCTTCGACCAGGACGTTCGACGTCGAACTGCTCACCTCGGTGGCGGCCCCGCCCATGACGCCCGCGATGCCGATGGCGCCGGAGTCATCGGTGATCAGGAGGTCCTCAACGTCAAGGGTGCGCTCCTTGCCGTCCAGGGTGGTGATCTTCTCCGCTGCCGCCGCGCGCCGCACCACGATGTCACCGGAGAGTTTGTCCAGGTCGTAGCAGTGCGTGGGCTGGCCCAGTTCGAGCATGACGTAGTTGGAGATATCCACCGGCAGCGAGATGGAGCGGATGCCCGCGAGCCGGAGCCGGGACACCATCCACAGCGGGGCGGGCTTGGTGGCGTCCACGCCGCGGACAGTCCGGGCCACGAAGCGGTCGCAGCCGGGCTTGCCGTAGATGGGGGCGTCGTCGTTGAGCTTGACGCCGTAGCCGCCGGACAGCTCGGCCGGGGCGTTGACCTTCTCTGCGGGGTCCGTGAAGGCGGTACCGGTGGCGTGGGCGTACTCACGGGCCACACCACGGATGGAGAACGCATAGCCGCGGTCCGGGGTGACGTTGATTTCCGCAGCCTCGTCGTACAGGCCCAGCAGCTCCATGGCGTCCGTGCCCACTTCCGGGTCCAGACCGATGCGGGAGAGCACCAGGATGCCGTCGTGGTCGTCGCCGATGCCCAGTTCGCGGACGGATGCGATCATGCCGGCGGAGAGGTGTCCGTAGGTCTTGCGGGCGGAAATGTGGAAGTCTCCGGGCAGCACGGCTCCCGGCAGGGTGACCACCACTTTGTCGCCCTCAACGAAGTTATGGGCGCCGCAGATGATGCCTTGGACACCGGAGGGATCAATGCCGTCTCCGGTGAGGGCCTGCTCCTGCCCCTCGGGGACAACGCGGACCTGGCACCAGTTGATGGTTTTGCCGTTGGTCTGGGGTTCCTTGACGAGGCTCAGGACCTGGCCCACCACGATGGGCCCCCGGAGGGTGTCCGTGGGGCGGTGGACCGCTTCCTCTTCGAAACCGACCTTGACCAGCTCTGCCATGACGTCTTCGGCCGTTGCACCGGCCGGTACTGCCGCGAATTCACGCAGCCAGGAAAGTGGGATACGCACGCCTAGATCTCCATCCCGAATTGCTCGCTGAACCGTACATCGCCTTCGATCATTTCCCGCATGTCTCCTACTTCGTTGCGGAACATCAGGGCACGCTCGATGCCCATGCCGAAGGCAAAACCTGAATAGACGTCCGGGTCGATACCTGCGGCGCGCAGGACGTTGGGGTTGACCATGCCGCAGCCGCCCCACTCGATCCAGCGCGGGCCGCCCTTGGCGCCGGGGTGGAAGATGTCCAGTTCGGCCGAGGGCTCGGTGAACGGGAAGTAGTTGGGCCGCAGCCGGACCTTTGCTTCCTCGCCGAACATCTGGCGGGTGAAGTGCTCCAGGGTGCCCAGCAGGTCTGCCATGGACAGGCCCTTGTCGATGGCGAGTCCCTCGAACTGGTGGAACACCGGGGTGTGGGTGGCATCGAGTTCGTCGGTGCGGAACACCTTGCCGGGGCAGAGCACGTAGATGGGGACCTCGCGCTCCAGCATGGAGCGGACCTGCACCGGGGAGGTGTGCGTGCGCATCAGCAGGTGGGCTTCGGGCGGCTCCACGAAGAAGGTGTCCTGCATTTCGCGGGCCGGGTGGTCCGGCTTGAAGTTCAGGGCATCGAAGTTGAACCACTCCGATTCGACCTCGGGGCCCTCGGCGATTTCCCAGCCCATGCCGACGAAGATGTCCGCCACGCGGTCCTGGAGGGTGGACAGCGGATGGCGGGCGCCGGCACGCCGGCGGCGGGGGGCGGCGGTGACATCCACGGTCTCCTCGACCAGGATCCGGGCATCGTTCTCGGCTTCCAGGACGGCGGTCCGGTCGGCGAGCACCTTGTTGACCCGGCCGCGGGCGGCACCCAACAGCTTTCCGGCGAGCGCCTTCTGGTCCTTGGGCAACCGGCCGATCTCACGGTTGGCAAGGCTCAGCGGGGACTTCTCGCCGCTGTGGGCAAGCCGCACCAACTTCAGCTCGTCAAGGGTGGCCGCACCGGCAATGGCGGTGATGGCCTGGTCTACAGCGGCGTTGATGGCGGCCTCATCCGTGGGGTTCGGAATGGCGGCGCCCGGCAAAGTTTCAGTCATCTACTGTTCTTAGCTACGAGTCGTGGCTGCCGGCGGGCGGGGCAGCCGTACGCGGTTTCCCGCTCGGCGCGTCCGTCGCTGGCAGGTCATGGATGAATGCGCTGAACGTCAGTTCATTCAATGACCAGGTCAGGGCTCGCCGGCAGGACCGGCGGCCACTGCCCTCCAGTCTAGTTGAACCCTCCGGCTACCATGGCCTCATGACTTTGCGGCAGCGCGCGGGTATCCAACACGGCCCGACGACGGCCCAGCGGCTCAGGCGGGCAGCGAACCTCCTTAACGGGAGCACCCTGGCCGGGCTCGCCGTCGCCCTCGCCGCACGGACGCGGATGAGCCGAGGACCGCGCGGCATTGTCATTGCGGCCGGGTACCGCTGGCGGCTTCCGGCCGCCCGAGCCTTCACGCTGGGCAACGTGGTGTTGTACCGCGGTTCGGCTGCTGACCTGTTGTCCCGGCCGGCTCTGCTGGGTCATGAGGAACGGCACTGCAGCCAGTACGCCTGGTGCCTTGGCTTCCCCTTCCTCCCCCTCTACCTGGCTGCGGCCGGCTGGTCCGTCCTGCGGACCGGAAATCCGGGCACGGCGAATATCTTCGAACGCAGGGCCGGGCTGGCCGCCGGCGGCTACCCTGCTCCGGCGGGGAGTGCGGTCCAATGAGCCGGCCGGACCAGGCCCCCGGGGATACCGGCACAGTCACCGTTACAGGGACCGGGTGGGCAGAGGCGCCGCCTGATCTGGTGACGGTTTCCGTGGCGGTGGAGTGCCGCGCGCAGTCGGTGGAGGAAGCGTATGCGGCGGCCGGACAGAGCCTTTCCACAGTGGCCGCGGCGCTCCGGGACCACGGCATTGGCCCGGCCGACCTCCGGACGAACGGGCTGTCGGTACGGGCCGACCTCGCGTGGCGGGACGGCGAAGGCCAAAAACTCGTGGGCTACGTTGCAGGCGGCAGCCTCGCCGTCAGGCTGAGGGACGTCGGGAGCGCCCCGGCCGCCATCTCCAGGGCCATTGAGTCAGGCGGAGACGACGTCCGGCTCGACAGCCTGCAACTGGTCCTTTCCGATGACCCCGCCGCCCGCGCTCAGGCCAGGGAGGCCGCTTGGCAGGACGCGTTCCGCGCGGCCGCCCAGTTCGCCTCGCTCGCTTCAGCCGGCCTGGGCCGTGTGCTGTCCGTGACGCACCAACGGGGTGCTCCGGGCCCGGTACCGGTTGCCGGCTTGCAGCGGGCATCCACGGTGGAAGGGCCGGCCATCGAATCCGGCACGAACAGGGTGGAGGCCGGCGTGACGGTCACCTGGGAGCTGCTGCACTAGCTGGCGCCGCCTGCCGGATCCCTTCCACCGCGCGCCGCCCTTGACTTCCATTCGAACATGTTTTCGAATGGAGACCATGAGATGGGAAGCGCAAACACTGGTGCCCGCGCAGGACGCCACAAGCGGGGCCGCTCCGGCATTGCTGCCGCTGGCCGGCTTGGTCCGCTCCGTCACCACTCCCGAATTCGCCGGCATCACGTTCCACGAGGTCACCGCAAAATCGGTGCTCAACAGGGTCCCGGCGGGGTCGAAGATGCCTTTCGAGTGGACGGTGAATCCCTATCGCGGCTGCAGCCACGCCTGCGTGTACTGCTTCGCCAGGAAGTCCCACACGTACCTGGATTTCGACGCCGGCATGGACTTCGACAGCCAGGTGGTGGTCAAGGTCAACGCAGCGGAGATCCTTCGGAAGGAAGTGAACAAGGCGTCCTGGACGCGCCAGCAGGTGGCGCTTGGCACCAACACCGACCCCTACCAGCGGGCCGAGGGACGGTACCGTCTCATGCCGGGAATCATCTCCGCCCTGGCCGATTCCGGCACTCCCCTGTCCATCCTCACCAAGGGCACCTTGCTGTCGCGGGATATCCCCCTGCTGAAGAGTGCCGCCACGCAGGTGCCGGTGGGGCTGGGAATCTCGCTGGCCATGACCGATGAAGCCCTCTCGGAGGCCATCGAACCGGGCACCCCCGGGCCCAGGGCGCGGCTGAGACTGGTGTCCCGGCTGCGCGAGGCCGGACTGCCGTGCGGTGTGATGGCCATGCCCATCCTGCCGTGGCTTTCCGACAGTGACGAAGCCCTGGATTCGCTCTTCAGCTCCCTGGCGGCCGCCGGCGCAACGGGAGTCACTGCGGGTGCGCTGTACCTGAAACCCGGAACCAGGGAGTGGTTCATGAAGTGGATAGCGGCCAACCACCCCGAACTGGCGGGACGCTACCGGCGGCTTTACGGGACAGGGTCCTACGCCTCCAAGGAATACCGCACCTGGCTTGCCGCCAAAGTCCGGTACTTCAAGGCACGCCACGGTTTCTCCCATTCCTCCGGCTTCAGCCACCGGGACCTGGACAGCCGCGACCTGGACGATCCCCGTGCCGAGGAAGCCCAATATCCGGCCGGCAGCATTCCCGCCCCCGCCAAGGACAGCGCCCCTGACGTTTCCGCTTCCCGGCCCTCTCAACAGGACGCGCTCTTCTAGCGGGTCCTGTTTCCAGCGGGTCCTGTTTTTACGGATCCTCTTTTAGCGGGTCCTGCCAAGCGGCGATGCCACCGAGTCCAGCAAAGCCCTGACGATCGGAAAATCCGCCGGGATCCATGGCAGGCCCAGGACCGCTTCCCGGTCCCGGAGGTCCACCCACAGCAGTTCGTCATGGTCTTCAAGGGGCCGCGGTTCGCCGACGCTGACCTCCGCGAACCAGACCCGCATGCTTGCCCGCTCGTTCAACGGCCAGCCATCGGAAGCCTCCGCCGGCAGTTCGGGTCCGAGCCGGACACCGATCCCGAGTTCCTCTGACAGTTCCCGCATCAGCGCGGCCTCGGGTTCCTCGCCGGGCTCAACCTTGCCGCCCGGGAACTCCCACAGCCCGGCCAGGTGCTCCGGCGCACTCCGCCTGGCCACCAGCAGGGCCGCCGGATCCGCCAGCTTGTCTACGATGGCTCCGCCCACAACCTGAATCAGTCCAGTCACCGGCCCATTCTATGGTCCACAATGGAATGTCCCGGAACAGCGTTCCCGCCTGAGGGAATAGGTGCTGCCCGCCAGGGGTTTGCGACTCTGTCCGGACGTTCCTGCCCCACTGCCGTGGCATCCGGTCCTATCACCCATACCCTCAAGAAGCAGGCTTATGAGCAGCGTTCTGTCCCAGTCCACGGCAGCCCCCGCCAAGACCCCGAATCTTGGCATGGCCATCTTTGCGCTGGCCATGGGCGGGGTAGGCATCGGCGTCACCGAGTTCACCATGATGGGCCTGCTGAGGGAGGTGGAGCAGGGCCTGGCGGTCACCACCCCCCAAGCCGGCTACCTGATCTCCGCCTACGCCCTGGGCGTGGTGGTCGGCGCTCCCCTGCTCGCCGTCGTCGGGGCCAAACTGCCCCGCAAGTACCTTGCGCTGGGGCTCCTGCTGTTCTTTACCGTTGCCAACCTGAGCTCGTTCATAGCCCCGGACTACGGGTCCATGCTCGTCTCAAGGTTCGCCGCAGGGCTGCCGCACGGAGCGTTCTTTGGGGTAGCCGCCGTGATTGCCGCTTCCCTGGTGCCGCCGACGCGGCGGGGCTGGGCCATCTCCATGGTGATGGCCGGCCTCAGCATTTCCAACGTCGTTGGAGTGCCCTTCGCCACCTGGCTGGGGCAGGCCTTCGGCTGGCGCCTGCTGTTCATCCTGGTGGGATGCATCGGACTGCTGGCCCTGGTGCTGGTCTGGATTTTCGTGCCCTTCCAGAAGGCACACCCGGATGCAAGCATCCGGCGCGAACTCGGTGCGCTGAAACGGCTCCAGGTATGGCTTGCGCTCCTGGTGGGGATCGTGGGGTTTGGCGGCTTCTTCGCCACCTACACGTACATCGCCCACACCATGACCAATGTGGCAGGAATTCCCTCGTCCCTGATCCCGGTGGTGGTGGCGCTCTACGGCCTGGGCATGGTGGCCGGGAACATCATCGGCGGCAGGCTGGCCGACAAATCGGTGATGGGCACCCTCTACCGGGTCCTGCCCGCCATAGCCATTGCCCTGGTGCTCTATGCTGTGGCAGCACACTGGGCATGGAGCGCCCTGGTCATGGTGTTCGTGGTGGGGGCATCCGGTTCCATGCTGATCCCCGCCCTGCAGACCCGACTGCTGGATGCCTCACCGGATGCGCCGTCGCTTGCGTCCTCGCTCAACCATGCCGCCCTCAATGTCGCCAATGCCCTCGGAGCATTCCTCGGCGGCCTCGTCATCGCCCTCGGCTGGGGCTTCGTGGCCCCGGCGCTGGTAGGCGCCGTACTCGCCGTCCTCGGCTTCGGCGTCGCGCTGCTGAGCGGCCTGCTGGAACGCAAGCGGCCGCTGGCAGCCTGATCCCGCCCTCAGGCGCCCGGAACCGTTGCGGACGGTTCCTTTCCGCTGTCGGCCGTGCGGTGCAGGTCCGGCTCCAGGTAAATCACGCGTGCAATGGGCACTGCGGCCCGGATCCTCGCCTCGCAGTCATCGATGGCCGTGGCGATCTGCTCGCCGGTGGCGGAGCGGCTGACCGCGATCTTGGCCGCTACCAGAAGTTCTTCCGGGCCCAAGTGCAGCGTCTTGAGGTGGATGATGCGGCCCCCGTCCGATTCGATGGCAGCCCGGATCCGTTCCACGTCTTCTTTCGTGGCAGATTCGCCCAGCAGCAGGGACTTCGTTTCAAGGGCCAGCACCACGGCGATGGCCACCAGCAGGAGGCCGATCATGCCCGTGCCGGCGGCGTCCCACACTCCGTTGCCGGTCAGCAGGGTCAGGCTGACGCCTGTCAGCGCGAAGAGGAGGCCGAGGAGGGCACCGAAGTCCTCGAGCAGGATCACCGGCAGTTCGGGCTGCTTGGCGCTGCGCACAAACTTGACCCAGGATTGGTTGCCGCGCGTGTGGTTCGACTCCTTGATGGCGGTCCGGAAGGAATAAGACTCGGCGATGATGGCACCCACCAGGACCGCCAGCGGAACCCACCAGAAATCGCCTTCGATGCCGTGCGGATGCTGAAACTTCTGCCAGGCCTCGTAGAGGGCAAAAAGGCCGCCGACGCTGAACAACACGATAGAGACGATGAAGGCGTAGATGTAGCGCTCCCGGCCATAGCCGAAGGGGTGCTCCGGGCTGGCGGCACGCTGTGACTTCTTGCCGCCAAGGAGCAGCAGCAACTGGTTTCCGGAGTCGGCCACGCTGTGGATCGCCTCGGCGAGCATCGACGAGGAGAACGTCAGCAGGTACGCCAGGAACTTCATGACGGCGATGGCCAGGTTGGCGGCCAGAGCCGCAACTATCGCCTTGGTACCACCATTTGCAGCCACGGGGGCTTCACCTCTTCGCCGGTTCTTCGCTGTTGGATGGTGCAGGATCCCGCCGTGGCCCCATCCCGTCAATACCGGACCCGGGCGGCCCCCTAACGATGCAGCAACGGCGCCGGCCCGGCTACTGACTTTGCAGGGTGCTTATGTTAGCTTGAGGCACATCGGGACTATTAATCCCGGTCACAATAAGGAGGAGACATGGGTTTTCTTGCTTGGATTATTTTGGGCCTGATTGTCGGGGCCATCGTTAAGGCCGTTATGCCCGGACGGGTTGGCGGCGGCTGGGTCACCAGCCTCATCCTTGGTGTTGTTGGTGCCATTGTTGGCGGCTGGATCGGCAGCCTCCTTTTCGCCAAGGGCGATATGGGCTTCTTCGACCTCGGCACGTGGATTCTCGCTATCGTCGGTGGCCTCCTTGTCGCCGGCATCTACGGATTCGTCACCGGCCGCGGAAAAGCAACCCGCGCGCCCTGACCACTCTGTAACCACATAACCAACGGGCCCCGGATCTCCGGGGCCTTTCTTTGTGCCCGGCGGCACTGGTGCCACCCCGCCGTCGCCCGTCCCTTAGCCTGCGGGGACTGGTTCCGCGGCTGTCCCGTGCCGGCGCTGGGACCTGGCGCTGGCGTACAGGCAGACGGTGGCGGCGGTCCCCAGGTTCAGGCTCTCGGCATCGCCGTAGACCGGGACAGCCACCCGGTGGTCAGCCAGGCCCAGTTCTTCCTCCGACAATCCCTGTGCCTCGTTGCCGAAAAGCCAGGCGGTTGGCTCCGCCAGGTCGAACACGGAATCCGGGCCTTGCCCGGTCAGCCTGCGGCGGGCGCTCTCATCCTGGAGCACGTCCAGGTCCAGTTGTCCGTAACCATCCGCGGCCAGGATGCCGATGCCGCGGGATTTGCAGGCCGCTGCAAGTTCCGCCGGGTCCACGGCCAGGACAACGGGCAGGTGGAACAGGGAACCCGCGGTGGAACGGACTGCCTTGGGGTTGTAGATATCAACGCTGGACGTGGTGAAAACGACGGCGTCCGCGCCGGCGGAATCTGCTGCGCGCAATACCGTTCCAGCGTTCCCGGGGTCCCGGACCTGGCAGAGCACGGCAACCAGGCGCGGGCCGGCGTCGATCACGTCCGCCAGGGAGACGTCCACGAACCGGCAGACGGCGACGATTCCCTGCGGATTGACCGTGTCCGCCATGGCCGCCAGGACTTCATCGGTGGCCAGCCGCGCGCTGGTCCCTTCGGCAAGCTCCTCGAACTCTGGAAACCGGTCCAGGCAGCTTTCGCTGGCAAAGACTTCCGTGACGATGCCCGGGGCTCCGGCCGCAAGGCGCTGCTGGTGCAGCTTGAGTGCCTCGCGCACCGCCTGTGGCCCCTCTGCAAGGAACTGGCCCCGTTTTAAACGGGCCGGGCGCCCTGCAAGCTTTGCCACGTCCCTGACCCGATCGGCTCGGGGATTGGAGAGTGGAAAATCTTGCGGGCGCCCGGTTTCGTTCATACAAGAACTGTAGTAGCTGCTGCCACCTGTTCCTGACCGGCCCCTCAGGCGAGGAGCAGTGCGCGGCTGCTAGGCTGCGGCGACCTTCTTGGCGGAGGTGTCGGCCGGCAGTGAGTCCTTGGCCACCTGGACCAGTGCGGCGAACGCATTGGCGTCCGATACGGCGAGCTCGGCCAGCATGCGGCGGTCAACCTCGACCTCAGCGGCCTTCAGGCCCTGGATCAGGCGGTTGTAGGTGAGACCGTTGGCGCGGGACGCAGCGTTGATGCGCTGGATCCACAGGCGGCGGAAGTCGCCCTTCTTCTTCTTGCGGTCACCGTAGCTGTACACAAACGAGTGCAGCAGCTGCTCTTTGGCCTTGCGGTACAGGCGCGAACGCTGTCCGCGGTAACCCTTTGCCCGCTCAAGGACAACCCGGCGCTTCTTGTGGGCGTTGACCGCCCTCTTCACACGTGCCACGTGCGTACTCCTTCGAAAATCTGATCCCAAGCATCTGTTGCCGGAAATCCGGCGGCCTGAGAAGGCTGTTTGGCAGAAGACGAACCGCCAGGGGGCGGCCCATCAATAAACTTGGAAACTAGATGCCGAGCATCTTCCGGATGACCTTGGCGTCGCCCTTGAAGACGATCTTGTCGCCGGCGAGGCGGCGGGTCAGGCGGCTGGACTTGTGCTCCAGGTAGTGGCGGCGGTTGGCCTGCTGGCGGCGCAGCTTGCCGCTGCCGGTCAGCTTGAAGCGCTTCTTAGCACCACTGTGGGTCTTCATCTTCGGCATGGGAACCGATCTCCTTACGTTTCTGCGGGCCCTGGGGCCGGCAGTTCTATCGCGCAGCCGCCCCTGCGGGCAGCATGCTGGTTGTTGACTGCCGGAGGGCGTAACCTCCGGCAGCTGTGAACTAGTTGGTCTTCTTACCCGCCGGCTTGGGCACTGCCTTGGAGGCAGGGCGGGCGGCAGGCTTCGGTGCAGCAGGCCTGGCCACCGGCTTCGGCGGTGCAGGCACGGCAGCGGGCTTCGGCGCCGCTGCCGCCGGCTTGGCGGCAGTTGCGGGCTTGGGCGCTGCAGCAGCAGCCTTCGGAGCCTCCTGCTTCGGAGCCTCCTGCTTCGGAGCCTCCTGCTTCGGAGCTTCCTGCTTGGGAGCTTCCTGCTTGGGGGCGGCAGCCTTGGGCGCCTCCTGCTTGGGAGCCGGGGCAGCCTTGGGTGCTTCCTCCTTGGCAGCTTCCTGCTCGGGAGCCGGTGCGGCAGGCGCCTCGACGGCGGCAGTTTCCTCCGGAGCCGTGTCCGGTTCCGTGGAAACGGTGAACCCTTCCGGGAGGAGGTCGGCCAGTGACTGGGTCATGGGCGCCTGGTCCGTGCCGGATGTGTCCACGCGGCCGGCCGCCTTGGCGTCGTTCTGTGCCTTCGCCTCGGCGCGCTGGGTGGCGCGGCGGGCTTCAGCCTTGGCCTCGGCCTTGTTCTTCAGCGGACCTACAACCATGACCATGTTCCGGCCATCGATGCGGGGGCTGGACTCCACCACGCCAACTTCGGCGACGTCGTCCGCGAAGCGCTGGAGCAGTCGGATGCCCATCTCCGGGCGCTGCTGCTCACGGCCACGGAACTGGATCATGGCCTTGACCTTGTCCCCGGCGCCGAGGAAGCGAAGGGCGTGGCCCCGCTTGGTCTCGTAGTCGTGGGTGTCGATCTTGAGGCGGAAGCGGATTTCCTTCAGAACGGTGTTCGTCTGGTTCTTCCGGGCCTCACGCGCCTTGACCGCGGCCTCGTACTTGTACTTGCCGAAGTCCATCAGCTTGCACACCGGAGGCTTCGCCTGAGGTGCAACTTCAACGAGATCAAGGTCGGACTCGGCAGCCAGGCGCAGGGCATCCTCAATACGGACGATTCCTACCTGTTCACCTGCAGGGCCGACCAGCCGCACCTCGGGGACGCGGATACGCTCATTGATTCTTGGCTCGCTAATGTTAAAGCTCCTGTGTTTGTTGTTGTGTCCGGCAAATAGAGAAGGCCCCCAATTGCCGGAGCAATCGAAGGCCTCAGATAGGTTGGCGAAGCTGCCCCAAAAGGGCTGCACGAGCACGGCTCCGGCTTATGCCGGTTCCATGCCCAACCAGGTACCCGGCAACCTTTCGTCCCCCGGCGGTTCACAAGGAACCTGGGAAACAGCGGCTGACGCGGGTGGGAGAGAACTCCGCTTGCAAACTGCATGCCATTCTACAGAAAAAAGTCCCGCCAACGCTTCGAAGCGCTGCTGGGGACCCCATCGCTTGGAACGATCTCTGAAATAACGACATCCAGTCGGTCTGTGTCAAGCTTACCAGTATGAGCACCTCAGACAGTAATTCGTACGTTTTCGAGCCCGCTGACGCAGGCACGGACGTTTCACAGCAGATCCGCGACATCTCGGAGGTCCCCGCCATCGAGGTCATCACCACGGCCGCCGTGCACCTCATGAGCGCCGCCGCCGTGAAGCTGGGCCTCGCGGCGGAAGACAACGCCGCCGAACTCAAGGACCTGGACGAGGCCCGGAAACTGATCACCGCCCTTGCAGGCCTGGTTACCGCGGCCGCCCCGGAAATCGGCTCGCAGCACGCCGGACCGTTGCGCAATGGCCTCCGGTCCCTCCAGCTTGCCTTCCGTGAGGAGTCGCTGATTCCGGATGCTCCGGGCAAGGGCCCGGGCGAAAAGTACACCGGGGCCGTGAACTAGCGCCGGGCTCCCCCACGCAGCGCCCGACGGCGGGACGACCATCCGAGGTCGTCCCGCCGTCGTCGTATCCCCGTAAAGGCGGCTCCTCAGGCGGTGCTGCCTTTACTCCGGCGCTTCGGAGCGCCGGAACGACGACTACGGAGCAGTGGTACGGGCGGCCATCCCGCGCCGGCGCCGCTGGAGGGCCAGGCCCACCAGGCACAGCACAACGCCCGCGGTGCCGACGGACACGAAGCCGCCGGAGGGGCCCATCAGGTCGATGAAGATACCCGCGAGCGGCGAACCGAGGGCAACACCGGCCGTGAGGGCCGAGCCGTACCAGCCCATCGCCTCCCCGCGCCGCTCCTCCGGGACAAGGTCCGCCACCTTTTCGGAGGCCGCCGAGAGCACGGGAGCGCACAGCAGGCCGGGCAGGAGGGAGACGAAAGCCAGCATCCAGGTGTCGTGGGCGAGGGCCATGGGCAGCGTCAGGGCCGCCATGCCCAGCAGCAGGATGACGGGCGGGACGGGCCGGTGCATGGCGCCGTAGATGACACCGCCCACCACGGAGGCCGCGCACCAGAAGACGAAGACGATGCCGATTTCACTCTGGTGTCCGCCGCGCTCGAGGACGGCGACGATGCCAACGTCCGTGCCGCTGAGGACCATTCCGGCGCCCGCGGCGACGGCAAAGAGTGCCGCCACGGTGGCGGTGAACCAGGAGAAGCCGCCCGCCGGCCTCCCGCCCAGGCTCTCCTGCGGCGCAGCCGCGCCCGCGGGCGCCAGTTCCGCTGCGGCTTCCTGGACATGGGCCGGGGCTGTGGACAGTACGGCCGCTTCCGCAGCACGCTGCACATCTTCCACGCACTCAACGGTTTGGGCCTGGCTTCGGGTGGGCGGGTTGAACCACATGAGGAACAATCCGGCCAACGACGTCGCTATGCCCACCACGGTCAGGCCCGCGGTGGTGAACCCGCTGGTGGCCACGACGGCGCCCGCCGCCGGGCCGATCATGAACACCATCTCAGTGGTGATGGCGTCCAGGGCAAAGGCCGTGCGGCGCTGGTCACCGTCTGCCAGGACGCCCAGGGATTGCCGGACGACGCTGAAGATGGGCAGCGTGAGCAGGCCACCGACGAAGACCAGCGGAAGCAGCCACTGGTAGGAGACGTGCGGCACGACGGACCAGATGATTGATTCCGAGATCACGGACGGAATCAGTGCCGTCCGCAGGCCCACGGTGTCAACGCGCCGGCCACGCCAGGGCGCGCCAAGGGCAATGCCAATAGTCATCACCGCCGCGGCAGCGCCGGCCGCGGCGTAGCCCTGGCCCAGCGTCAGGACGATGTGAAGCGTGAGCAGGACTCCGGCGGCCGAGTGCGGGATACGGGCGACCATGCCCACCAGCAGCAGCCGGCGGATTGGCCGGACGGCAAGCAACTCCCGGTAGAGAGCGAAATTCACGACGCGATCCTTCAGGGTCTGCCCTGGCGCGGGCGGGGGTCACCCATCCGGCTGGCAGTTAGTCGGGAGCGCGCCTGAGTTTAATTTCCAGGGAATCGACGCGCTCCCCAAACAATACATTCCGGGACCACTCCGCCTGCAGGCCGGCCACCAGTTCCTGGACCCCTGCCGCGTCCAGGCCGTCCTCAAGGTAGAGCACCACCTGGAGTTCGGGTCCGGCGCCGCCGCCGGGAACCACCGTGCCGTCGGCAGCGCCGGCGGCCACTCCGCTGCCGGGCAGGAGTTCGATGCCGCGGACCGCGGGGAACCCGGAGGCGGCACGGCCCAGTTCGCCGGCCAGCTCACGGTCCTCGTAGGAGGGGATCCAGTCATGCTGCTTGGCCAGGGCCCAGACGGCCGGGCGGCGGACCACGAATGTGAGGTCGGCCCCGGGGTCCAGCACCAGGAGTTCGGCGCCCTCCGCGACGGCAGAGAGCGCGGCCCGGGCCGCGTACACCGCAACCGGCCGGGCCTCGGGGTGCCAGGCTGACAGCGCGGCTGCCGAGGTGAACGCCGGGAGCGCGGTCCGGCCGTCGGCGGCCTTCAGCGTGACCAGGGCCATGTCCGCCTGCTTGTCGGCGTGCAGCCCGTGCTCCGTTTCCGCCTCTTCGGCCAACTGCGCCACGATGGGGATGAACACCCGGGCCGTCGCCAGGGCGGATACCACGCCGGCTTCGCCGCCGCTCCCCTGCCGGAGCGCGGCAACGGCGGCGAGGTAGCCGGCGTCGGCTGTGCCGTCGTCGTCCTCGAAGTTGTGGATTTTGGCGTCCTCACCGGCAAGGCTGCGCCCGGCCCAAGGCTGGCCCGCGGAATCCCCGGCCCCGCCTGCCCCTGCGAGGGCTGCGGCGATATGACCTGGCAGTTGACGGGCTGCGGGACGTCCCTGCTCCTCGGCGTTGGACATTGAATGGATCTTCCGGGCCTAGCGACGGCCGGCGACGTCGAGGGCTTCGGGCAGCGTGAATGCTCCGGCGTACAGGGCTTTGCCCACGATGGCACCTTCCACGCCCAGCGGCACCAGGGAGCGGAGGACTTTCAGGTCATCGAGGCTGGAGATGCCGCCGGAGGCGACCACGGGCTTGCCGGTCTTCTCCACCATCTGGCGCAGGAGTTCAACGTTGGGTCCCTGCAGGGTGCCGTCCTTGGTCACGTCGGTCACCACGTAGCGGGAGCAGCCGGCCTCCTCGAGGCGCCCCAGCACCTCCCAGAGGTCCCCGCCTTCCTTGGTCCAGCCGCGGCCGGCCAGCGTGGTTCCACGGACGTCCAGTCCGACGGCGATTTTGTCGCCAAAACGCTCGATGGCCCGGCGGGTCCACTCCGGATTTTCCAGCGCAGCGGTGCCCAGGTTGACCCGGGCAACGCCCAGGTCCAGGGCCGCTTCGAGGGTCTCGTCGTCGCGAAGTCCGCCGGAGAGCTCCACCTTGATGTCCAGCCGGCCTACGACGTCGCGGAGCAGGTCCGAGTTGGAGCCACGCCCGAAGGCTGCATCCAGGTCCACCAGGTGTACCCATTCGGCGCCTTGCTGCTGCCAATTCAGCGCCGCGTCAAGGGGCGTCCCGTAGCTGGTCTCGCTGCCGGCCTCGCCCTGGACCAGCCGGACGGCCTGGCCGTTGACGACGTCGACGGCTGGCAGCAGTTCAAGGACCGGCAGGTCATGTGCGGTGGTCATACTCATCCTCAGTGTTGGTGCTTCGGGGCAGGGGCAAGGGCGATCCGGCCGGCTGGAACGGCGCCGGCCGGCGGGGTCAGCTGGCGGGCAGCGTGAGCAGGTAGGCGGCCAGCAGCGACATGGCGGCCAGGACGTAGAACGATACCTGGGTCCACAGTGGCTTGTGCTGCTGCCGGAACGAGATGCCGCCGCCAATCAGGATGCCGGCGAGGCCCATCAGGAGTACGGACCACATCTAGGCGCCGCTGCCGGCTTCGGCCTGGGCGGCGCCGTGGCCGGTTTCTCCGGTGGCGGGCTTGCGGAGGTTTTCCACCCAGTTGCGCAGGAGCCGGGCGCCGGCGTCGCCGGACTTTTCGGGGTGGAACTGGGTTGCGCAGAGCGGCCCGTTCTCGACGGCGGCGATGAACGGGCCGCCGTGCTCGGACCAGGTGACCAGGGGCGGCGCCATCCGTGGCTGGATCACGTCGAAGTTCCACTCCTGCACACCGTAGGAGTGCACGAAGTAGAACCGTTCGTTTTCGACGCCGGCGAACAGCTTGGAGCCTTCGGGCACCTTGACGGTGTTCCAGCCCATGTGCGGAACAACCTCGGCGCGCAGCGCCTCCACCTTGCCGGGCCATTCACCGATACCTTCGGCTTCGGTGCCGTGTTCCACGCCGGCTTCGAAGAGGACCTGCAAACCCACGCAGATGCCCAGCACGGGGCGGCCGCCCGCCACCCGCCTGCCGATGAGCCGGATGCCGTCCACGGCCTTGAGTTCGCGCATCACGGTTTCGAATGCGCCGACGCCGGGCACCACCAGGCCGTCGGCGTTGAGCACGTCTTCCGGTTTGGCGCTGAGGATCACCTCCGCACCGGCGCGCTCCAGGGCGCGCACGGCGGAGCGGACGTTCCCGGACCCGTAGTCGAGTACCGTCACCGTGGGCTTCCCCTCGGGCGACGGGAGCTTCCGCGACGCGGCGGGATCGATGATCGCCCCGTCCTTGAGGACCTGGCCGCTCACAGCGCACCCTTGGTGGACGGGATGCCCTCGACGCGGGGATCGGGTTCGACGGCGGCGCGCAGGGCGCGAGCGAAGGCCTTGAACTGCGCCTCCACGATGTGGTGCGGGTCCCGGCCGGCCAGGACGTTCATGTGCAGGCAGATGCCGGCGTGCAGCGTGATGGCTTCAAAGACGTGGCGGGTCAGGGAGCCGGTGAAGTGGCCCCCTATCAGGTGGTACTCCTGGCCCGCGGGCTCACCGCCGTGGACCAGGTAGGGGCGGCCGGACACGTCCACCACCGCGTTGGCGAGGGCTTCGTCCAGCGGCACGGTGGCCTCGCCGAACCTGCGGATCCCGGCCTTGTTCCCCAAGGCGGTCCGCAGGACTTCGCCAAACGTGATGGCCACGTCCTCCACGGTGTGGTGGACGTCGATGTGGGTGTCGCCGGTGGCCTTGACGGTCATGTCGATCAGCGAGTGCTTGCACAGTGCGGTCAGCATGTGGTCGTAGAACGGCACCGAGGTGTCGATATCGGACACGCCCGTTCCGTCGAGGTTGATCTCCACGAGGACGGAGGACTCGCTGGTGGCGCGCTCCATGCGGGCGGTCCGGGCCGCAGCCGTGTTCGATCCGGTTGAACTCATGGTGAAGGATCCTTAGTGGGAGAAGGAGTGGTTCAGGGCGTCCAGCGCCGCAGTATCAAGTCTAGGCGGGAAGCGCGGCGCGGCCGGCAAGAATGCGTTCCAGGGACGTGAGGAAGGCTGTGGTTTCGGCCTCAGTGCCGGCCGTGACCCGCAGGTGGCCGGGAATTCCCACGTCGCGGATCAGCACGCCCGCATCCAGCAGTTCCTGCCAGACCTGGTGCGGGTTGTCCAGGCCGCCGAAGAACACATAATTGGAGTCGGATGCGGCCGGTTTCAGCCCCATCCTGGTCAACTCCGCCACAATACGGTCGCGCTGCTGCTTGATGTCCCGCACATCGGCCATCAGCGCTTCCCGGTGTTCCAGGGCTGCCAGCGCCGTGGCCTGCGTGATGGCGGACAGGTGGTAGGGCAGGCGTACCAGGCGCAGGGCATCGGTGACCTCCGGGGCCGCGGCCATGTAGCCGAGCCGGGCACCAGCGAGGGCGAACGCCTTGCTCATGGTGCGGGATACGATCAGCCGCTCCCTGCCGGGCAGCAGGGTCAGTGCGCTGGGGGTGCCGTCGTGGGCGAACTCGTGGTAGGCCTCATCCACAATGACGATGGTCTGGCTTGCGGTACCGGCCTCGTAGACAGCCTCCACGACGTCCAGTCCCAGCCCGGTGCCGGTGGGATTGTTCGGTGAGCAGAGGAACACGATGTTCGGCTGCAGTTCCCGGACCTGGCGGGCAGCGGATTCTGCGCTGAGGTCGTAGCCTTCCGCCCGGACACCGGTGATGTATTCGGTGTCGGTGCCGCTCGCCAGCAGGGGGTACATGGAGTACGTGGGGCGGGAAGCCCAGCGCGGTGCGGCCGGGGCCGCCGAAAGCCTGAAGAATCTGCTGCAGGACCTCGTTGGAGCCGTTGGCGGCCCACAGGTTGGTTTCGTCGAGGCCATGGCCAAGGTATTCCGCCAGGGCCTTGCGGAGATCGGTGAACTCCCGGTCCGGGTAGCGGTTGAGGCCTGCGGCGGCCTCCGTCACGGCGGCGCTGATGGCGGCGCGTACATCCGCGGGTACGCCATGGGTGTTCTCGTTGACGTTCAACAGAATGGGGACGTCCAGTTGGGGTGCCCCGTAGGGCGTCAGCCCGCGAAGGTTACTGCGGAGGGGTAGCCGGTTGAGGCGTTCTAGCTGGTCGTTCACCTGACCAGTTTAGTTGCCGTGGCAACTACCGGAAAATGTGACACCTTTGGCAGGCTTCCGGCGCGGCCCGCAGGAGGAGCCGAAGGAAGCCGGCGCGGGGGTCCAGCGTCGGTGGCAGGGCAGGGCAGGGCAGGGCCGCGGCCACGTTGCGGCGACCACTCAGCGGCGGGTCAGTGGCTGGGGACGAAGAGTTGCTGCCCCGGCAGTACGGCACCGGCGGACAGATTGTTGAGCTGGACAATGTCCGCCATCACGTCGCGTGCATCGCGGTCCGGAGCTACGGCACCGGCGATGGACCACAGGGACTGGCCGGGCTGGACGGTTACCGTCACCGTGGGCGTCACGGCGAGGTCTGCGGCGGAGTCGGAAGCCTTGGCCGGGGAGTGGAAGAGCCCCGCCAGTGAGAGCAGCAGCACCGCGAGGAGAATGAGCGGCACTCCCACCAGGACGATCCGGCCGCGCCGGGTCAGCCGCAGTGGCGCGTGGGACGACGCGCGGCCGGCGCTGGTCCGCCGGCTGCCGGACATGTGGTGTTCCCCGCTGAGGAACTGCGGCCGCGAAACGTGGGTAAGAGTTAAAGCTGACATGAACTGAGCCCTCCTGGACCTGCCGTGCTGCCCGGGTGTCCGTCCCCGCGCCGCCCTGCCCCGTCCTGCCGGAATGCCTACTCTTCCGGCCAGGTCTTCGAACAAGCCATGCACTGGTTAGAACACATATTCGAACTTTGCTTACTAAGTTTTAGCACCTATCAACGAACAATGTCGAGACTCGCTAGAACAAATGTTTGAAAAAGCAATGTGGCTGGCCTAGCTTGGAAACCAAGAACAACCACCACTGAAGTTGAACAGCAGGGTCTGACAATGACAGCGGCAACCCTTCACTCGGCGCCGGGGACGGCGCGGAGCGGAAGATCCGGCGGCAAGCGAAAGGCATTGGCGAACATGGCAGCAGCAGCCGCCGGGGGCAGGACGGCCCCGCAACCGAAGAAGACTTCCAAGGGGCTTACCCCACGGCAGAAGAAGATCCTGGAGACCATCCAGCGGTCCGTCAATGACAACGGCTACCCGCCCTCGATGCGCGAGATCGGCGATACGGTGGGCTTGGCCAGCCTGTCCAGCGTGACCCATCAGCTGTCCCAGCTGGAGAAGTTGGGCTACCTCCGGCGCGACCCGAAGCGGCCGCGGGCCATGGAGGTGCTCATGCCCCTCACCCTTGATGGCGGCGCCGGGAAGGCCATCGCCGCGTCAGCGCCGCAGACGCCCGGCGGCACCGTGACGGAACTGCCCACCGCGCTGGACACCGCGATGGTTCCGCTGGTTGGACGGATTGCCGCCGGCGGTCCCATCCTCGCCGAGCAACTCGTTGAAGATGTCATGCCGCTCCCCCGCCAACTTGTGGGCCAGGGTGAGCTGTTCATGCTCAAGGTGGCCGGCGACTCCATGGTGGACGCCGCCATCTGCGACGGAGACTGGGTGGTGGTGCGCCGCCAGGCGGATGCCGTCAACGGGGACATCGTCGCTGCCCTGCTTGATGACGAAGCCACCGTCAAGACCTTCCGCCAGCGTGACGGCCACACCTGGCTGCTCCCGCAGAACACCCAATACGAACCCATCCTCGGTGACCACGCCACCATCATGGGCAAAGTGGTTTCGGTGCTGCGGTCCCTCTGACACTTCCTCCGGCTGCGGCAGGTCCCTATCCTGCGGCCTCCGCGCCGAGCCGGGTAAGTGCCGCCAGTGCCTTGCTGCGGTCCGTGGTGGACCAGAACGGCGGCAGCGCGCCCCGCAGGAATCCGGCGTAACGCTCGGTTGCCAGCCGCGAGTCCAGCACGGCCACTACGCCCTTGTCGCCGGTTGACCGGATGAGCCGGCCGGCGCCCTGGGCCAGCCGGATAGCCGCGTGGGTGGCCGAAACGGACATGAAACCGTTGCCGCCGGCCTGGGCAACGGCCCGCGACCGTGCTGTCATGAGGGGATCGTCCGGCCTGGGGAACGGAATGCGGTCGATCACCACGAGCCGGCAGGATCCACCCGGAACGTCCACCCCCTGCCACAGGGACATGGTCCCGAAGAGGCAGGTGTCCGGCTCGTCGGCGAACTGCTTGACCAGGGCGGTCATGGTGGACTCGCCCTGGCAGAGCACCGTCACACCGAGCTTGGGCCGCAGGGCGTCGGCGGCCTCCTCCGCAGCGCGCCGCGAGGAAAAGAGGCACAGTGCACCGCCACCGGATGCTTTGACGAGCGCCTCGAGCTCCTCCAGCGCTTCCGGAGACACGCCACGGCCGGGTTTGGGCAAGTGGCCCGCCACGTAGAGGATGCCTTGTTTGGGGTAATCGAAGGGTGAGCCGACGTCCACGCCAGTCCAGCTGGGAGCTCCGTCGCCTGTCAGTCCCAGTCCTCCAGCTGCCGGTTCGAACGCGGACCCGATGGCCAGGGTGGCTGAGGTCAGCACGACGGTGTGGCCGGCAAAGAGACCTTCCCTCAGCCTCCCGGCAACAGAGAGCGGCGCGATGTTGACCAGGACCGGCGCATTCTCGTCAGACTGGGAGTAGCCCTGGCCGGGATCGAAGGTGCTGGCCCGCGAGAACCAGACCACTTCGCGGTTCTCCCGGGCCGCCAGCAGCCGTTCGCACAGTTCCAGGATGAGCATGAGCCGGGACCGGGCGAGCTGCCGCCCGCCGTCGGCCGTGGTGTTGCTGTCCCCCTTGGAATCGGACAGCGCCGCGCGGCAAGCCTCGCGCAGCTGGTCCACGCAGTCCAGCTGTTCATCGTTCAGCCCGTTGGGAAGCAGGCCGTTCGGCGCCCCGGCAAGGGCCAGCTCAAGGTTGGCGGCTGCTGCGTTGAGGGCGTCAACGGTGATGGCGGTGTGTTTGCGGGCACCTGATGCGGCCGCGTGCACCATGGCTACGGACAGCTGCCCGGACACGGCCCCGGTGACGCGGTCCTGGAGTTCATGCGCCTCGTCCACCACCACGACGTCGTACTCGGGCAGGACGGCGAGCCCTTCGAAGGCGCTCACGGCCAGCATGGCGTGGTTGGTCACCACGACGTCTGCCTCGGCCGCGTCCTGCCGGGCCAGTTCACTGAAGCACTCTGCGGCCATGGGACACTTCTGGGCCCCCAGGCATTCCATGGATGTCACCGAAACCTGCCGCCACGCACGGTCGGTCACGCCGGGCAGGAGTTCGTCACGGTCGCCGGTGGCCGTCTTTTCGGCCCACTCCCGGAGCCGCACCACTTCCTTGCCGAGCTGGGAGGCCGGGCCGCCCACGGAGGCGGCGAAGTGCGGAACACTGGTGTCCTCGCCCAGGGAAAACAGCTGGCCCTCGGAAGGCTCCTCGGAGGGGAACCCGCCCTCCATCTTGTGGCGGCAGACGTAGTTGGACCGCCCCTTGACCAAAGCCACTTTGACGGGCCGGTCCAGGGCCGGGGTGATGTTTTTCAGGAGTCGGGGCAGGTCCCTGCCCACGATCTGGGTCTGCAGCGCAAGCGTGGCCGTGGACACCAGTGCGGGCTTGTTGCTCTCCAGGGCATGGGCAATGAGCGGTACCAGGTAGGCCAATGACTTGCCGGTGCCCGTGCCGGCCTGGACCAGGAGGTGGTTGCCCGTACTGATGGCCCGGGCAACCTGGCGGGCCATCTCGTGTTGTCCGGTGCGGCTTTGTCCGCCCATGCCGGCGACGGCGCGGTCGAGCAGTTCAATGACGAACTGCTCGCCGGCCATCGGTGCGGCTTCCCCGGCCGCGCGGTCAGTCATTGAGGGCGAATGGTTCCAGCTCGGATGCCAGGCCCTCCCGGACCATCACCACAGCCCTGGTACCGTCCTCAACGTGCTCAAGATTGATGATTTCGGCGTCGGATTCGTGCAGCTTGCTGAGCAGGTCACCCCGGTCGTACGGGATGAGCAGTTCAAGCTTGACGCCGGGCCTTGGGATGGCGTCGCTTATGGCCTTCAGCAGCTCGGCAATGCCCTCCCCGGTCCTGGCAGAGACCACCACGTGGCGTGGTTCGCGCTGCTTCAGCCGCTCAATCACAAAGGGATCAGCGGCATCGGCCTTGTTCAGCACGATGATCTCGGGCACCTTGCGGGCGTCAACTTCGCTGAAGACCTTCCGGACCGCGGCGATTTGGCCCTCGGGATCCGGGTGCGAGGCGTCCACCACGTGCAGGATCAAGTCCGAGTCGGCCACCTCTTCAAGCGTGGAGCGGAAGGCCTCCACCAGTTGGGTGGGCAGCGAGCGGACGAACCCCACGGTGTCGGCCAAGGTGTAGCCCAGGCCGTCAGCGGTTTCCGCCTTGCGGACGGTGGGATCCAGGGTGGCGAACAAGGCGTTCTCCACCAGGACGCCGGCGTCGGTGAGCCGGTTGAGCAGGGATGACTTCCCGGCGTTGGTGTACCCGGCGATGGCCACCGACGGTACCTCATTACGACGGCGGTTGGCCCGCTTGGTCTCGCGCGCAGGCTTCATCGCGGCGATCTCGCGCCGCAGCTTGGCCATGCGGGTACGGATCCGCCGGCGGTCCAGTTCGATCTTGGTTTCACCGGGGCCGCGCGAGCCCATGCCGGCAGCTGCGCCACCCACCTGGCCACCTGCCTGGCGGGACATTGACTCGCCCCAGCCGCGCAGGCGGGGAAGCAGGTATTCCAGCTGCGCCAGCTCTACCTGGGCCTTGCCCTCTCGGCTCTTTGCGTGCTGGGCGAAGATGTCCAGGATCAGGGCCGTACGGTCGATCACCTTGACCTTGACGATGTCTTCAAGGCCACGACGCTGCGAGGGTGCAAGCTCGGCGTCCACCACCACGGTGTCCGCACCGGTGGACATGACGATGTCCTTCAGTTCGAGCGCCTTGCCCGAGCCCAGGAACGTTCCGGGGTCCGGCTTGGCCCTCCGCTGCACCAGCCCGTCGAGAACCTCCGAGCCGGCTGTCTCGGCGAGGGCGGCAAGCTCACGAAGCGAGTTTTCGGCGTCGGCGAGTGTTCCGTCGGACCAGAGCCCGGCAAGGACCACGCGTTCCAGGCGGAGCTGGCGGTATTCGACTTCGGTGACGTCTTCGAGCTCGGTGGACAATCCTGCCCTGCGGCGCAGGGCCCGGCGTTCCTCGAGGTCCTGCTGGTCGCCGTCGTACGTTGAATGTTCTTCGTCAAGGCGGGAAATGGCCTGGGCCTTGCCAAGCACCGCTTTTCCGTTGCCGCTGCCTTCGCCGCGGGGCGTGCTGACATTCCGGGCCGGTACGTCCTTGGCGAGGATCCGGTCGATGACAGCCTGGATTTCCTCGGGACTCATGTCCTGGGCGGCTGGATCGGACCCGGTATTTGGCTGGCTGGTCATGGTCTCCTTTGAAGATTCGGCATTTCCAGAATAGTGCCGATTGGCTGGAAGGTGGGAAGTATTCGCGCTGGGCTGACGGCCTGCGGTCATGCAGTCCTCCTGGTGGTGGGGCCGCCGGCTGCGTTGCCGGGGCCGGGAAGCCGCGTGGTAACGGGCGGCTGTGCTGGCGGAGGCCGGAGAATGGCGGGAAGCGCAGCCGAAGGCTGACGTTCGAGTATTGTCCGGCGGCCGGGCCGGGACGGAAGCGTCCGGTCCGGTGCACAAGCGGAAGGGAATGGAAACCTGCGTCGCTGTGGGACTGGCTGCCTCTGCGGGGCAGCGTGCGGGCACGGGCGGGGCCCGCACCGGCTACTCGAAGATCAGGAACATGCCAACCAGCCTAACAGAGGGGTATGCGCACAGTTTCCCATTACGCTGCAGGGGGAACTACTCTGGCCAGTTATGGAGTCCGCTCACTATTTCAGCACGTCCCCCGCCGGGCCGTTTACCCGCAAGCCCCTCACCGTGGAATTGGCCGGTGAGACGCGCAGGCTCCAGACCTCCACCGGCATTTTCAGCCCGGACGGCATCGACAAGGGCACGGCGGTACTCCTGGCGGAGGTGCCTGCCCCGCACCCCCACGGCAACCTGCTGGACATCGGTTGCGGCTGGGGACCGGTAGCCCTCACCATGGCGCTGCTGGCGCCCCAGTCAAGCGTCCACGCGGTGGATGTCAATGAGCGGTGCATCACCCTGACCAATGAGAATGCCGAGGCGCTGGGCCTGTCCAACGTCGTCGCCAGCACGCCTGAGGCCGTGGATGCCGACGTGCGTTTCGACACTATTTGGTCGAACCCGCCCATCAGGATCGGCAAGGAAGAACTGCATGCCCTGCTGAAGCTGTGGCTCCCGCGCCTGGCTGAGGGCGGGACGGCATGGCTGGTGGTGCAAAAGAACCTGGGCTCTGACTCCCTGCAGCGCTGGTTGGCGGCCGAGCTGGACAGTTCGTTCACCGTAACGCGTGAATCGACCTCCAAGTCCTTCCGGATCCTGAAGGTCAGGAAAGCGTCCCGCTTGCCACAATGACCGCGGGGCCGCTGAGCTCCACATGCTCGTGGCCGCCTGGTCCGGCGAAGAACTTGACGCCGACAACCCCGCCGGGAACGTGGACGCGCCAGACGTCGGGAGCTTCGGCACCGGCCCAGTGCCGGATGGCGACGGCGGCCGCGCAGGCGCCCGTGCCGCAGGACTGCGTCTCCCCCACCCCGCGCTCATGCACCCGCATGGTCACCGATCCGACGCCGTCGTGCACAAGGGGCTCCGCCGGAACCACGAATTCCACGTTGGTTCCGTTGGCCGGGACGGGGTCGACTTTCGGCGCGGTGAAAAGACGGGTGCCGGCAAGTTCGGCGAGCTCGGCGAGGGCCACCACGGTGTGGGGGTTTCCCATGCTCACGGACAAGGCCGGACGGGGAACTTCCAACCCGTCGGCAGCGACCAGGGAATCCATGGCCTTGGCACTGGCTTCGCCGGGGAAAATGAACTCCCAGGGGCCCATGTCCACCGCGTAGTCGTTTCCGGTCCAGACCACGGTCTTGACCCCGCCGCGCGTGCCAATGGCCAGTGACCCGCCGTCGGGCAGGTCGATCAGTCCCTCGGTGCGCAGGAAGTGGACGAAGACCCGGACACCGTTCCCGCACATTTCGGACAGCGAACCGTCCGCGTTGCGGTAATCCATGAACCATTCCGCGGCGGGGGTGTCCACGAGCAGTTCGCGGCCCTCGGGCAGGAAGCGGGAGGGTACGGCCCGGATCAGGCCGTCGGCGCCGATTCCCTGGTGCCGGTCGCACAGGGCCGCAGCCTGGTCGGCGTCAAAGCTGTGGGTGCCGTCGGGATCGGCCACCAGGACGAAGTCGTTGCCCGTGCCGTGCCCCTTGGAAAAGGAGAGGCCGCCCATGGCACGAAGGGCGGATCCGGACGTTTCGGCGGGGGTCGCATTCATGGTCCCAAGCGTAGCGGCGGATGCCACTGCCACTGAAACCGCGGTTACCTGCAGAGCCGCGCAGCCTTGCCGGGAAGTTCCGGATCCTGCCAGTCCAGCCATGTGATGCGGGGGTCGGCGCGGAACCACGTGAGCTGGCGGCGGGCAAACTGCCGGGTGGCCACGATGGTTTCCTCCGCAGCGTCCGCCACGGTTGAGGCACCGTCGACGACCCGCAGGAATTGCGCATAGCCAAGGGCGCGGGAGGCTGTCTTCCCGCTCCGCAGGCCCTGGGCGTCGAGCCTCCTGACTTCTGCCAGCAGGCCGGCGTCGACCATCCGGTGCACCCGGGCTGCCAGGCGCTCCCGCAGGACGTCACGGTCCACGCTGAGGCCCACCTGGACGGCCGGCTGGTGGTACTCCCGGCGGGGCATGAAGGAGCTGAAAGGCCGTCCGGTGAGTTCATGGACTTCCAGGGCGCGGATGATCCGCCGGGCGTCGGAGAGCCGCTCCGCGGACACCGGATCCACGGCCCGGAGCCTTGCCAGGAGTTCTGCCGTGCCACGTTCCGCGTGTTCCGCCTCAAGCCGTGCGCGCAACGAGGGGTCCGTGCCGGGGAACTCCAGCACGTCCAGTGCAGCCCGTACGTACAGCCCCGAGCCGCCGGCCAGGACGGCCCTCTTGCCGCGGGCGTGGATATCAGCGATAACGCCCCGGGCCTGCTCCTGGAACTCGGAGACACTCGCTTCCTGGGTGACGTCCATGATGTCCAGGAGGTGGTGCGGTATGCCCCTGCGCTCGGCGACGGAGATCTTTGCCGTGCCGATGTCCATGCCCCGGTAGAACTGCATGGCATCTGCGTTGATGACCTCTCCGTTCAGTTCCAGGGCAAGGTTGACGGCAAGATCGGACTTGCCGGAGCCGGTGGGACCGACGACGGCGATGACGGGCCGGGCAACCACCGGTCAGCGGGTACGCAGCGGCAGCGAGGGCATGCCCAGGGAGACACCCTTTGGGCCCGCTCCGCTCCCGGGCACCGGCGCTCCGCAGGAGTCGGCCTGCGACCGGTCCCAGGCGTCACCGGCGCGCGACCTGCGCAGGCTGTAGTCCTGGGGCGTGGGGTCGGCCACCAGGTGGAAGGCAGCGGCTTCGGTGATGGTGACGGTTACGAGGTCGCCGGGCCTGGGGGCTGGTGCGCCTTCCGGAACCGAGAAATGCACCAGCCTCTGGTCCCGGGACCGGCCGGACAGCCGGTGCGTTTCCTCCGACTTGCGGCCCGACTGGGCGGTGACCATGACTTCCAGACGGCGGCCGAGCTGCTTCCGGTTTTCCTCGGCAGCGATCCTGTCCTGCAGCGCGGTGAGCCGTTCGAACCTTTCCTGGACCACTGCCTTGGGCAGTTGGTCCGGCAGGTCCGCGGCAGGGGTCCCGGGCCGCTTGGAGTACTGGAAGGTGAAGGCGGTGGCAAAGCGCGACTTCTCCACAACGTCGAGCGTGGCCTGGAAATCCGCTTCGGTCTCGCCGGGGAAGCCGACGATGATGTCGGTGGAGATGGCGGCGTCCGGGATCTTGTCCCGGACCTTGTCCAGGATGCCGAGGAACTTGGTGGACCGGTAGGACCGCTTCATGGCCTTCAGGATGCTGTCCGAGCCCGACTGCAGCGGCATGTGCAGCTGGGGCATGACATTGGGCGTTTCGGCCATGGCCTCGATGACGTCGTCGGTAAACGCCGCCGGGTGGGGGCTGGTGAAACGGACCCGTTCGAGTCCTTCGATTTCGCCGCAGGCGCGGAGGAGTTTGGAGAAGGCCTGACGGTCGCCGAATTCCACCCCGTAGGAGTTGACGTTCTGGCCGAGCAGCGTGACTTCGATGGCGCCGTCGTCCACGAGGGCCTGGATTTCAGCGAGGATCTCGCCCGGGCGGCGGTCCTTTTCCTTGCCCCGCAGCGCAGGCACGATGCAGAACGTGCAGGTGTTGTTGCAGCCAACGGAGATGGACACCCAGCCGGAGTACACGGAGTCGCGCTTGGTGGGGAGCGTGGACGGAAACACGTCCAGGGATTCCAGGATCTCCAGCTGTGCCTCGTTGTTGTGCCGGGCCCGGTCAAGCAGGGCCGGGAGCGCACCAACGTTGTGGGTGCCGAAGACGGCATCAACCCACGGCGCCTTCTTGAGGATGGTTTCCCGGTCCTTCTGGGCCAGGCATCCGCCCACGGCGATCTGCATCCCGGGGTTCGCCGCCTTGACCGGAGCCAGGATACCGAGGTTGCCGTACAACTTGTTGTCCGCGTTCTCCCGCACGGCGCAGGTGTTGAACACCACGACGTCGGCTTGCTCGCCTTCCGCGGGAACGTAGCCGGCGTCCTCAAGGAGTCCCGCCATCCGCTCCGAGTCGTGGACGTTCATCTGGCAACCGAAAGTCCGTACCTGGTAGGTCCGCGGCTGGGTTCCGGGCTGCGGAGCCGTCCCGGGTTCGACGGAAGGGGTGGCACCGGAATGGGGGGAAGGAATGGTCAAGCTCACCCGTTAAGGGTACCGGCTCTGGGGCGGGCCACCGTCGGAATCCTGGATGGAGCTGAGCACCTCATTGACGATCCGGAACGCTTGGGAGGGCTGGTAGCCCTTCCGGGCCAGCATGGACGCCAGCCGGCGGACTGCTTTATCCCGTTCCGCCGGGTCCGACAGGTTTGATCCGGGGCGAAGCTTGCGCTCCACCAGGGTCCTGGCGGCCGCTTCCTCGTCGGCGTCCGTCAATTGCTCCAATGCCGCAGCTGCGGTTTCGGGGTCGATGCCCTTCTCCGACAGCTCGCGGCGGAGGGCACCCTTGGCGAGCTTGCGGGACTGGGAGCGGCTCCTGACCCACATGTCGGCGAATTCGGCGTCATCAATCAGGCGGACTTCCTGGAATTTGTCCAGCACCGCCTCGGCGACGTGTTCCGGGATGTTCCGTTCGGCCAGTTTCCGGGCAAGTTGCAGCCTGCTCTTGGGCGAGGCTGTCAGTTGCCGATAGACGATGGCCGTGGCCACGCCGGCGGGATCCGGCTCGGCATCCTCGGCCTGGGGGTCGCCCGGGACGGCGGCCCGCTCCGCTGCCCCGGGGACAGTGTTGGTGGAGCGGCGCCGCCGGGAACCGGCTTTGGGTGACCGAGCTTCAGGAGGGTATGCCTCGGGAGACCAGGTCAAGGGCTAGAACCCGTCGACGGCTTTCAGCTTCGGCGTGTCCTTGGACTCGTCCTCAGCCGGCTTCACGCCCACGCCGAGCTTCTCCTTGATGAGGCGCTCCAGTTCGGCGGCGAGCTCGGGGTTGTCGCGGAGGAACCGGCGCGAGTTCTCCATGCCCTGGCCCAGCTGGTCGCCGTCGTACGTGAACCAGGAGCCGGACTTCTTGATGATGCCGTGCTCGACGCCCATGTCGATGATTCCGCCTTCACGGGAGATCCCCTGGCCGTAGATTATGTCGAACTCGGCGACCTTGAAGGGCGGGGCCATCTTGTTTTTGACGATCTTGGCCTTGGTCCGGTTGCCGACCGAGTCGGCGCCTTCCTTCAGGGTCTGGATGCGCCGGACGTCGATGCGGACCGATGCGTAGAACTTCAGCGCCTTACCACCGGTGGTGGTTTCAGGGGAACCGAAGAACACACCGATTTTTTCACGAAGCTGGTTGATGAAGATGGCGGTGGTCTTGGTCTGGCTCAGGCGGCCGGTAATTTTACGCAGCGCCTGGCTCATGAGCCGTGCCTGGAGGCCGACGTGGCTGTCGCCCATGTCGCCCTCGATTTCAGCCCGCGGAACCAGTGCGGCGACGGAGTCGATGACGACGATGTCCAGCGAGCCGGAACCCACCAGCATGTCCATGATTTCCAGGGCCTGCTCACCGGTATCCGGCTGCGAGACCAGGAGGGCGTCGGTGTCCACGCCGAGCTTCGCGGCGTAGTCCGGATCCAGGGCGTGCTCGGCGTCGATGAAGGCCGCGATGCCGCCCAGCCGCTGGGCGTTGGCCACCGCGTGCAGTGCCACGGTGGTCTTACCGGATGATTCCGGCCCGTAGATCTCCACCACACGACCACGGGGCAACCCGCCAATGCCGAGTGCGACGTCCAGTGCGATGGACCCGGTGGGAATGACTTCGATGGGGGCACGGACTTCGTCGCCCAGGCGCATCACCGAGCCCTTGCCGAACTGCTTGTCAATCTGGGCAAGTGCTGCTTCCAGCGCTTTTGCACGATCCGGGGCTGCCGCCATGGTTGACACCTCTAATGCTTTCTCGATGGTGGCCTCTGCGGCCGTCTTGTTGGTCATCTCTGACGCTAAGGGGACCCACTGACATTCCGGCCTCAGGACATCGGCTATGTGGATAAACCCAATAGAAAAAGCATAGCGTTATCCGAACAGGTATTCGAAGAGGAAGGTGTCGCGGCGTGTCAGGCAAGGGATCGTCGGGACGGCCCCCGCAACCCGGCCGAAGAGCCGGCCCTGCGGAAGAGTCAGTCGCGGCGGGGGGCTATGTCCCGGCCGAGGCGGCGCTCCGCCGGCACGTCCTGGAGGTCGCAGACTGCAAGCCAGACCTTGCGCGGCTCCACCCCGGCAGCCAATGCCTGGTCGGCGGTGCGGCCGCCAACCCCGGCAAGGACCAGGGTACTGCTCAGCACTCGGGAGTAGCCCGCACCGAACTCATCATCCATGAGCCGCCAGTAGTCGCTGATTCGCATCGGTAAATCCTCTCATGATTGGGGACCCTAGAATTGTTGCCATGAGCAACTCCCCCGATGGCACGCCACCAGATGCCGCAGTTGAGGCTGCCGCCGACACAGCCCTGCAGAACGTCGAGCACCAGATCAGTCTTTTTTGGCGGCGGGCCCGGGCCATCTCGAACCAGCTCTCCCGGGAGGTGCACCCGGACATGGAGCCTGCCGCGTACGGGCTGCTGACGGTGATCCGCCGGGAGGGGCCCATCCGGCTGACCGAACTGGCAATGAACATCGGGGTGGGAAAGCCCTCCGTCAGCCGCCAGATCGCGTTCCTTGAAGGCCTGGGACTGGTTTCGAAGGAAGCCGATCCGCTGGACCGGCGGGCGCAGTCCATTCGGCTCACGCCCAAGGGGGAGGAAAAGATGCACCAGGTCCAGGACGCCCGGCGCCAGGTCTTCCAGGAACGGCTCCGGGAATGGCCGGTAGAGGACCTGCAGGAGCTGGCCCGCTACATGGCCAAGCTGAACTCCACCTACGAGCCTGACGGGTTTCCCAAGGAAGCACCGGGCGCATCTCCTGCACAGGAGAACTAACCGCCTGGGCACAAGGAAGCCCCCGGCAGTGCCGGGGGCTTCCTTTTTCCACGGCCCACCAAATGGTGGGGGCTGCCCTTAACGGGCGCCGGAGAGAAGGCCTGTGGAGAGTTCGTCGTTCAGTTCAGCGTTGAGGTCGCGTTCCAGGTCACGGCCGTAACGCTGGGAGAATTCCTGCGGTACGGTGTCAGGAACTGCTACGCCCTCGGCTACCGCCACCCGGTCGCTGACCTCCCGAAGCATGCTGGACAGCGGAACGTCCAACGCCGAGCAAATGGAGGACAGGAGCTCTGATGAGGCTTCCTTCTGGCCGCGCTCCACTTCGCTGAGATATCCCAGGGAAACACGGGCGCTGTGCGAAACTTCACGGAGCGTACGCCCCTGACGCTGGCGGACATCGCGCAGCACATCACCGATTTCGTGACGAAGTACCACCATCTTGCGCTCCTTCTGTTCGCTCTTAGCCTGTTCGGCGAGGCCCACATCCTTCCAGCGGACAACGCCGTTTACGGATACGGGCTGCTTTACCATCTGTATCGCCTTGCTCCCTCATTGGTCAGGTCCGCCGAAAGGGGACCGTCTGGTCGTTTCATCCTAGGCGCCTCCGCTCTCCGGAAGCGACACAATGTAATAACTAATCGGTACCGGCTTTTGTTCCCGGCAACTTTACGTGCGGTAACTTGGGCGGGCAAGCGTCAGGCGGAGAGTGCCTCGAGGAGCCTTTCCAGGGCTGCCGCACACGCCTCGGCACGGATGTCGGGCCTGCTGCCGGTGAAGGAATATTCAAAAGCTGCTGTCCCGGCCGCGGTGGCGATTCCCACATAAACCCGCCCTACCGGTTTGCCGTCGTGCGCCTCCGGACCGGCCACCCCCGTGGTTGAAAGCCCGATATGGGCGCCGAGGACGTCGCGCGCTCCTGCTGCCATGGCCCGGGCGACGTCCGGATCAACGGAGCCGGCACGCGCCAGTAGCCCGGCGGGGACACGCAGCACCCCTTCCTTGACCGAGTTCTGGTAGGCCACGACTCCGCCCTGGAGCATGCCGGAGGCCCCGGGGGTATCGGCAAGCACAGCGGAGACCATGCCGGCGGTTAAGGACTCTGCGGTGGCAACGGTCAGTCCGGCGTCCAGCGCCTGCCGCACGGCCTGTCCGGCCAGATGGTGGAGGTTGCTCACGATTCCTGCCCTTTCGCCGTTCCTGCCTGCCGGCCCTTTGCGCGAAGGCGCAGTGCCTCGATGACATATTCGACGCCAGTCCACACCGTGATGGCCACCGCCGCCATCATGACGGCGAACGCCACCCACACCAGCCACGGCGCGAAGGCACCAAAAGGCAGGAGATAGAGGAAGATCGCCGCGGTCTGCACCACTGTCTTGAGCTTGCCGCCGCGGGAGGCGGGAATGACTCCATAGCGGATGACGAAGAATCGCAGAGCCGTGATCCCCCATTCCCGGACCAGGATCACCAACGTTGCCCACCACGGCAGTTCACCCAGCAGGGACAACATGACCAGGGCGGATCCGGTGAGCAGCTTGTCGGCGATGGGGTCGGCGATCTTGCCGAAGTCCGTGACGAGGTTCCGGCTCCTGGCGATATCGCCGTCGAGTTTGTCCGTGTAGATGGCGACGGCGAAAGCCGCCACCGCGGCCCAGCGCCACGGCCCGGCCTCGCTGTGCAGGCCGGGGGCGTCCGCCACGAGGAACCATACGAAGAACGGGACCAGCGCGATGCGGATCATGGTCAGGACATTGGGAAGGTTCCAGACCCCGGCACGGCGCGGGCCGGCGGCGGTGGCATCGGTGCTAGTCACATTCCTAGGCTACCTTCCCGGGGCTGCCGCAACGCAGGCCCGGCCCTACCGTCCGGTGAGCGACCAGGCGTCCTCGGAGCCGTCGTCGTCCTCGCCATACCCGCCGGGCGCGGAATCGGAGCCGTCGTAATATTCGACGTTCTGCTTGCGCTTGTCCAGGTCGGCGGCCACCAGGTCCTCGGCGTAACCACCCTGGGCGATGTTGGCGTTGGCGTTCTCGCTCAGGGCGGCGGTTTGGGAATCGGCAGCAGCCGGCACCTCCTGGCCCTTCATCGCGGCCAGGACGGCGGCGAGGTCATCCGGCTTGACCAGCACGTCGCGGGCCTTGGAACCCTCGGAGGGGCCCACCACTCCCCTGGATTCGAGCAGGTCCATGAGCCGGCCGGCCTTGGCGAACCCGACGCGGAGCTTGCGCTGCAGCATCGAGGTGGAGCCGAACTGCGTGGTGACCACGAGTTCGGTGGCCTGCAGCAGCACCTCGAGGTCGTCCCCGATGTCATCATCGATCTGCTTCTTCTGGGCTTCGGGGGCTACGTCGTCACGGTACACGGCCTGGAGCTGGCCCTTGACGTGTTCCACAACTTTGTGGATCTCGGACTCGGTGACCCAGGCGCCCTGGACGCGCATGGCCTTGGAGGCGCCCATGGGCAGGAAGAGCGCGTCACCCTGGCCAATGAGCTTTTCGGCGCCCGGCTGGTCCAGGACCACGCGGGAGTCGGTGACGGAGGACGTGGCGAAGGCCATGCGGGAGGGCACGTTGGCCTTGATGAGGCCGGTGACCACGTCCACGGACGGACGCTGGGTGGCCAGCACCAGGTGGATGCCGGCGGCACGGGCAAGCTGGGTGATCCGCACGATCGAGTCTTCGACGTCACGGGGTGCCACCATCATGAGGTCGGCGAGCTCGTCCACGATCACCAGCAGGTACGGATACGGGCGGATGACGCGCTTGGAATCGACCGGCGGATGGACCTTGCCGGCGCGCACCGCTTTGTTGAAGTCGTCGATGTGCTTGAAGCCGTAGTTCGCGAGGTCGTCGTAGCGGGCGTCCATCTCGCGGACTACCCACTGCAGTGCCTCGGCGGCCTTCTTGGGGTTGGTGATGATCGGCGTGATGAGGTGCGGGACGCCCTCATAGGCCGTCAGTTCAACGCGCTTGGGGTCCACCATGACCATGCGGACTTCGTCAGGGGTGGCGC
Source organism: Arthrobacter sp. SLBN-112 (assembly GCF_030944625.1). NCBI lineage: Bacteria > Bacillati > Actinomycetota > Actinomycetes > Micrococcales > Micrococcaceae > Arthrobacter > Arthrobacter sp. SLBN-112. Next base: position 3,613,480 of record NZ_JAUSXY010000001.1, read on the forward strand.
GCATCAGGATGGAGGTGATCATCGAGTTCACGAAGGATGACTTACCGGCGCCGGTGGCACCGGCCACCAGGAGGTGCGGCATCTTGGCGAGGTTGGCCACCACGTAGCCGCCCTCAACGTCCTTGCCCACGCCCATGACCATCGGGTGGTCCGTGCGCCTGGCATTCTGGCTGCGCAGCACATCGCCCAGGGAAACCGTTTCGCGGTCGGTGTTGGGGATCTCGATGCCGATGGCCGACTTGCCTGGAATCGGGCTGAGGATGCGGACATCACTGGAAGCCACGGCGTAGGAAATGTTCTTGGACAGCGCCGTGACGCGTTCCACCTTGGTTCCCGGCGCCAGTTCGATTTCGTACCGCGTCACGGTGGGGCCACGGCTGAAGCCGGTGACGGTGGCGTCGACGTTGAACTGCGTCAGGGTGTCGGTCAGGGCGGCGACGACGGCGTCGTTGGCTTCGGTGCGTTCCTTCGGGATGGACCCGGGGGTCAGGTAGTCCGAGGCAGGAAGCGTGTAGGTCACGTCCCCGGCGAGGGAGAGTTGCTCGGTCCGCTGCGGGATGGGAATGGGCGGCGGGGCCGGTGCCACCGGGTTGGCGGGCACGGTGGGGGCGGCGGAGCCGGCAGCACCGGGCGCCGCGGCGGCGGGGATAACCAGCGGGATTGCCTCCGTGGCGTTCTCCGCGGGGGGCGCCGCACTGGTTCCCAGTCCTTGGGCTGCCTTGATCTTCTCGACGGCGATCTCCGCCTGGGTGGGCCTCCGTACGCCCGGCGCGGGCCGGGCAGGCTCCGGCTCGTCGTCGTCGATGACGGCATGCTCGAAGGCTTCGTCGCCCACGTAGCCCTCCAGGCCGGCGTCGGACGCGTGGTCCTTGCCGAACAGCTTGCGCTTCCTCTTCTTGGGCGCTGCGGGTGCCGGGCGTTCGAGGTAGCTGCGGTCGTGCGCGTCGCCGGGTTCCTGGTCCATCAGGTCGATGCCCATGAGGTGTTCGTAGGCGCCGCGGAGCCGCCGCGGGATGGCTGTGAACGGGGTGGCCGTGATGATCAGCAGCGAAACGAAGGCCAGCAGCCCGTACAGTGCCACCGGCACGGCTGGATGGATGGCTGCCAATGGGGTTGCGGCCAGGAATCCGAGCATGCCGCCGGCTTTGCGGAGGCCGTCGAAGCCATCGGCGACGGTGGGCTGGCCGCCGAGGATGTGGGCCAGCCCGCACCCGGCGAAGGTCATGATCAGGAAGCCGATGCCCACCCGGTTGTTGCCGCGGCCGTCCGAGGGGCGCCTGAACAGCCGGAATGCGCAGACAAAGAGCATGAGCGGGAGCAGCAGGGAGAGCCAGCCGAAGGTGCCGTTGACCACGGCGTAGACGGCGTCCGGGAACCAGCCCGTCAGGCCCCACCAGGCGAAAGTGGCAATGAAGACGCCGAGGGCCAGGTTGAACAGCGCGGCACCGTCGCGGCGTTCCTCCGCGGGCAGGTCGCTGACGTCATGGCCAATCCGGCGCACTCCCCCGCCCACCAGGTGGCCCACTCCGAGCCACGCCCCGCCCACCACACGCAGCAGCCAGGGCTGGTGGTGTTCGACGGCGGGAAGCTGGCGGGTGCGTGCGGTGCTGGAGGAGCCGCCGCGCGCCGCCTTGCCGGCGGTGGAGCCGGTTCCGCGGCCTGTGGAGCTTCCGGCTTTGCTGCCGGAGCTGCCCCTGCCGGTACCTTTGGGCGCGGAAGTAGTACGTGTGGCCATAGTAGCCACGCTACCCGAAGCATGCCGTGATTCCGGGGATATCGGGGCCGCCGGGCCGCCCTGCGGGATGCCCGGACACCCCTGGGCGGGGGCGCGAAAAGGCCCGGTCCACCAGGAACCGGGCCTTTCGGATCTGCCGCAACAGGCCGCCAATGGAGGTCCGCGCAGGTCAGGTCTTCGCGGGCTGGCCGCGCGGGTGCTCTCAGGCCTCGAGTACCACCGGGATGATCATCGGTTTGCGGCGCAGCTTGCGGTTGACCCAGGTGCCCACGACCCGGCGGACCACCTGCTGGAGCTGGTGGCTGGTGTGGTCTGCGTGGTTCTGGACTGCTTCCTCCAGTGCCGCGTTGATCTTGGGGATGATGTCGTCGAAGACCGAATCGTCCTCGGCGACGCCGCGGGCATGGATCTCTGGCCCGGACACCACCTTGCCGGTGGCGCGGTGGACGACCGTGATGATGGAAATGAAACCTTCATCGCCCAGGATGCGGCGGTCCTTGAGGTCGGCGTCGGTGATCTCGCCCACGCTGGAGCCGTCAACGTAGACGAAGCCCACTTCAACCTGGCCCACAATGTCTGCCTGGTGGTCCCGGAGGTCGATGACCGTGCCGTTGTCCGCAAGGATGACGCTGGCCTCGGGCACGCCGGACTCGATGGCGATCTTGCCGTTGGCGATCAGGTGCCGGGTCTCACCGTGGACGGGCATGGCGTTCAGGGGCTCAAGGATGTTGTAGCAGTAGAGCAGCTCACCGGCGGCGGCGTGGCCGGAGACGTGGACCTTGGCGTTGCCCTTGTGGATCACGTCGGCGCCGAGCTTGAGGAGGCCGTTGATGATCCGGAACACTGCATTCTCGTTGCCCGGGATAAGGCTGGAGGCCAGGATGACGGTGTCGCCGTCGCCCACCACCACCCGGTGGTCGCCGTTTGCCATCCGCGACAGCGCCGCCATTGGTTCGCCCTGGGACCCGGTGGACATGAGCACCACGCGGTTGTCCGGCAGGTTGTCGATGTTCTTGATGTCCACGATCAGCCCGGCGGGGACGTCAAGGTAGCCCAGCTTTTCCGCGATGGCCATATTGCGGACCATGGAGCGGCCCACGAAGGCCACCTTGCGGTTGTGCTTGGCGGCGGCATCGAGGACCTGCTGCACGCGGTGGACGTGGGAGGAGAAGGAGGCCACGATGATGCGTTTGGTGGCCTGGCCGAAGAGGCGCTCCAGGGTGGGGCCGATTTCCTTCTCGGCCGTGGTGAAACCGGGAACGTCGGCGTTGGTGGAGTCGGACATGAAGAGATCCACGCCCTCTTCACCGAGCTTGGCGAAGTGCCGCAGGTCGGTGATGCGTCCGTCCAGGGGCAGCTGGTCCATTTTGAAGTCACCGGTGTGCAGGACCGTGCCGCCCGCGGTGCGGATGAACACGGCCAGGGCGTCCGGGATGGAGTGGTTGACGGCCACGAACTCGCATTCGAACGGCCCGAACTTCTCCACCTGGCCTTCTTCGACGGTCAGCGTGTAGGGCCGGATGCGGTGTTCCTGCAGTTTTGCCTCGATCAGGGCAAGGGTCAGCTGCGATCCCACCAGGGGTATGTCGCTGCGCCGCTTCAACAGGTACGGCACGGCGCCGATGTGGTCCTCGTGGCCATGGGTGAGGATCACTGCCGCGACGTCGTCCAGCCGGTCCTCAATGTAGGAGAAATCCGGAAGGATCAGGTCAACGCCGGGCTGCGTTTCCTCGGGGAAGAGGACGCCACAGTCCACGATCAGCAGCTTGCCATCGATTTCGAACACGGCCATGTTCCGGCCGATCTCCCCCAGCCCGCCGAGCGGAACGATCCGGAGTGTGCCCTGGGGCAGGCGCGGAGGGGTAACGAGGCCGGTAAGGGCAGTTTGGGTCATAATGCACTTCTTTCCAGGAGGAAGGGTGCCGGTCTTAGCCTCAGGAGAAGACCAGCCCCGCTTCCGCCAAATCCCCGCGGATGGTTTCGATCTCGGTTTCGTCCGGCTCCACGAGGGGCAAACGGACAATCGAGTTGGGCAGGACTCCCTGCCATTTAAGAATCTGTTTGGCCGCGACGGCGCCTTGGACACGGGTCATGGTTGCGCGGACCACGGGCTGCAGCTCGAAGTTGATTTTGCGGGCGGTGCCCAGGTCATTGGCATTGATGGCGTCGATGAGTTCGCGGAAGCGGCGGGTGGCTACGTGGGTGGTGACGCCAACCAGGCCGACGGCGCCCAACGCCATCCAGGGAAGGGTCAGTCCGTCGTCGCCCGAGTAGAAGAGGAGGTCAGTCTCCGCCATGACGCGTGTGGCGGCCGTGAAGTCCGCCTTGGCATCCTTGACGGCGACGATGTTGGGGTGCTGCGCCAGCCGGATCATGGTGTCCGGTTCGATGGGGATGGAGGACCGGCCGGGGATGTCGTACAGCATGACGGGTACGTCGACGGCGGAGGCGATGGTCTCGAAGTGTGCGCGGACCCCGGCCTGGCTGGGCTTGTTGTAGTAGGGCGTCACCAGCAGGAGGCCGTCGACGCCGAGGGCAGCTGCCTGCTGGGAGAGGTGGACCGAGTGCGCGGTGTCGTTGGTGCCGGTGCCTGCGATGATGGCCGCCCGGCCGCCGACGGCGTCCTTGACAGCGCGGAACATCCCGAGGTTCTCTTCGTCCGTCAGCGTGGAGGTTTCACCGGTGGTGCCGGTGACTACAAGCCCGTCACAGCCGTCGTCGACCAGCTTGCTGGCCAGCGCTGCCGCCTGGTCGTAATCCACTGCGCCGTCCTTGGTGAACGGCGTGACCATGGCGGTCAGGAGTGTACCGAGGGCAGGGATGTGCGCGGAAGAGTCAGCCATGGAAAAAACGTTACCCTGTCCCCGGCTGGTTAGGACAATGCCACGGGCGTGACGAGCGTCAAATAGCTTGGCGGCCGGGCCGCGGTGCGCCGGTTCCGGCGTGGCAATAGCGGCCGACGGCGGCCTGCCGCAAGTCCTCCGCCCAGGCGGCGAGCCGCTGCGCCGCCCGCACGTAATGGAACAGCTCCGTGGGCGTCAGGGCGTCGATATCGGTTTCCGACAGCCGCCGCGCGAGTTCGGCTCCCTCAGGCTGGGCAGCGAGGGTGATGCCCTCGCGCTCCCACTGGACGTCTTCTGCCGGCCGCCCGGACACCAACTGGCGGAACAGGTAGTCCACCACACCCGGGCTCATTGCCTTCAGGGGCAGGTTCGTTGACTGGGTACTTTCGGGCTGCAGGCTTTCCCGCCCGGCGGGGGCTCCGGATGATGGCGTGTCCATTCCGCCATATTATTCGAACATATATTCGAATACAAGGGTGTGCTTCAGTCAGGCCGGCACGGCCAACGGTTGGCGGGCACCGTGCGCCCTGGTCTGACGGCATGCCTGCGCGGGCATGTGAGACGATCGGGTCATGACGTCCCGCACCCCGGCCACCCGGTCCCGAAAGACCCCCGGGCGGGCCCAACCGGGCCGTCTCCGCGGCATCGATGCTGCCCGCGGCCTCGCGCTGCTGGGCATGATGGCCACGCACCTGCTGCCAACTTTTGAATCGAACGCCAACCTCACCCCTACCTGGATCGGCCTCACGTTTTCCGGACGGGCCGCCGCCCTCTTCGCGGTGCTGGCGGGTGTGGGACTTGCCCTGTCCACCGGGAAGCACCAGCCTTTTGCCGGCCCCGAACTCGCCAAGGCCCGGCGTGGCGTGGCGCTGCGCGCCTTGGTGATTGCCGCCGTCGGACTTACCCTGGGTGGCCTGGAAGTGAACGTGGCCGTCATCCTGGTCCATTACGCAGTGCTGTTCGTGTGCGTGCTGCCGTTCCTGGGCCTCGGTGTTAAGCGCCTGTGCGCCTGGGCGGCGGCGTGGATCCTGGCGTCCCCGGTGCTGGCATACCTGCTCCGCCCTTGGCTCCTTGCCGCGGAGCCGCCGCTGAGGCTGGGCCACAACCCGCGGTGGGAGGATCTGGGCACGCCGGCCCGGCTGCTGGGCGACGTCTTCCTGACCGGCTACTACCCGGTGGTGCAGTGGCTGTCCTACCTGCTGGTGGGGCTGGCCATCGGCCGCCTGGTCCTTACCAAAGCAGTGGTTCCTGCCCTGCTGCTGGTGGGTGGAACGGTGGCGGCCGTCGCCGCCAAGACCATCGGGGTTGCTGCGATGGCGGACTGGGGCGGCCTGGCTGCCCTGGAGAAAGTGCTCAACTCCCCCGGGTACCCGCTGGGCAGCGTGTTGCAGGTAAACCTTGCGGGCCTCCCCCAGGAGGGCTCGTGCTGGTGGCTGGCGTCGGCGGCGCCCCACTCGGGAACCCCCCTTGACCTGCTGCACACCTCGGCTGTGGCAGCAGCAGTTATCGGCGCATGCCTCCTGTTGGAGCGGCTCGCCGAATGGGTGGACCTGGACCTGCTGCTGCCGCTGCGCGGAGCGGGAGCGATGACGCTGACCCTGTATACGGTCCACGTCTGGGTGCTCTCGAACTTCTACCTGAAGCCCCTGCCGGCAGGCTGGACGGAGGACGGAATGTACTTCGCCCACGCCGCAGCTGCCATCGCCGTTGGCGTCGTGTTTGCGCGGCTGGCTTGGCGCGGTCCGCTGGAATGGCTGGGCCACGCCGCGGCCCAGCTGGGCCGCGGCGTGCTCCCGTGGCCTGCTACTGGGGGGTCACGGTGAAGCTGGACGCCTGGTCACCATAGTCATCGTTGACCACCACCTTGACCGGGCCCTTCTTGACGTCGAAGGCGATGACCCCCTGGCGTGAATCGCCGGCGCCGACTTCTTCGGTCTGCAGGCCCCCCACTTCCTGGTCCAGGTAGACCAGCTCCCCCTCCTTGCCGTCCGCGTCATAGACGCTGAAGTTCGATGGGGTGGCAAAGCTGGTACCAGTCACCGTCTCCCAGGAAACCTGTACCGCAAGGAAGCCGCCGTTCTTCGGCTCCAGGTAGGACATGCCGGGAATCTCGGCGGTGTAGATGGAATCCAGCACACCCACCCTGACGGTGTTGCCCTCGGACATGGTGACCACGAGGGAGTTCGCGCCAGGGGACGTTCCCGTGGACGTGCCTGATGACGGCGCCGGCGCGGCCTGGGAGGCTGACGGGAGTGGCGCCTGGGCCGGGACGTTGAAGCCGTCAACTGCAGCAGCAACCATCGCGATGGAGGCGATGGTCAGCACGATCCCCGTAATGACGCCGACAAGCCAGACGACGACGGTGATGATCCAGGCCTTCTTCCTGTTCTCCGGGTAGCCCGCCAGCGGACGGCCATGGATGTCCCTGGTGTTCCCGGTCAATGTCATGACCAGGTCCACGATGGCCCAGATACCCAGGCCGCCGGCTGTCAGCAACTTGGCCACCCCGGAACCGATCTTGCCAAGGTAGAAGCGGTCCGCGCCGAAGGTGCCCAGGAGCAGGGACAGGATCCAGGTGGTCACGAAGGACTTGGGCGGGCCGTCGGAGTACGGGACATGGGGGTAGGCACCCGGTTGGTAGTCGCCCTGAGGGCCTGTTGGGTACGGTCCTCCAAACGGGGACGGCGCCGGCGGGACCGGGGGCGCTGACGGTCCACTGTGGGGCGGTTGGGGGTACTGCGGCTGGCTCATTGATCGTCCTTCGTGCGGGATGGGTGCGGGCAAGCGGGGTTCAAGGGACGACCGTGGCGGAGAACCCGCCAACCCCATCTCCGCCCCCCAAGCCGGAAATTATTGCCAAATGAACATACCGCGGGCGGCATGGAACTGCGATGGGCAGAAATGCCCATCGCAGGAAATCAGCGGCGTGCGCCGGCCGCTGGAACAGCCGACGCTAGGACGCCGCGGTGAAGAGCCTTACGGCGTCGCGCATGGAGGCCCTGGCCCGCTTGCGGTCCCCGGCGGCGTCGTAAGCGCAGCTCAACCGGAACCAGGAACGCCAGTCCTCGGGAGCGGACTCGGCTTCGGCACGGTATTTTTCGAACTCGGCATCTGCCGCTGCCCGGACGATCCTGCCGCCGGGCGTGCGAGGCAGTTCATCCACCGGCAGGCCGCCTTCGGCTTCCAGGACCTTGGCCATCTGCTCGGTGCGGGCACCGAACATGAGCTCGCGGATCAGCGCCCATGCACCCACGACGGGCAGCACCAGGTAGGCGGCACCGATGGCCTTCGCCGTCAGGTTGCTGTCCGCCAGAAGCAGGAGGGACCGCTGGAAGGACACCACCAGGTAGAAGACCAGCAGCAGCGTCACCGCTCCGACCCAGATCTTGGTGCGGTTTTTCCGGAAGCCGGCAACAAGCCCGTTCATGGTCAGAGCCCCAGGTCCAGGTAACCGTCCAGACCAACGGTCAGGCCGGGATGCGCTGCGACCTTCCGGATACCCAGGAGGACTCCGGGCATGAACGAGGCCCGGTCGAAGGAGTCGTGGCGGATGGTCAGCTGCTCGCCGGGACCACCCAGCAGGACCTCCTGATGCGCCACCAGGCCGCGGAGCCGGACGCTGTGGACCCGCACGCCCTCCACCTCACAGCCGCGGGCGCCGGCACGTTCGCTGGTGGTGGCATCCGGGCTGGGCGGCACCTGCGCCGCGTTGCGCGAGTCTGCGATGAGCTGCGCGGTCCGGACAGCGGTGCCGGACGGGGCGTCCACCTTGTCCGGGTGGTGCAGCTCGATGATTTCCACGGACTCGAAATACTGGGCGGCCTTCGCCGCGAAAGCTGAGGCCAGCACGGACCCCAGGGCAAAGTTCGGGGCGATGAGCACGCCGGTGTCCGGGTGCCCGGCCAGAAGGGATTCGAGCGCGGACAGGCGGCCGGCGTCCCAGCCGGTGGTTCCCACTACAGCGTGCATGCCGTGCTCGACGGCGAAGCGGACGTTCTCTTCAGTGCTTTCGGGAACTGTGAGGTCCACCACGTACTGGGCGCCGGAGGAGGTCAACTGCTCCAGCGAGTCACCCCGCCCCAGGGCTGCGATGAGCTTCATGTCAGGCGCGGCGTCAATGGCCTTTACGGCCTCGGCGCCCATGCGTCCATTGGCGCCCAGGACGGCTACCAGTTTGGGAGCGGAGTGTTGTTCGGTCATGCCATCAAGCCTACCGGCGGGACCGGTTGCTGCAGGAACCGGTCCTGTGCGGTACCTCGCAGCCGAGCGCGGCCTCGGCTCGCCTGCGCAGTCCCCTGGCTCACGGACGCCGCGGGCATCAGCCGTCCGCGCCGACCCATTCGACGGTGCCGTCGGAAAAGAACTGTTCCTTCCAGATAGGAACCTGTTCCTTGATCCGGTCCACGAGTTCGGAGCAGACGGCGAAGGCCTGCCCGCGGTGTGCCGCGGATACCGCGCACACCAGGGCGGGATCGCCGATTTCCAGCATGCCGATCCGGTGCGCCGCCCAGATCCGGACAGGCTGCCGGACGGCGTCGCCGCCCGTGTCCGCCGAAGCGTCCTGTTCGGCAACCAGGCGGGCAACGACGTCGGCCATCACCTGGTGTGCCGTGGGGTGCGCACTGTAGCTGAGCCGCTCGACTGACTTGCCGGCGTCATGGTTGCGCACCACGCCGCTGAAACTGACCACGGCGCCTGCGGTGTCGCTTTCCACCGCGGCAATCGCCTGGTCAACGGAAATGGGGTCCGCGCTGAGGACCGCCCGGACCACCTCGAATGCCGCGTCAGTGCCCATGTCCGCCTTCCAGCTGGTCGCAGAGATGCCCGATCACCGGGTCCAGGACGGTGAGCCCGTCCATGACACCCTTCGGTGAACCGGGCAGGTTCACAATAAAGGTTTCACCGGCGGCGCCTGCGTGGCCCCTGCTCAGGGCGGCCAGCGGGGTCTTGGCCGCGCCGGCCCGCCTGATGGCCTCCATGATGCCCGGGATTTCCCGGTCCAGCAGGGGCAGGGTGACGTCCGGTGTCCGGTCGTCCGGGCTCAGGCCGGTCCCGCCGCTGGTGATGACGACGGCGGGGTGCTGGGTCAGGAGTGCCCTGATGGCGGCACCGACGGGCTCGCCGTCCGGGACCACCATGGCCGGGAACACGTCGAAGCCGTGCTCGGTGAGCCAGTCGGTGATCACCGGGCCTGCCTCGTCGTCGTAGATCCCGGCGGCGGCGCGGGTGGAGGCGATCACCACCCCGGCCTTCCGTCCCTGCACGTCGCCGTGCCGGTGTGGCTCGGGTGCTCCGAGCGTGTTGGCGGTGGTCACAGCGCCCAGTCTCCGCTCTTGCCGCCGCTTTTGGCCAGCACCTTGATGTCCGTCAGGACAGCGTGCTTGTCCACGGCCTTGATCATGTCGTACACGCTCAGGGCAGCAACGGATGCGGCCGTCAGTGCTTCCATTTCCACTCCGGTGACGCCCCGGGTCTTCACGGTGGAACTGATGGTGACAGCATCAGGTCCAAGGTCAAAATCAACCGTGACCTTGGACAGGGGCAACGGATGGCAGAGCGGGATGAGGTCGGGGGTCTTCTTGGCGGCCATGATGCCGGCCACGCGGGCAACGGCCAGGGCGTCTCCCTTGGGGAGTCCGCCGGTGCCCAGGAGTTCCATCACCCCGGTGGTGGTCCGGACCGTGGCGGTGGCCGTGGCTTCCCGGGTGGTCTCGGCTTTGGCGGAGACGTCCACCATCTGGGCGCTGCCGTCCTGGCGCAGGTGCGTCAGTGCGGGGGTCTGTTCTGCGTTCACAGCATCCATACTTCCACCTCGTCGCCGGCGGCGAGCTCCGTTACGCCGGCCGGAACGTGGACCAGGACGTTCGAGCCCGCGAGCGCATGCATCAGGTGGGAGCTCTCGCCGCCCTCCAGCCGGACGGTGCCCCCCGGTTGCAGGCTGCCGCGCCGGACCTGGTGCTTGGGCCCGGGGGACGTGAGCGCGTGGGCCAGGCGTGCCCGCAGCGGCAGCCTGGCCGCCGGTGCGCCCAGGAGTCCGGACAGGGCCGGGCGGAGGAACATCTCGAAGGACACCAGGCAGCTGACCGGATTGCCGGGGAACCCAAGGAAGGGGACGTCGTCGAACGTTCCCAGGCCCTGGGGGCCGCCGGGCTGCATGGCCACGTGCAGGAAATCGACGGGCTGTCCGGCCATGGCCTGCCGCACCACTTCGTAAGCGCCTTTGCTGACCCCGCCGGTGGTGACGATGAGGTCGGCACCCGGACCCTGGGCGCGCAGCAGCGTCCGCAGTTCATCCGGATTGTCGGTGGAAATACCGGCCCGCCGGACGGTGAGGCCTGCCTGCTTCATGGCGGCTTCGAGGAGGGTCCCGTTGGAATCGTAGATCTTGCCGGGCGGGAGCGGCCGGCCGGGTTCCACCACTTCGTCCCCGGTGGTGACCAGCAGGACAGTGGGGGCCTGGTAAACCGGCACCTCCGCCATGCCCAGCGCGGCGAGCAGCCCCAGTTGCGCCGGTCCCAGGCAGGTCCCGGCGGCCAAGGCCCGCTCCCCTGCGGCGATGTCGCTGCCGGCGTACCGCACGTACGTTCCGGGCCCGGTGGCGGGCAGGGTCACGGTGCCGCCCTGGCCGGGTTCCAGGAAGTGGTCCGGCACGGCCCGTTCGATGGGGACGACGGCGTCAGCCCCCGCCGGGATCACCGCACCTGTCATGATGGGCGCCGCGGTACCCGGCTCGAGCGCCGGCGGGGTGGATCCGGCGGGTACCGGGGTCACGACTCCCAGGTCGGCGCCGTCGCCCGGAATGTCACTGGAACGGACGGCGTAACCGTCCATTTGGGAATTGGCGAACGGAGGAAGGCTGACCGGTGCGGCCACGTCCGCCGCCAGCCCCCGGCCCAGTGCTTGGCCGAGTGGCAGCATTTCGGTGCGTCCTGCCGTGCGGAGCCCCTGGAGGAGTGCTGCGACGGCGGCGGCATGGTCAGCGACGGAGCGTGCGGGTTCCCGTCCGTGCCGGGCGTGGATGTCCGGAGGGTGGCCGTGCGGGGGGTGGCTGGTCATGGGTACGCCTTCGGTCGCGGACTTCAGGATTTCACGTCCACTCTAACCGTGTGGAATCCGGTGGCCCCGTCCGGCGCCGGTGGCCGCTCGGTTTCCTCCTGGGGTCGGCCCGTGAGGTCGGTGGCGCGGACCTGGACCTCATACTGCCCGGGGGTGAGGTCCGCGGCCAGTTTCCACTGGTACCAGGTGTCCGCGGACAGGCCCGTTGCGAGGTCGGCTTCCCGCCAGGGTCCCCGGTTGAACCTCAGTTCCACCTTTTGGATTCCGGTGTGCTGGGCCCAGGCGACGCCCGCGAAGACCACGGACCCTGCGCTGACCGGGTGTCCGCTGCGGGGCACATCGATGCGGGAGGACGTCTTGATGGGCCCGCGCGCGGACCAGCCCCGCGGGGTCCAGTACCCGGCGTCCTGCGCAAATGTGGTGACCTTCAGTTCGGTGACCCATTTGGTGGCGGACACGTAGCCGTAGAGGCCCGGGACGATCATCCGGACGGGAAAGCCATGCTCCAGCGGCAGCGGCTCTCCGTTCATGCCGACAGCCAGCAGCGCGTCCCTGGTGTCGGTGAGGACCTCCAGGGGTGTCCCGGCCGTCCAACCGTCGGAGCTCCTGGAGAGCACCATGTCCGCTCCGGGGTGGGGCCCGGCCTGTGCGAGCAATTCGCGGACCGGCCAGCCCAGCCAGCGGGCGTTCCCGATCAGGTCGCCGCCCACGCCGTTGGAGACGCAGGCGATGGTGATGTGGCGTTCGGTCAGCGGTTTTGCCAGGAGGTCCGCGTAGGAGAGCTGGACCTCCCGGTCAACCATGCCGGTGACTTTGAGGACCCAGTTGTCCGGGTTGACCGCCGGGACGGACAGCGCGGTGTCGATCCGATAGAACTCGCGGTTTGGCGTGACCAGGGGCGTCATTCCCGCCACGCCGAGGTCCGCGGCGGCCGGAACCGGCGGCGCGGGTGACGCCGGGACGGGCAAGGCGATGCGTGCCCTGGCGTCGCTGACGGCGCTTGTCGCCCCGCGCCAGGCGCCGGCCAGCACGCCGAACACGGCAGACACCGCCGCGGTGCCGGCAAGGGCCTGGAGGAAGCTTCGCCGGGAGCCGCCGGACGCAGCCGTTCCAGGGCCGCCTGCGTCCCACTCCTGCAGCTTGCCGGCGAGGAAGCGCAGGAGGACCACCGCCACCACCGCAGCAACAACCGGCAACGCCAGGGCTACAGGGGTCATTTGGGCCCGTGTGAGGATGGCGGCGGCTCCGACGGCCCCGAAGATGCCCACCATGGCCGCACCCCTGAAGCGGCGGCGGAACTCCAGCACCCCTGCCACTGCGGCCAGGATGGCAATGACCAGCGCCATGCCCGCCAGGAGCGCAGCTTTGTCTGCCGTACCGAAGACGGAGACCGCCCAGTCCTTGACACCCGGCGGGACGGCGTCGATGACGGCACCGCCAACAGCCGTCAGTGGCGAGAGGGAAGGACTGAGAAACCCTGCGAGCAACTCCCCCACGGCCACGCCGCCGCCAACGGCAGCTACCCCTGCGGCGGCCGCCCACCTGCCCTTGGCGCGCGGGGCTGCCTCTTGCGGGACGGGACGTTCCTGCCGCTCCCCAAGGCGCGCGGCGTCGTCGTCCGCGGCCTTCTGGTTCCGGGAACTCTTCACACCTCCAGCATAGATTTGCCACCGCCCGCCGGCACCGGGCCGGACGACTTGTCTGGACCTTTAGTTGCGCCTGGGCCCGTCACGGGTGTGATGCGCGGCTCAACGTGGCGTAGCCTGAATTCATGAGTGTCCAGCTAGGCATGCCGCAGCCGCGGGAGGAAGCAGCATCGGCGCTGCCGGGCGTCCCCGCACCCCGCCCCGCGGACGCACCGGCCGGGCTGGTGGACCGGTATGGCCGCCGCGCCACGGACATGAGGCTGTCCCTGACGGACAAGTGCAACCTCCGCTGCACGTACTGCATGCCGGCGGAGGGCCTTGAATGGCTCGCCAAGCAGGCCGTCATGTCGGCCGCGGAAATCGTCCGGATCGTCCGCGTGGGCGTTGAACAGCTGGGTGTCCGGGAACTGCGGCTGACGGGCGGCGAGCCCCTTGTCCGGCACGACCTCGTTGAGATCATCTCGGCGCTGCGGACCAACCATCCGGACCTGCCGATCTCGATGACCACCAACGGCGTAGGCCTCGCCAAGAAGGCGGCGGCGCTCAAGGCAGCCGGGCTGACCCGCATCAACGTCTCGCTGGATTCCCTGCACGAGGAAACCTTCGCCAAACTGACCCGGCGGCCGTTCCTGGGCCAGGTCCTGGCCGGAGTGGACGCCGCCTGGGACGCAGGCCTGGGCCCGGTGAAACTGAACGCTGTCCTCATGCGCGGCATCAACGATCTGGAGTCGCCGCAGCTGCTGGCCTGGGCCCTGGAGCGGGGGTACGAACTGCGGTTTATCGAGCAGATGCCGCTCGACGCCGACCATGGCTGGACCCGCCGCAACATGATTACCGCAGCCGAGATCCGCCAGCTGCTCTCCAGGGATTTTGTCCTCAGTCCGGATTCACGGTCCCGTGACGGTGCCCCGGCCGAGCGCTTTGACGTACGACGACGGGCGGCCGGTTCGCTGGAGGCGGACGGTCCGGTACTGGGAACAGTGGGGATCATCGCCTCCGTCACGGAGCCGTTCTGCGCGGATTGCAGGCGCACCCGGATCACTGCTGAGGGCAAAATCATGAGCTGCCTGTTCTCGCGCGAGGAGTTCGATTTGCTCGGGTTGCTGCGTTCGGGCGCGACTGACGATGAACTGGCGCAGCGGTGGCAGGATGCCATGTGGCTCAAGCCAAAGGCCCACGGCATGGACCACGTGGGACTGGACGCTCCGGACTTCGTCCAGCCGGACCGCAGCATGAGCGCCATCGGGGGCTGACAGAATGCTTGTACGTTACTTCGCTGCCGCACGCGCTGCGTCCGGGTTTGAGGAAGAGAAGTTTGACCTGCCCGCAGGCTCCACCATTGCGGACCTGCTGGAGGCGGTGCTGGCGGTGCCCCGTGCCGAACCCCCTGCAGGGACCCCGCCGCTTCCGCGGCTCCTGTCCCGCAGCAGCTTCCTGCTCAACGAGGTGGCCGTGCGGGACCATGCCACCGTTCTCGGCCCCGATGACGTGATTGACGTGCTGCCGCCGTTCGCCGGCGGGTAGGGCCGGGCCTCCACTTTCGGCCGGCAGCGGCCAGCCCTTACGTTGCCGCCAAGCCAGCGGCCCTTGGTGCCTTTGTTGCTGCGCTGGATGCCCGGCTACCTAAAATGTCAGTGCCTGGTTGGATGATGTTTTTATGGGAATTGGTACGGATTTGGCGGTGGTGATGGAGGGTGTTCGCGCCTCTGTTGCTGCGCTGGATGTGCTGGTTCGGGAGGATGCTGCCCTTGAGGGTGCGGCGCTGGAGGGTGCCGCGCTTCACCCTGCCGGGGCTGGTACTGGGGCTGGTGCTGGGCCCGGCGCTGGTGCTGGTGTTGGTGTTGGTTTTGAAGCCGGTACTGGTGTTGATGTGTTGGCGCGGCGGTATGAGCTGTGCCTGGAACGCTTGGATGTTGTGGCCCGGTTGGAGGCGCAGCTCGCGGCGGTGAAGGCACAGGACGCCGTGGAGTGCGTCGGGTTGCAGCAGGCCATAACCCCTCCCGAGGCCCCGGTGGGCGAGCGCACTTATGCGGAGATGTCGGCGGTGGAGGAGATCGCCGGGGTCCTGACCATCAGTTCCGGGGCCGCGGGGGCCTTGGTGGGGCAGGCACGGCGGGTGTGTTCGCTGCCGCCGCTGATGGACTCTCTGGCCGCAGGTGCAGTGTCTTGGCAGCACGCGAAGGTCATTATTGATGAGACTGAGGGCCTTACCCCCGCGGGTGCTGCCGGGTTGGTGGCGCACTTCTTCGACCCCGAAGCGCCCAACCCCGCCAGAGGCGCCGCGCCCGGTGAACTCGTGCCCTCCCGGTTCCGGGCCAAGGTCCGCGCCTGGCGGGAACGCCGCCACCCCGAAACCCTGGAGAAACGCCACGCCAAGGGGGTGGCGGACCGGCGGATGGACTACACCCCGGACCGCGACGGCATGGGCTGGATCTCGCTCCACCTGCCCGGGGACACCGCGTGCGCCATCTGGAACCGCAGCACCGCCACCGCCCGCGGCCTCCAAGGCCCCACGGAAGAGCGGACCCTCACCCAGCTCCGCGCCGACGTCGCCGCATCCCTCCTCCTCGGCGCCGGGATCAGCACTGCGGCTGCTGCGAGCACCAACCACACCGACCACCCCAACCCGGCCCTCGGGTCCGGCACCACCTCCACCGGTGGCACCGAACACGCCAGCGCAGCTGCAACTGGGGCCGGCCGCGACACGGATCCGGTGCATGCCACCGGTATGGCCAGCACCGAAGGTACTGGGACCGAGGGTGCCGGGACCGCTGGGGGCATTGGCAAGGTTCCCGTTCCTCGGGCGGATGTCCTGGTCATGGTGCCGGTGTTTTCGCTGCTTGGCCTCACCGATGAACCCGCCGTGCTGGACGGGTTTGGGCCGATCCCGGCGTCAATGGCACGCAGGCTGGTCGCGGACGGGGCGGAATCGTTCTACCGGGTCCTGGTCGACCCGAGGGACGGGGCGCCCATGGAAATCGGCCGGACCCGTTACCGGCTGCCGGAGACCATCAAGAAATGGATCCGGATGCGCGACTGTAAATGCACCTTCCCCGGCTGCAACAACCGCACCGCGGACAACGACACCGACCACCTCACCGCCTGGGAAAACGGCGGCCAAACGGATGTCCGGAACCTGGGCCAGCTCTGCCCCAAGCACCACCGGCTCAAACACGCCCGCCCCTGGATACCAACCCCCGCAACAACCAACCAGCCACCCGGCTGGACCTCACCCACCGGCCGCCACTACAAACCCGAACACCCAGACCCCGAACCAACCCACTGGCCACCAACAACCCTGCCGGTGAAAGTTGACGCGCAGCGTGCTGAGATGGGCGCCCCGCCGAGCCCCACAACTTCACCGGAGGTGACGGCCACGCCGAACACTTCAGCACTGCCGGACCCGGAATGGCAGCTGGAGGAACTGCAGTTCCAGCAACTCATCGCCGGGATGCCCGCATGGCCGGACCCGCCACCCGAGGAACCACAAGGCAACCACCTCCTGGATCCGGATGAGCTCCCGGTGACGGATCCCCTGTGGGACGACTTCCGCGCTGCACCGTTCCTCGCGCCGCTGGACGCAGCGAAGGACTGGGACCTCCTTCCGTCATAGGCGATTTAGAGGGAGGTGGACAATCCTGGCCCTTCTTCTCAAGCAGGCGTTTGCAAGTCGTCGGGCCCGAGGGGCTATGCCCTAAATCCCGTTCCCAAGAGCCATGGCCAGGAGTGAAGGACGGCTGTGGACTCCACAGGTCTGGAAGACGTGCTTGAACTGATCCTGAACGGTGTACTGACTCACTCCCTGGGCCTCAGCCATGGTTCCCGTATCCGCCCCCGTTGAAGCCAAACGCAACAGCTCACCTTGCCGGGGTGTCAGGCCAAAGGCCCGGGCGAACATATCCAGCCGGGACGAAGCGGAACAGCCCTGGATCGTCACCGCCAGCGGCGGACCTGCCGAATCAGGCGCTCCTGACGCCATTCGGGTGGCCCGCAGGGTGGCCCAACGCCCCGCACCAATGTTCACCCTGCCCTCCGCTTCGTGGCTATCCACGCCCGCCTCCCTGGCAAGAAGCTGGGCTGCAACATTCAACACCTCAGCAGGAACGTGATGGTGCGGGGACGGTCCTGGCTGCAACAACCGCAGCCAGTCGTCGACCGACGCAGTCTGTCCTGCTATGCGCAGGTCGTCGTCCAACGTCAGGACTGCCTGCGCCGGCAACGGATGCTCGCCGTTACGGACGGAGCCGTTGCCGAAAGAAGCAGTCCCTGGCGCCGCGTTCGCCCGGAACTCCCCGGCCACGGCCCTCCGCAGGCCTGCAGCTACTACTTCTGCAAGCGCAGCCAGATAGGAAGCCTCCTGGTCGCTGAATGCGCGGGAGTCACCCGTCCGCCACAGATCGAGCCAAGCCCAGCACCCGTACTTGTCGGAAAAGACCGTGGAAAGTACGTCCCGAACGCCATAGCGTTGCATCACACCGTTCCACACCGGGCTGCGGGCCAACTCCCCTTCTGTTGCCTGCAGCAGGGTTACGGCCGGAGAAGGCGCGCCCATCAGCACCGTCCATCGCGCAGGCCTGGAGAGGTACTTGAGGCGGACGAGCCGCGGCAGCTCCTGCGGGCAGGGAATCCTGGCCTGCGGGGCCATTGCCACCGTAGAACGGGGATCACAGAGAGGCCAAACATAAGCATCAAAGGGCACCGTCCGGGCCACCTCTGCCAGCACCGCCCTGCGGAGGGCCTGGTGGTCCAGTCGGGAGTCGACAACAAGATGCCGAATACGCTCTTGGCTCCGACTCTCAGCCCGGCCCCTGGTCATGTCCCCAGTATGCTCCCGTCTGCTTCGCAGCCGGCACACCGTTGCCCACCCAGATTTCTGGGATACCGCCTGCCCACCGGACCATCTAGCTTTGGCAACATATCCAGCCACCACACGCAGCCGCGAGTGGCGGGGAGAGTAAGGAGAGACAGGAATGTACACCCTGCAAATCGAACACAGCATTACCGATTTCAGCACTTGGAGGTCGGCCTTTGACCGCGACCCGGTAGACAGAATCGCGTCCGGGGTACTGGCGCACAGAATAGGCCGCCCGGTCGGCGACCCCCACTACATCGTGGTTGAGTTGGACTTTGCCGATTTGGACAAGGCGGAGCAATTGCTGGCCAACCTGCGGGAACATGTCTGGCAGTCCCCCGCCAACGCCCCGGCTCTTGCCGGAGCACCAACGACCCGCATCATCGAAGCGACGTCCTGAACGCTCAATCAGTCGCGGCGAAAGACCGAGCGCATGAACGGCTTGTAGGCAGAACCTCTTCCGTCCGTTCTTGCTTCCGGCGCGTCGCCGGCGTCGTCTTTGGCCAGGGATTTGAGTTCTGTGACGTGAGTCAGGACGTCGCCGTCCACGCGGATGGAGTGGCGTGTCCAGCCTCCGGCGCCGCGGCGTTCAACACGGAGGACGGGATCGTGCCAGGTACAGCGTGCCGCGGTACCCGGCGGAACCCCGGAACTGTCGATGTAGTACCAGAGCACGTCGTTATGGACGGGGTCGACGGTGAAGATGCCGTGGCCTTCGAAATGGCTGCCGTCGGGTTCGACGTGCCGGTAGCTCTGGACCACCCCCTGGCCCCCGGCCACTTGGCTGTACGTCACTTCGGCATCCAAGCTGCGCTCCGGGCCCCAGGGACCGGCAGCCACAAGCGTGCTGCCGCGCCAGTGGCCCAACAGCGCGGACAACGCCGCATGTCCGCGTTGGAGTCCCGGACCCTGCACCATCGCGCCGCCTCCTGCCCAACGACAAGCTGCTCATGGCCACCTGCCATTGGCATCCTGTAACTCAGGATGGACCTTGCCGCACCATGACGCCAGTGCCGCTTCCCAGCCAGCTGCTTACAGCCCGAACGTCTCGTCTTCGTCGAACGGGCCCACAACGGTGACGGTGCGCGGCGCTGCGGCGAGTTCGGCGGCCAATTCCTGGACCTGCACTGCGGTGACGGCTTTGATTTGGCGCAGGGTTTCGTCGATGTCCTGGTATTCGCCGGAGACCAGTTCGGCACGGCCCAACCGGGACATCCGGGACCCGGTGTCCTCCAGTGCCAGGACTATCCCGCCCCCGAGCTGCCCTACGGCCTTGCGGAGTTCGTCCTCCGAAATGCCGTGCTCTGCGAGTTTGTCCAGCTCCACGGCCAGCAGTTCCAGCACCTGCCGGACCTTCGATGGCGTACAGCCCGCATACATCCCGAAGTAGCCGGCGTCGGCGTAGGACGATGCGAAGGAGTAAGTGGAATAGACCAGGCCGCGCTTCTCGCGGATCTCCTGGAACAGCCGGGAGGACATGCCGCCGCCCAAGACTGCGTTCAGGACACTCATCACGTAGCGGCGTTCATCCGTGGCAACGATGGTGGGGCACCCCATGATGATGTTGGCCTGTTCCACCGCGCGCTTGACCACATGCAGGCCTGCCGTTCCGGTGATCAGGGCGCGGTCCGTGGGACGCCGGCTGACCGGGGCCGCATCCGGTTCAAGCGACCAACCGGCAGACTCAAGGGCGTCCACCACAAGTCCGCAGACAACCGCGTGGTCCAGGCCGCCCGCGGCCGTGATCACCAGTTCCTCGGGCTTGTAGTACCTGCGGTAGTGGTCCCACACCGAGTCGCGGGCCACGGCCTTGATCGCCGCGGGGGTACCGCCGATCGGCCGGCCCAGCGGGTGGCTGCCCAGCACAGCGGCAACAAAGTGTTCGTGCGCAACATCGGTGGGGTCATCGCTGTCCATGGCGATTTCCTCGAGGATGACGTCGCGTTCCTGCTCCATCTCATCCGGGTCCAGGACTGCGCCGGTGATCATGTCCGCGATGACGTCGATCGCCATGGGCAGGTCCGAATCCAGGACACGGGCAAAGTAGCAGGTGCTTTCCTTGGCGGTGGCTGCGTTCGATTCGCCGCCCACCTCGTCGAACGCCGAAGCGATCTCCAGGGCGGTGCGCCGCCTGGTGCCCTTGAACAGCAGGTGCTCAAGGAAGTGCGTGGACCCGTGCTGGCCGGGCGCCTCGTCACGGGACCCGACGCCCACCCAGAACCCGATCGTGGCCGACCGCTGGCCCGGCATCGCTTCGGTCAGTACCCGCACTCCCCCCGGCAGCACGGAACGGCGGACCTCGGACCCGCCGTCGGAGCCATGGACCAGGGTGTCGCCGGCGTGGTTCTGCTCAAGCGGCAGGGGTACAACAGTCATTGAAGCCTTTCAGGACGGGCAGCCGGATCTGGCTGCCATCGTAACAGCGGCGGGACCGGTGGATCATCCACCGGTCCCGCCGCTTCATGCTTGTGCCCAGCGAGGGCTGTTAGACGTCAGCGCCTTCAGCGGGCTCCGAAGCGTGGGCGCGCTCGGTGTCGGCCGGAGCCTCTTCCTCGGCGACCACCGGGGCGAGCGACAGCTTGCCGCGGTCATCGATCTTGGTGATTTCCACCTGGACCTTCTGGCCCACGGAGACGACATCTTCCACATTGTCAACGCGCTTGCCGTTGGCCAGCTTGCGGAGCTCGGAGATGTGCAGGAGGCCGTCCTTGCCCGGGGTCAGCGATACGAAGGCACCGAAGGTGGTGGTCTTGACGACCGTACCCAGGTAGCGCTCGCCGATTTCCGGGACCTGCGGGTTGGCGATGGCGTTGATGGCGGAGCGTGCTGCGTCTGCAGACGGACCGTTGGTGGCGCCAATGTAGACGGTGCCGTCGTCCTCGATGGAGATGTCGGCGCCGGTGTCTTCCTGGATCTGGTTGATCATCTTGCCCTTGGGGCCGATGACCTCGCCGATCTTGTCCACGGGAATCTTGACGGCGATGACGCGCGGTGCGAACTCTGAGAGCTCGTCCGGGGTGTCAATGGCCGAGTTGATGACCTCGAGGATGTGCAGGCGTGCTTCACGGGCCTGCTTCAGCGCTGCCGCCAGCACCGAGGCGGGGATGCCGTCGAGCTTGGTGTCCAGCTGGATCGCCGTGACGAACTCGGAAGTACCGGCAACCTTGAAGTCCATGTCACCAAAGGCGTCTTCGGCACCGAGGATGTCAGTGAGGGCTGCGTAGCGGGTCTGGCCGTCCACCTGGTCGGAGACCAGGCCCATGGCGATACCGGCAACTGCCGCCTTCAGCGGCACACCGGCGTTCAGCAGGGACAGGGTTGAGGCGCAAACGGAACCCATCGACGTCGAACCGTTGGAGCTGAGAGCCTCAGACACCTGGCGGATGGCGTACGGGAACTCCTCGCGGGACGGCAGTACCGGAACAATGGCGCGCTCTGCAAGGGCACCGTGGCCGATTTCGCGGCGCTTGGGCGAACCAACACGGCCGGTCTCGCCTGTGGAGTACGGCGGGAAGTTGTAGTTGTGCATGTAGCGCTTGCGCGTCACCGGCGACAGCGAATCGATCTGCTGCTCCATCTTGAGCATGTTCAGCGTGGTGACACCCATGATCTGGGTCTCGCCGCGCTCGAAGATGGCGGAACCGTGAACGCGGGGCAGGACCTCGACCTCGGCGGTGAGCTGGCGGATGTCCGTCAGGCCGCGGCCGTCGATGCGGATCTGGTCCTTGAGGATGCGCTGGCGGACCACGTGCTTGGTGACGGAGCGGAACGCAGCGGACAGTTCCTTTTCGCGGCCTTCGAACTGGCCGGACAGGCCAGCGATGACCTCGTCCTTGAGTGCGTCGGAAGCGTTGTCGCGTTCCTGCTTGTCGGCGATCTGGAAGACGGCTGCAAGCTTGTCTGCTGCAGCGGATTCGACGGCGGCGTACGCGTCATCTTCGTAGTCCAGGAAGACCGGGAACTCGACGGTGGGCTTCGCAGCGCGGGCGGCGAGATCGGCCTGCGCATCGCAGAGAGCCTTGATGAACGGCTTGGCGGCCTCGAGGCCCTCGGCTACAACCTCTTCGGTGGGGGCGGTGGCGCCCTGTTCCTTGATGAGGTTCCAGGAGTTGTCGGTGGCTTCGGCTTCAACCATCATGATGGCGACGTCGTCACCGGCAACGCGGCCGGCGACCACCATGTTGAAGACCGAGTTCTCCAGCTGGGAGTGCTTGGGGAACGCGACCCACTGGGAGCCGTTTTCGTCGTTCACCAGGGCAACGCGGACGCCGCCGATGGGGCCGGAGAACGGGAGGCCGGACAGCTGGGTGGACATCGAAGAGGCGTTGATGGCCACGACGTCGTAAAGCTCGTCGGGGTTGATGGCCAGGACGGTCACCACGATCTGGACCTCGTTGCGCAGGCCCTTGATGAAGGCGGGGCGCAGCGGGCGGTCCATCAGGCGGCAAGCCAGGATGGCTTCGGTGGACGGGCGGCCTTCGCGGCGGAAGAACGAGCCCGGGATGCGGCCGGCAGCGTACATGCGCTCTTCGACATCGACCGTGAGCGGGAAGAAGTCGAAGCCTTCGCGCGGGTGCTTGCCGGCGGTGGTGGCGGACAGCAGCGCGGTGTCATCGTCGATGTACACCATGGCTGCGCCGGCGGCCTGCTTGGCGAGGCGGCCGGTTTCGAAGCGGATTACACGCTTGCCGAAGCGGCCATTGTCAATGACTGCCTCTGAGAACTGGATTTCGGGACCCTCCAAGAGAGTCACCTCCGTTTCTGTTTCACGGAGATCCAGCCGCATCAACCCAGCCCAGCATCTGTCTACTGGCCCTTGCACCCGGTCATCGATCGAGACCCACGGGCCGCCGGCTTCAGTCAACGAAGCCGTTCCCGGGGATCACTACCGAGGACCGCGAATGCGTGATGCGGTTGATCCTCCTGTTTAGTTTTTCATTTGAAGAGAGCGGCCCGTTCCGGAGGGAAAGGGCCGCCCCAAAGCCAGACTAGCGGCGCAGGCCGAGGCGCTCGATGAGCGAACGGTAGCGGGCGATGTCAGTCTTCTTGAGGTAGCTCAGCATGCGCTTGCGACGACCAACCATGGCCAGCAGACCGCGCTGGGTGTGGTAATCGTGCTTGTGCTCCTTCATGTGCTCAGTCAGATCCTTGATCCGCTGGGTCAGGACCGCAACCTGGACCTCGGGCGAACCCGTGTCGCCTTCGCCGGTTGCGTATTCCTTGATGATGGACTGCTTTACAGCGGCGTCAAGTGCCACAATAACTCCTTGGGAATGTGCCGTGAGGGCCCAGGTCAGAAGTTCACTGCCGGGTCTGCCGTGCACGTCCTGCTCCGGAAACCGGGGAAAGCCGCAACGTCAGGACCCAGCCGCCACGGACTGCAGCCGGATCCATCGTCCAGTTTACCGGCCCGGGCCTAACCTTGTCGAAACAGTGCGGGCGGAGCCGCCGCCCGGTCCGGTGCCGGCGTCAGCCCTGCAGCCGGTCCCGGATCGCCGCCATGCCCTGAAGCACTTCGGCGAAGCTGGTACTCAGCGGCGACAGGCCTACCCGGATGCCATGCGGTGAGCGGAAGTCCGGGATGACATCACCACCCCAGAGAGCTTCCACTGTGGCTTTACTGAAGGCCGGATGGTCCACGGTGATGTGGCCGCCCCGCTCCCCCGGATCCCTGGGCGAGGCAAGTTCGGCACCCAGCGGGGCCAGCCAGGCGTCGAAAACGTCGATGGCGAAGGCCGTCAGGGCGACGGACTTTTCCCGGATCGCGGCCATCGAGGCTTCCTCGATGAGGTCGAGGGTGCCCTGCATGGCGATCATGCCGAAGATGGCGGGGGTGCCGCTAAGGAAGCCGCGGATGCCTGCGGCCGGTTCATATCCGGCGGCCATCTCGAAGGCGTCCTTGCGGCCCATCCAGCCCCAGATGGGCTGGTTGAGCGCCGGCAGGTGCCGGGCATTGACGTACGCGAAGGCGGGTGAGCCGGGTCCGCCGTTGAGGTACTTGTAGGTGCAGCCGGCGGCGAAGTCCACGCCCGCGGCGTCCAGGCCGATCTCCACCGACCCGGCGGAATGGCAAAGATCCCACACCACCAGCGCACCGGCGTCGTGCACTGCCGCGGTGATCCCCGGCAGGTCCGCCAGGTGTCCTGAGCGGTAGGCGATCTGGCTGAGGAGGACGACGGCGGTGCGCGGCCCGGTGGCTTGGCGCACCTGGTCAAGGGTCACGCCGGCGGCCGGGTCGGGATCGATCCAGCGGAGGGTCAAGCCTTCTTCGAGGGCGATTCCCTCCACCAGGTAGCGGTCCGTGGGAAAGTTCCCGGTATCCAGCACGAGCTCGTTGCGGTCCGGGTCCTGCACGGCCGCGAGGGCGGCGCGGAGCAGCTTGTAGAGCACCACGGTGGTGGAATCGGCGATGATCGTTTGTCCCGGAGCGGCTCCCAGGACCGCGCGGCCCAGCTGGTCCCCAATGGCCTCCGGCATAGTCAGCCACTGTTCGTCCCAGCCGCGGATGAGCCGCCCGCCCCACTCGTTCCGGACGAAGGCGGCGACGTCGTCGGCGGTCCTCTTCAGGGGCCTGCCCAAGGAGTTGCCGTCAAGGTAGGACAGCGGGGTGTCCGTTCCGATGAAGTGGTCCCGGTACCCCGCCAGCGGGTCCTGGCGGTCCAGCTCCCCGGCCCGCTCGCGGAGCGCTTGCAGGGGAACGCCGGTGGGGTTTTCCTGGTGGGTGCTCATTGTCCGATCTCCGTCCTGACAGCGAATAGTTCCGGGAAGAACGTCAGCTCCAGCGCCTTCTGCAGGAAGGTGACCCCGCTGGAGCCGCCAGTGCCTGTCTTCATGCCGATGGTCCGCTGGACGGTGCGCAGGTGCCTGAAGCGCCAGAGCTGGAAGTTGTCCTCCAGGTCGACCAGTTCCTCGCATGCCTCGTAGGCCGCCCAGTTCTCCGCGGCGTTCTCGTAGATGTGCTTGAAGAGCGGCACCAGGCCCGGGGTGAACTCGTGGGCCCGGGTTACGTCCCGGTCCAGGACCGCGGCGGGCACGTCGAATCCGTGTCGGGAGAGGTAAGCCAGGAATTCGTCGTAGATGCTGGGTGCGGCGAGCAGGTCCGCCAGCATGGCGTGTGCCTCGGGATCGGATTCGAAGACCGGCAGCATCTTGCGGTTCTTGTTTCCCAGCACGAACTCGACGGCCCGGTACTGGGCGGACTGGAAGCCCGACGAGTTGCCCAGGAAGCCGCGGAACTGCGAATACTCGGTGGGTGTCAGGGTGGCCAGCACGGACCATTGTTCGGTGAGGGTCTTCTGGATGTGCTTGACCCGGGCAATGCCCTTCAGTGCCGACCCAAGGTCGTCTGTCCGGAGCCACGCGGCAGCGCTTCGCAACTCGTGCAGGACCAGCTTCAGCCACAGCTCCGTGGTCTGGTGCTGGATGATGAACAGCAGCTCATCGTGGTGTTCGGGCTCGCTGACAGGCTTCTGGGCACTGAGCAGCGTGGGCAGCTGCAGGTAGGAGGCGTAGCTCATCCGCGAGCTGAAGTCGCGGACGATCCCTTCGTCGAGCTTGCGGGTGTTCTTTTGGACGGACACGCACTGCCTTTCGTTGTTGTGGCCCGGGCAGTGCTGTCAGCGGCCGCCCAGGAGCTGGTGGGCCTGGGCCACATCAAGCCGCATCTGGTCCACCAGTGCCTCAGGGCCACGATAGGCCACCATGCCCCGCAGCCGTTCGACGAATTCCACGATCACTGTCTGGCCGTACAGATCGAAGTCCTCCACGGCTTCCTTGGGCCTGTCGATGACGTGCGCCTCGACTTGCCGGCTGACGCCGTCGAACGTGGGATTGGAGCCCACCGAGATCGCGGCCGGCCACCGCGTTCCGGCCTGGTCAACCAGCCAGCCTGCGTAGATGCCGTCGGCCGGGATCAGTCCAGTGGCATTGGGAGCGAGGTTTGCGGTGGGAAAGCCGAGCGCCCTGCCACGGGCGGCACCGTGGACCACTTCGCCACGCATCCGGTGGGGCCGGCCCAGCACGGCGGCGGCGGTGGCGACGTCGCCCTCCTGCAAGGCCTCGCGCACCCAGGTGGACGAGCAGCGCCGGTCGGTGGCGGCATCGTCATGCAGGGGGTAGCCCTCGGAGCCGAATTCGCTGATCACCTGGACGTCGAAGCCGAACTTTTCGCCCAGCGCCTTCATGGTGTCCAGGTCTCCGGAGTTGCCCCGGCCGAAGCGGGCGTCGTGGCCGATCACCACGTGGCTGGCGTGCAGGCAGTCCACCAGGTACTGCTCCACGAACTCCTCGGCGGTCAGGCTGGCAAGGTCCAGTGAGTATTTGACCACCAGGACGGCGTCAAGGCCGAGCTCGCCCAGGGCCTCCAGCTTGTCCTCCAGGCCCATGATCAGCTCCGGCGCGGTTTCGGGGCGGTGGATCAGCGCCGGGTGGGGATCGAAGGTGACGGCCACAGCCTTGGCGTGCGCGAGGCGGGCCGAGCGGATCAGCTGGGACAGCACCTGCTGGTGGCCGCGGTGAACGCCATCGAAGTTGCCGAAAGTGACAACGGATGGGCCGAAGTCCGCCGGGACATCGGACGGATCGTTCCAGATGTAGACCATCACCCTCGCCTTAAGCTGCCTGCAAAATCGGTGTTCCGGAGCCATGCCGGCCGCGGAACTCTTCAAGGTTACCCGGATTCACTGCGCCGCTTTGGCCTGCGACGGGCGGCGGCGGTACAGCCACACCAGACCAAGGATGGGCAGCAGCAGGGGGATGAAGCCGTAGCCCCGTCCAAACAGGGACCAGACGGTCTCATGCGGGAACTGCACGGAGTCCAGGACACTCAAGGTCCCCACCACCAGGACACCGGCCAGTTCCACCAGTACCGCCGCGACGGAGACCCTGAACCAGGTGGTGCCTGCCTTGGCCAGGGAAACCGTGGCCACCACGTACACCAGGGCAGCGAAGGCCGAGAGCAGGTATGCCAGCGGGGCCTCAGAGAATTTGGTGAGGATCTGGTAGCCGGCGCGTGCGGTGGCGGAGATGGCGAAAACCCCGTAGACCGCGATCAGCAACCTGCCGGGCCCGGTGTTGCGGGTGTTGCGGGCGGGTGCGTTGGCGGCCGGACTGGCCTGCTGGTCTTTCATTTTGATGCTTCTTCCACTTCAGTACCAGATCTGGTTCATTCGTGCGGCCATCACCAATGCGGTGACGCCGACGGCGGCCAGGACAAAGTTGCTCCATCGGGTCCGTTCCAGGATGGACCAGTAAACCGCTGCCGGGGGCAGGAGCATGGCGGTGGCCATGTAGCCCCAGAATTCCCAGCCTTCGCCCGCGATGTGTTCGCCGGCGATGACCCGCACGATTGAGCCCACCAGGTAGACCACGAGGGCCACTTCAACGGCGGCAACGGAAAGAATGGTGACGTCGTTCGGCGCCTTCTTGAGGATTCCCGCACCCAGGCAGGCCACCGTGGACACCAGGCCGACGACCAGGATGATCCAAAAATATGCGTCCACGCTTATGCCTCCGCGGCGGTGCCGTTACCGGGCGCAAAGACCAGCACCGGTTTAGCGTAGCTGCCGGCGTCGGCGAGCAAAGCCACCAGGGAGCCGTCGGGGGCGAAGGCAGCGGCCGGGTGCTCCACCGTGGCGGTGCCGGGACTGCCGGGGGCCGCCCCGGCCGCGATGCGCCGGCCGAAGGAAATCTCTGTGGTTTCCTCAGGGCTCAGCTCACGGTTGGGCATGAGGGCCCGGGCGGCCTGCGACATTTCCAGGATGTTGAGTTCTTCGGCGAGTTCTTCGAGGGTGCGCGCCTGGTCAAGGGTGTAGGGGCCCACCTGGGTCCTGCGGAGGGCGGTGAGGTGCCCGCCGACGCCGAGGGCGTTGCCGAGGTCCCGGGCGAGGGCCCGGATGTACGTGCCGGAGGAGCATTCAACGGTGACATCGAGGTCAATCACATCCGCCTCCGGATCCCGCCGGAGCGCATGGACCTCGAACCGGTGGATGGTGACGGGCCGCGCCGCGAGCTTGACGTCCTCGCCGGAGCGCACCCGTGCGTAGGCGCGTTCGCCGTTGACCTTGATCGCGCTGACGCTGCTGGGCACCTGCTCGATCCCGCCGGTGAGGGCTGCGACGCCCTCGTAAATTGCCTGCTCACCCACGCCGGACGTGCCGGCCGTGGCGGTGACCTCGCCCTCGGCGTCGTCCGTTACGGTCGACTGCCCCAAGCGGATGGTGGCCGTGTAGGTCTTGGAGGTGCCCACGATGTAGGTCAGCAGCCGGGTGGCTTTGTTGATGCCAAGGACCAGCACGCCGGTGGCCATGGGATCCAGGGTTCCTGCGTGCCCCACTTTCCGGGTACCTGCGAGGCGCCGCATCCGGCCAACCACATCATGGCTGGTCCATCCCTGCGGCTTGTCCACTATCACCAGTCCAGAAAGCACGCCTCCCAGTATATCGGCGCAGGTTGGGGCTGCCGCACGCCAAGCGGCAGCCGGCCGGGAGGCTAGGATGGCTGGCATGCCCGAGCTTGCCGCCCATGTCCGCGACGTGCCCGTCAACCAGATCCGCGAGATCACCGAGGCCGCCTGGCGCACCCCGGGCGCCCTGGTGCTAAGCATCGGAGAGCCAGGCTTTCCGCTCCCCCGCCACGTCCTGGACGCCGGCATTGCCTGCTTGGACAGGGACGAGACCAACTACACGCCGAACGCCGGGATCCCGGCCCTGCGTGAGGCGTTCGCTGCCAGGTTCCGCCAGGAGCAGGGAGTGGACGTCGGAGCGGACCGCGTCTATGTGGTGGCCGGCGCGCAGCAGGGCCTGCACTTCGCCATGAGCCTGCTGCTCTCCCCCGGCGACGAAATCCTGATCCCCAACCCGGGCTACCCCACCTTCGCCATGACCAGCCGGCTGCTCAATGCCGTGCCCGTGGAGTACCCGCTGCACCCGGACCATGACTTCCAGCCGCGGGTGGCCGACGTCGAGGCACTCATCACCAGCCGCACCCGGGTGCTGGTGCTGAACTCCCCTTCCAACCCGCTGGGCGCCGTGCTGGGCGAAGACCTGGTGCGGGACCTGATGGACCTGGCCCGCCGGCACGACCTCTGGGTCATCTCCGACGAGTGCTACGAGGCGTTCACGTACGATGTGCCGCACGTGAGCCCGGCACGGTTCGACGACGGCGCCCCGGGAGGGGCGCGCGTGTTCACCTCCCTGACACTGTCCAAGACGTACGGCCTCACGGGGCTGAGGATTGGCGCACTCATCTGCCCGCCGGGCCTCAAACAGAAAATGGACAACGTCATGGAGTCGATCGTTTCCTGCGTGGCTTCAGCCCCGCAGTACACGGCGCTCGCAGCCCTGACCGGGCCGCAGGACTACGTCCGGCACGCCCACCAGCACTACCGGGAGAACCGGGACGCCGCCTCGGCGGTCCTGGCAGCCAAGGGGATCCGGTTCCTCCCGGCGCAGGGTGCGTTCTACCTGTGGGCTGACATGTCCCACGTGACCGGCGGCGATGTGCGTGCCTGGGTGCACGGTTTCCTGGCGGACTCCGGGGTGGCGCTGGCTCCGGGGACGGCCTTCGGCTCCATTGGTGAAGGCTGGGTGCGGATCGCGTTGTGCGGCCGGAAACAGGAGCTCGTTGACGGGGTGTCGCGGCTTCCCTCCGCCTTGCGGTAGCTGCGGGCGTTTGCGGTAGCTGCGGGCGCAGGACCTGGCGGCGGAGATCAGTTGCCGGCGCCGGCGAGTGCCCGGTCCAGCCAGGAACGCAGGGCGTCCGCCGGCGCCGCTCCGGCCTGGCGCGCCGCGATCTTGCCGTCAACGATCACCATCAGCGTGGGAATGGCCTGGATGTCGAAACGCCGCGACAAGCCGGGCGACGTGTCCACATCCACCTTGACCAGTTTGATCTTTCCGGGCCGTTCCCGGGCCAGCTTGTCCAGGACCGGGCTGACCATCCGGCAGGGGCCGCACCATGCGGCCCAGAAGTCCACCAGCACCGGAACGGCCGATTGCTCGGCGACGGCGGCGAAATCTCCGTCGCCCGCGGACACGATCCACGGAAGGTCCGCTTTGCAGTTGCCGCAGCGCGGATGCCCGGATGCCCGGGCGGGCACCCGGTTGGTCTTTCCGCAGGCGGGGCAGGCGATGAGCGCAGGTTCCATGGCTAGTAGTCCTTCCTGCCGGCAAAGGCGCCCCACGCCTGGAAGGGGAGGTCCGACGTCGGGACGTCACCCCGGGTGACCGGCATCAGGTCCGGCCTGGCGCCGTTGAAGTACTCGTAGAAGAGGGCATCATCGAAGCCTGCAGCCGCAGCCCCGTGCCGGTCCGCGGCAAAGTACACGTGGCCGATCCTGGCCCATAAAGCTGAGGCCAGGCACATGGGGCACGGCTCGCAGCTTGCGTAGAGTACCGCTCCGGTGAGGTCGAAGTTGGCCGTTGCTGAGGCCGCTGCGCGGATGGCCACCACCTCCGCGTGGGCAGTGGGATCGTTGTCCCGGGTGACGCGGTTGACACCGGCGTGGACGTGCCCGTCAGCGGTGACCACCACAGCTGCGAACGGCCCGCCGCCAAGTGCGACGTTCTGCGTGGCCAGGTCCACTGCCTGCTGGAGGTATGTGGAGAGGCTGGTTTCGTGGTCTGCAGAGGTCATAGCACGATCCTAGCCACCGGGGCCCGGCAGGGGGATGAAAAGGGGGCAAAGAAGGGGAGATTCCCCCAGCGACTACCCGCTGGTAGGAGCCTACGCTTGCGCGCGGGGGAAACAATTTGCCTCTGCCGAGGCTTTCCTATCCAGCCCGTCAAGGGCATCGCACCCGGAGAACCCAATGAAGAAACGACTCGCATTCTTAGCCTGTATCGCGGCCACCGCCGCTGCCGTGGCGTCCGCTGCCCCCGCCTCCGCATCCTCACGCACACCGGACTACGATGTCCTTGCGGATGGACTCGTCTCACCGCTGCACGTCTCGGCGGGGACCGGTAAATCGGTCCTGGTGTCCCAGGACTTTGCCGGAAAACTCACCCGCATCAACCGGGACGGCTCCACCGAGGACCTGGCCACGCAGACGCCCAAAGGCTGGGAGGTGGCCGGCGCCGACACCCGCGGCAGCACCACCTATTACCTGGAAAGTGTGGGCGCCGGCCAGGGAGACCCCGCTGCACTGCACGGATACCTCAAGTCCATCGACTCCAGGGGCGACGTGGACACCATCGCCGACTTTGCCGACTACGAGCGGCGCCACAACCCGGACGGGTCCCAGCACTACGGGTTTGGCAAAGACGTCAGCGATCAGTGCCTTGCCGGTTGGCCTGCTTTCCCGCCGGCCAGGTACAAGGGCCTTGTGGACTCCCACCCTTACGCCCTGGCGGTGAAGGATGACGCCGCCTATGTGGCCGACGCCGGCATGAACGCCGTCCTCAAGGTCAATCTGAAGAATGGTGACATCGATACGATCGCTGTCCTGCCGCCACGTCCGGCCACCATTCCGGCGGGCTTGACGGTCCCGGTGGACATGCAGGGGACCACCAAGACGGTTCCGGACTGCGTGGTGGGGCATAAGTACGCGTTCGAGCCCGTGCCTACTGACGTGGGGATCGGCCCGGACGGGATGCTGTACGTGACGTCCCTGCCCGGCGGACCGGAAGGTCCCGAACTGGGTGCCCGCGGTGCGGTTTTCAAAATCAACCCGTGGAACGGTGACACCGACCTCTGGGCGGACCACATTCTCAGTCCCACGGGCCTCGCAGTGGCCGGCAACGGTGACGTGTTTGTCGCCTCGCTGTTCGGCGGCGAGATCCTGAAGTTCACGTGTGAGGGCAGCCGTTCCCGGTTCCTGGCGGTGAACATGCCAGCCGACGTCGACATCAGCGGCCATACGCTCTACGCCACGACGGACGCGCTCGGGGATCCCTCGCAGCCGCCGTCCGGAAAGGTCATCAAGGCTGACTTGCACTAGGGGATGCAGCACTGCTGGGTTAAAACAGCAGGGCCCGGGATCAACTCCCGGGCCCTGTGTGCGTTCTACTTGTTGCTGTCCTCCTCGACGTCTCCGTCGTCGCTGAGGTCGGTGTCCTCTTCGTCGAAGTCGTCTTCGTCGATATCGACGTCGTCGGACGCGTCTGACTTGTAGGGGTCGGCGTCGCCGGCGTGCCGGGCGTTGGCAGCAAGTGCTGCCACCTCGGCGTCACGCTTGCGGGCCTCCCGCAGCAGTTCCTCGAGGTTGGAAGCGTTCACCGGAATCTGGTCGGCCACGAACTCAAGGGTGGGGGTCAGGCGGACGGTGATGTTCCGGCCAACTTCCTGCCGAAGAACACCCTTGGCCTTTTCGAGCCCTTTGGCGGCATCAGCCTGGACAGTCTCGTCGCCGAAGACGGTGTAGTAAACGGTGGCGTGCTGCAGATCATTGGTCACCCGGGCATCGGTAACAGTAATGCCCTCAAGCCGGGGATCCTTGGCCTTCCGGCCCAGAGCCTCAGCAACAACAACCTTAATCCGCTGCGCCAACTTAGCAGCACGTGCCGGATCAGCCATGAACAACTCCTATACGAAGAAAGAAAAAGAGGGGTACGACGGCGACGCGAAGGCTGCCAGCGCACGTTTAGTTATCTGCCGCGCACTAAAGGCGGGCCAACGACGATGCCGGAGAGTTTTGGGGGCGCCCGGGAGTGGCATCGGGCCTACCGGAGCTGGGCGGCAAAGGATCGCAAGATCCTTTGCCGCCCAGCGTAGGGGCGGGGCGCCCCCAAAACTCGGAGGCTCCCCGCCACTGGTTCGGAACCAGACTAGACGCGCGGCTTCTCGCGCATCTCGAAGGTCTCGATGATGTCGCCTTCGGTGATGTCGTTGTACGAGCCAAGACCGATACCACACTCGAAGTCCGTGCGGACCTCGGTTGCATCGTCCTTGAAGCGCTTGAGCGTCTCAACGGTGAGGTTGTCACCGATGATCTTGCCGTCGCGGGAGACGCGTGCTTTGGCGTTGCGCCGGATAACACCGGAGCGGACGATCGAGCCGGCGATGTTTCCGAACTTGGAGGAACGGAACACTTCGCGGACCTCGGCGGTGCCAAGCTGGACTTCCTCGTACTCCGGCTTGAGCATGCCCTTGAGGGCTGCTTCGATGTCATCAATTGCTGCGTAGATGACGGAGTAGAAGCGCATGTCCACGCCTTCGCGGTCTGCCAGTTCGGCAACACGCTCGGCGGGCTTGACGTTGAAGCCGATGATGACGGCGGAGTCGACCGTTGCCAGGTTGACGTCGTTCTGGGTGATGGCACCCACACCGCGGTGGATGACGCGCAGCTGCACGCCTTCGCCGACGTCGATCTTGAGCAATGCGTCTTCGAGGGCTTCCACGGCACCGGATACGTCACCCTTGAGGATGAGGTTAAGGGTGTCGATCTTGCCTTCGGCGACGGCCTGGTCGAAGTCTTCCAGGCTGATGCGCTTGCGGCGCTTGGCCAGGGCGGCGTTGCGGTCGGCGGCTTCACGCTTCTCGGCGATCTGGCGGGCAGTGCGCTCGTCAGCGGTCACGAAGAAGGTGTCGCCGGCGCGCGGCACGTTGGACAGACCCAGCACCTGCACGGGGCGGGACGGGCCGGCCTCGGTCAGGGCGCTGCCGTCGTCGTCGAACATCGCACGGACGCGGCCGTGGGCCGTACCTGCCACGATAGTGTCGCCGACGCGCAGGGTGCCGGACTGGACCAGGACGGTGGCAACCGCACCGCGGCCCTTGTCCAGGTTGGCTTCGATTGCGATACCGCGGGCGTCCTTGTTCGGGTTGGCGCGCATGTCCAGGGCAGCGTCCGCGGTCAGCAGGACCGCCTCAAGCAGCTCGTCGATGTGGAGGTTCTGGCGGGCAGAAACTTCCACGAACATGGTGTCGCCACCGTATTCTTCGGGAACCAGGCCGTACTCGGTCAGCTGGCCGCGGACCTTTTCCGGGTTGGCGCCTTCCTTGTCGATCTTGTTCACTGCCACGACGATCGGCACGTTGGCCGCCTGGGCGTGGTTGAGGGCTTCAACGGTCTGCGGCATCACGCCGTCGTCCGCTGCGACCACCAGGATGGCAATGTCGGTGACCTTCGCACCACGGGCACGCATGGCGGTGAACGCCTCGTGGCCCGGAGTATCGATGAAGGTGATCTTCCGGTCTTCGCCTTCGTGGTTGTGCGTGACCTGGTATGCACCGATGTGCTGCGTGATGCCGCCGTGCTCGCCCGCCATGACGTCGGACTTGCGGATGGCATCGAGCAGCCGCGTCTTACCGTGGTCAACGTGACCCATGACGGTGACAACCGGAGGACGTGCCTCGAGTTCCTCGTCGCCTTCGGCTTCCAGCTCGGCGTCGAAGTCGATGTCGAAGGTGGAGAGCAGCTCGCGCTCTTCGTCCTCCGGGGAGACGACCTGGAGCTTGTAGCCAAGCTCCTCACCCAGCAGTGCGAACGTCTCTTCATCCAGCGACTGCGTGGCGGTAGCCATTTCGCCAAGGTGGAAGAGGACGGTCACCAGTGCCGCGGGGTTTGCCTCGATCTTGTCGGCAAAGTCCGTGATGGACGAGCCGCGGCGGAGCCGGATCACAGTGTTGCCGTCGCCGCGGGGTACGCTCACGCCACCCAGCGACGGGGCACTCATCTGCTCGAGTTCCTGGCGCTTGGCACGCTTCGACTTGCGCTGCTTGCCTCGGCCTGCACCGCCCTTGCCGAAGGCACCCTGGGTGCCACCGCGACCGCGGCCACCCTTGCCGAAGCCACCGCCGGCCGGGGCGCCGCCACCTGCGCCGGGACCACCGGTGCCTGGAGCGCCACCCGGACGGCCCGGACCGCGGCCGCCGCCACCCGGACGGCCTGCACCAGCGGGTGCGGGACGTTCGGTGCGGTTGGGCATCATTCCGGGAGTGGGGCGGGGACCGCCGGGGCGGGGTGCGCCCGGACGGGGTCCGCCTGCGCCTGCCGCGGGACGGGGTCCACCGGCGCCGGCTGCGGGACGCGGCCCACCGGGACGGGGTCCACCAGCGCCGGCTGCGGGACGGGGACCACCGGGACGGTCGCCGTCGCGGCCGCCGCCGGGACGGGGCATCCCCTGGGACGTGGCGAACGGGTTGTTGCCCGGACGCGGAGGACGCTCACCGTCTCCGCCACGGCCACGGGGCATGCCCTGTGAGGTGGCGAAGGGGTTGTTGCCCGGACGGGGACCGCCGGGACGGGGACCGGACCCACCCGGCGTGGAACCGCCCGGACGGGCGGAAGGAGCCGGGGTCTCTGCCTTGGGGGCAGGGCGGGCGCCGGGCTTGGCACCCGAGGACGGAGCCGCGGGAGCGGCAGGCGCCGGAGTTGCAGCTGCGGGAGCCGCCGGGGCGGCCTGGGCAGGTGCAGCCGGTGCTTGTGCCGCAGGGGCCGGAGCCTTGGGCGCAGCCGGGCCCGGAGGTGGTGCTGAAGGACGTGATCCTGCTGCGGGCGCGGCGGCCTTGGGGGCGGCAGCGGTCGTCGCGGCAGGGGCCGCTGACTTGGCGGCGGCGTCGGGGAAGGCGTTGCGCAGTTTGCGCACAACGGGGGCCTCAATGGTGGATGAGGCGGAGCGAACGAATTCGCCCAGTTCCTGCAGTTTTGTCACTGCATCTTTGGAAGTTATACCGAGCTCTTTGGCGAGCTCATGTACGCGGACCTTGGCCACATTTCTCCTGTCTCGGTCCGCACCGAGCCAGGCACGAACCGTCTACTTCTTACTGCGGGCCTCCGCCGCGAACGCAGCTGAAAGGCCCATTGCAGAGCGCAACAAAGTTGTCATCGTTACGCACTCATCGCTGGGAACTCATCGGGTTTCCATCAGTTTTCTGACCCGCTTTCAGGTTGGACGGTTGGTGTTGCAGCCGCCGCGGCGACGTCAACGTTCGGA
The DNA here is from genome assembly GCF_030944625.1 of Arthrobacter sp. SLBN-112. Lineage (NCBI taxonomy): Bacteria > Bacillati > Actinomycetota > Actinomycetes > Micrococcales > Micrococcaceae > Arthrobacter > Arthrobacter sp. SLBN-112. Next base: position 3,649,485 of record NZ_JAUSXY010000001.1, read on the forward strand.
CCTGACGTGATCCGGTGTTCAACTGCGGCGGTACCGGTTGCGCCCGGAAGGGCGCGTCCGAATGCTCGCCGTTTGATCGCCAGAGCCAGGCACGATTGGCTGGGGTGCAGCCAAGCACCCCGGCCAGCCATCCGGCGTCGTTCATCCACCAGGACAGCGGATGATCCGCTGCCTTCGGCGACGAGCCGGAGCAACTGCGACCGCAAGCCCTTCTTCCGGCATCCGATGCAGGTACGTTCGGGCTGACTCCCGGTGGAAAGCACTTCTGCCACGGTCATCGTCCTGACGTTCATTCTGCTGGCCCTGGCATAACCACCTCCGGAGTCCGGAAAATTGGCATACACAGGGCACACGGCTGCCGGCCGTTAGGCGCGGTCTTATCTATTCTAGCCCCTTTGGGCCGTTCTGCCCGAAACCGGGCGGCTGCCCGGGTACGGCAACCACCCGGCCCTGAACCTCATTTATCGCGGGGCGCCGCGGCGTCGGAGACGATGTCGATGCGCCAGCCGGTCAGCTTCGCCGCCAGGCGGGCGTTCTGGCCTTCCTTGCCGATGGCCAGGGACAGCTGGTAGTCGGGAACCACCACCCGGGCGGACCGGGTTGCTTCATCGGTGATAGTGACCGAATTCACACGCGACGGCGAGAGGGCGCTGGCGATGAAGGTCGCCGGGTTCTCGCTGAAATCGACGATGTCGATCTTTTCGTCGTTGAGCTCGGTCATGACCGCACGGACCCGCGAGCCCATTTCCCCGATGCAGGCGCCCTTTGCGTTGATCCCGGGAGTGTTCGCCTTCACGGCGATCTTGGTGCGGTGTCCGGCTTCGCGTGCCAGTGCGACGATTTCCACGGAGTGATCGGCAATTTCAGGCACTTCGAGTTCGAAGAGCTTCCGGACGAGGCCCGGGTGCGAGCGGGACAGCGTAACCGAGGGCCCCTTGTTGCCGCGGTGGACATCGATGACCAGGGCGCGCAGGCGGTTGCCGTGGATGTACTTTTCCCCGGGAACCTGCTCGGGCGGCGGCAGCAGCGCCTCCAGCGATCCGAGGTTGACCTGGATCATGTGCGGGTTGTTGCCCTGCTGGATGGTGCCGGACACCAGTTCGCCTTCGCGGCCCTTGAATTCGCCCAGGACGTTGTCATCCTCGACGTCGCGGAGCCGCTGGAGGATGATCTGGCGCGCGGTGCTGGCAGCGATGCGGCCAAACCCTTCGGGGGTGTGCTCGAATTCGCCGATTGGAGCGCCGTCGTCGTCAATCTCGACAGCCCAGATGGTCACGTGGCCGCTCTTGCGGTCCAGCTCGGCACGCGCTTTTTCGAAGGCGCCGGGCGACTTGTGGTAGGCCACCAGGAGCGCTTGCTCGATGGTGGGGATCAGGAGGTCCAGCGGGATTTCACGCTCACGCTCCAAAAGTCTCAGTGCGCTCATGTCAATATCCATCAGGCCTCCTCGGAAGGTCCATTGTGTTCAGGTTCCAGACCATCCTCGGGGAGGTGGCTGAATTCGATCTCGACTTTTCCATTGCGGATCCTGTCGAAAGGAAGCTTTACGGGGTCGCCCTGCCGGGGCTTCATGCCCTTCTTGACGGCGACCTCGGGCACGAGGGTCACTCCGCCGTCGTCCACCGACTGGATGCGCCCGGTGACGTTCTCACCCTGGAGCACGTTGACCTTGACCATCCGGCCGCGGGCGCGGTGCCAGTGACGGGGTTCGGTCAGTGGACGCCCGACCCCGGGCGAGGACACCTCAAGGTCATACGGGCGGGTATCTGCGTTGGGGTCGCTGTCCAGGACATCGGAGAGCACCTTGGAGATATCGGCAATGACGTCCAGGCTGACGCCGCCCGTCTCCTCCTGCGGCAGGTCCACCACGACGTTGACCACCCGGTGCGAACCGGCGATGTTGATGACCACGTCCTCAAGGTAGAGCCGGTTGGCCTGGATGGCGGGCTCCAAGAGAGCCCGGAGCCGGGCGGCTTCGGGGTTGTGGGCCGGTGCGGATCCGCTTCCCGTACCCGCGTGGTCTGGTGAAGCCGTGGCTTCTGCATTGCTCACGATGCCGGCCGCCCTCCCTATAGATGATGTGGTGTTTACTAGCGTAGCTATTTTACCGGCCCAGCGGTGCACCGGGGTTCCCCCGCAGCGTGACACCATGGTCTGTTGTGAAAGACCGCCGCCACGACAGCCGCCCGCGCCTGCGCCCGCTCCGTTATGCCGTCTTCGCGCTGGCGGCGCTGGTTGTCCTGAGCCTCGGTTTCGCCCTGATTCCCGCGGATAAACCCGCCCCGTCCCCGCCATCCTTTTCGGAGCGGGCCAGGTCGGCGGCCTTCAGTGACGCCCTGGACCTGCGGGCTGCGGGACAGGGCCTGGCCGTCAACGGTGCAGTGGATTCCACCACGGTGGATGGTGTTGTGACGTTGCTGACCATCCAGGCCAAGGCACTCCAGTCCCCCGCCCCCGCACCTGCTGCGCAGGGGTCAGCTTCCCCGTCGCCGGCACCGACGAGGCCTGCCAGGGGCGCGGCAGAGTTGGTCCAGGCGCTCGCTGCCAGCGGAGTTGCCCGCGTCAAGGACGCAGAAGCGGCCGACGGCGGCATGGCACGGCTTCTCGCCGGCACCGGCATCGCACAACTGCTCGCCGCCGGGAGGCTCGCTGCGGCCGCCGGGGTGCCGGCGCCGCAAGGCACGGCAGCAGGACCTGACGGGGACGTGTCCGGGGCTGACTCCAGCGCGTCCCCTTGCGTGGCGCCGTCGGCCGTGGCGGCCGCGCCGGAGGCCACCGAGCCCGGCGCTCCTGCAGACATCCGCCAGGCACTGGCCGCGGTAACTGCCGCTGAGCAGCAGGCCGTCTACGCCTACCAGGCGGCCCTCCCCCGCCTCGTTCCGGCGGAGGCGGGCCCGGCGTCGGATTTCCTGGGTCAGCACAAGGGCCTCACCGCGTCCGCGGAAGCGCGCCTTCGGGTTGCCTGCGGCGCGTCCGTGCCGCAACAGCCGGGGTACATCCTTGATGGCGGCTTCCTGGCCGCACCGGCGGCGGGGTTGGGCCGGATCGAAGCATCAACCCTGGCGCCCTACGGCGATGTCGTGGCATTATCCCAGGGCCAGGACCGGGCATGGGCGCTGTCAGCACTGCAGTCCGCGGCCGCCCGGGCCGCGCGGTGGGGCGTGGACCCGGGACCTGTTCCAGGCCTCAACCTGGACGTGGGGCAACTGCCGGCGCTTCGTGCCGGCGGCGCTGTCACGGCGTCGCCCGCAGCGTCCTGAACGCCAACCGCCCCACCCCCCTTTGAATTCCAGGGCACAGGCCCGCAATGAACCGTGGTGGAAGGGTGGCACCGGAGCATCCGGGGTGGTTTGCTGAAGGCATGAACGCGGACGAACCTGCCGATTCCCCGGGAATCAATCCGGAAACCCCGGAACTGCACCGCCATCTTGAAACTGAACCCCACGGCAACGATATTGCCCACCGGCTGAACTGGCTGCGTGCCGGCGTGCTGGGGGCCAACGATGGCATCGTCTCCGTGGCGGCGATCGTGGTGGGCGTGGCCGGGGCCACCGCCGAATCGGGCCCCATCCTCACGGCGGGCGTCGCCGGAGTGGTGGGCGGTGCGGTGTCGATGGCGTTGGGCGAGTACGTTTCCGTCAGCAGCCAAAGCGACAGCCAGCGGGCCCTCATCGAGAAGGAACGCCGGGAACTGGCGGAAGAACCGGACGCGGAACTGGCGGAGTTGACCGCCATTTACCAGGCCAAGGGCCTGGCCCCGGAAACAGCGGCCAAGGTGGCCGAGGAACTCACGGCGCATGACGTCCTGGCCGCGCACTTGTCCGCCGAACTGAACATCGACGAAACGGACATCGTCAGTCCCTGGCACGCGGCGTTCGCATCGGCGCTCGCCTTTACGATCGGCGCCATCCTGCCCATGCTGGCCATCCTCCTGCCGCCGCCGGAGATCCGTATCCCGCTGACCTTCGTGTCGGTCTTGGTGGCCTTGGCGTTGACGGGAGCCTTGGGTGCCTGGATTGGTGGCGGCTCAAGAACCAAGGCGGCCGTCAGGGTAGTGGTGGGCGGTGCACTGGCACTGGCGGCAACCTTCCTGATTGGCAACCTGCTCGGCGCCTCGGGGGTTGTCTGATCCGGTGGTCAAGGCAGCGGCAGTACCCATTCCTCCGGACCTTGCGGCGCGCTACGCACGCACCAGTGCAGGCCGGGCCTGGATTGCCGGCTTACCGCGTTTGCTGCAGGAACGCCTGGAGCAGTGGCGGCTCGACGTTGACCTGGCACCAGGCAGTCTCCCCTGGAACGGGCACGGCGGTGTGGTAGTCCCGGTGCTGCAGGACGACGGGTCCCCGGCGGCCCTCAAGATCGCCTTCCCCCACGACGAGGCCAGGGTTGAGCGCCATGCGCTGGCCCTGTGGGGCGGCCAGGGGGCCGTGGCCCTGCTGGCCTCGGATGCCGGGTCATGTGCCATGCTCCTGGAACGCCTAGACGCCGGCAGGTCGTTGGCTGCCCTGTCAATGGACGACGCCGTCCCGGTGTGGGGCGGCCTGGTCCGGCAGTTGGGACTTTCCCCGGACCCACGCGCCGAGTGGCAGGAGTTCGGCCACATCGCTGCGCGTGCCGAGCAGTGGAGCGACGACTTTCCCGCGGACTGGGAGCAACTGGGCCGGCCTTTTCCCCGCTGGCTGCTGGAGGCAGCCCTTGAGGTGTGCCAGACCCGCGGCGCAGTGGGCCGCCGGTCCGCCCGGGACCTGCTGGTCCACACGGACCTGCATTTCCTCAATGTCCTGGCCCGTCCGGGGACCGCGACGCCGGACGGACCACACCCGCTGGATGGATACGCAGCCATCGATCCGCAGCCAATGATCGGCGAGCCCGAGTTCGCCGTCGCCCCCTTGCTGTGGAACCGCCTGACGGACCTGCCGGCGAACGACGCCGGTGGCGGCCTGCTGCGGCGCTGCCACGACTTCAGCAGGGCCGCCAGCCTCGACCCTGACGTTGCCAGGCAATGGGGTATCGCCAGGGAAGTGGAGAACGCATTGTGGTATGCCGCGCATGGGCACCACGGTGACCTGGCCCGGTCGCTGTGGGTGGCCAGCACCCTGGCCGGCACCACGCTGGACGGCCTGCCGCATCCCCATGACCTGCCGGAGCCCGGCCAGAGTGGATAGGTGCGGGCAGTCAGGCAGGCTCAGGCGGGCCGTGAACGCTCAGGAATTCCGCACGGCGGCCAGGGCTGAGCGGACAGCTTCCACGGCGGTGGCGACGTCGGCTCCGGCGGTATGCCAGTTGCTCACGGAGACCCGGAGGATCTCGCGGTCCTGCCAGTGCGAACCGGACATCCATACTTTTCCGTCCTCGATGATGCGGGCGGTCACCGCACGGGTGGTGTCGTCGTCGCCGAACGCAATGCACACCTGGGTGTAGCCGACGTCGTTGAGGACCTCCACGCCATCCAGCGCAGCCAGGCCTCCGGCAATCGCGGCGGCGGCAGCCGCGAGCCCGGCCACCTGGGCTGCCACACCGTCGCGGCCCAGGCTTTTCAGCGCCGCCCAGACCGGGACTCCGCGTGCGCGCCGCGACAGTTCGGGAACTTTCTCGAACGGGTCCCCCGGCCCTTCGGCATCGTGCACGAGATAGCTGGCGTGCAGGCCCATGGCGGACCGGAGCGCCGCGGCGTCCCGGACGATCGCGATGCCGCAGTCGTAGGGCACGTTCAGGGTCTTGTGGGCGTCGGTGCCCCACGAGTCTGCTTCTTCGAAGCCTGCAGTGAGGTGCCGCAGTTCCGGCGCGGCGGCCGCCCATAATCCGAACGCGCCGTCGACGTGTACCCAGGCCCCGCGCCTGCGTGCGACGGCGATGGCCTCGGCGAAGGGGTCAAAGGCGCCGGAGTGCAGGTTGCCCGCTTGCAGGCACACCAGGGCGGGTCCGGTGCCGGCGGCGAGGGCGGCATCCAGCGCGGCGGGAACCAGACGGCCCTGCCCGTCGGCGTCGACCGCCGTCGGCTGTCCCAGCCCGAGGTACCGCAGGCCAAGGTCCACGGTGTCGTGCCGCTCCCTGCCCACAAAGCAACGGATCCGGGGCGCACCGGACAGGCCGTCCCGGTCCAGATCCCAGCCCTCGTCGGAAAGCAACCGCCAGCGCGCGGCAGCCATTCCGGTGAAGTTTGCCATGGTGGCGCCGGTGACGAACCCGACGTCGGCGGCGGCCGGCAACCCCAGCAAGTCCAGCAGCCAGGCGCCGGCGGCTTCCTCAATGGCAGCCGTTGCCGGGGTGGCGTAGCGCAGGCCTGCATTCTGGTCCCAAGCGCTGACCAGCCAGTCCGAGGCAAGGGCAGCGGGAAGGGTACCGCCGATCACCCAGCCGAAGAACCGGCCGGCGGGCATGGCCATGAGCCCGGGTTCGGCCGCGGTGGCAAGCAGGTCGATGACGTCTGCGGCAGGCATGCCCGCTGCCGGCAGCGGGCCGCCAAACGCTGCCGCGAGCTCGGACGCGTGCAGGCTGGGTCCCACCGGGCGGTCGAGAAGGCTGGCCAGCCAGGCCTGCGAATGCCTCGCCGCCGCCGCCAGTGCCGGTGCATACTCGTCGTCGCCGGGTGCCATACGTGCATGCTACGCCCGGCGGGTCCAGGCGACGAGGGCCCGTTCCGGGGAGGGATCAGCCGAAGTTGTCCTGCCAGACGTCGTAGCCGAGCTTGACGATCAGCGCGCCAACAACCACCAGGAAGACCACACGGACGAACTTGCTTCCCTGGTTCACGGCGGTGCGGGCGCCCAGGTAGCCGCCGGCCATGTTGGCTGCCCCGAGCAGCAGGCCAATGCCCCACAGGATGGACCCGTGCGGCAGGAAGAACAGCAGTGCACCGGCGTTGGTGGCCATGTTCACGATCTTGGCTTTGGCGCTGGCTTCGAGGAAGGCGTAGCCCATGGCGGACACCAGGGCGATCACCAGGAAGGATCCTGTCCCGGGGCCGATGAGTCCGTCGTAGAAGCCGATCACGGCACCGATGAGGCAGGCGACGACGTAGTGCTTGCGGCCGTCATGCCGCAGCGCCGTCAGCTCACCCACATTGGGCTTCAGCGCGGTGAAGAGCGCGACGGCGACCAGCGCCACCACGATGATCGGCTTGAAGACCCCCGCCGGCAGGGAGGCGGCCAGGCTGGCGCCGCCGAAACTGCCTGCCAGGGCTATGACGGCCATGGGGACGGCGGTCCGGAGGTCCGGCCCCACCCGCCGGTAGTACGTGGCGGCACTGGTGGCGGTTCCGAAGATGGAGCCCATCTTGTTGGTAGCCAGGGCCTGCACGGGCGCGATGCCGGGAACCAGGAGGAGCGCAGGAAGCTGGATGAGGCCTCCCCCGCCCACAACCGCGTCGACCCAGCCGGCTGCGAACCCAGCCACCACGATCAGGATGATGGTGGTGAGCTGGATCGATTCGAAGCCGGAGATCACTGGTTGCGGACGGCGTTGACCACGTAGTCGACGGCCTTGTCCACTGCAACGTTCTCGGCTTCGCCGCTGCGGCGGTCCTTGATCTCCACCACGCCGTCCACCAGTCCGCGGCCCACGGCCAGGATGGTGGGTACGCCCACGAGCTCGGCGTCGCCGAACTTCACGCCGGGAGAGACCTTGGGGCGGTCATCGTAGATGACGGACAAGCCGGCCTCTTCGAGTTCAGCAGAGAGCTTTTCCGCTGCCTGGAAGATCTCGTCCCCGCGGCCCACAGCCACGACGTGGACGTCGGCCGGAGCCACCGTGCGGGGCCAGACCAGGCCGCGGTCATCGTGGTTGGCTTCGGCCAGCGCGGCAACGGCCCGCGTCACGCCGACGCCGTAGGAGCCCATGGTGACCACCACCTGCTTGCCGTTCTGGTCCAGGACCTTGAGGTCCAGGGCTTCGGCGTACTTGCGGCCGAGCTGGAAGATGTGGCCCATCTCGATGCCGCGGGCGGTCTCCAAGGGGCCGGAACCGTCAGGTGAGGGGTCGCCGGCGCGGACTTCGGTGCACTCGATGACGCCGTCCCAGGTGAAATCGCGGCCGGCCACCAGGCCGAAGACGTGCTTGCCTGCCTGGTTGGCGCCGGTGATCCACGCCGTTCCGCTTACCACCCGCGGGTCCACCAGGTAGAGCATCTTCGTTGCGCTCCCGGCGCCAAGGAGCGGCTGGTCCAGGGAAAGGCCGGGGCCCAGGTAGCCCTTGACGATCAGCGGCTGTTTCTTGAGATCTTCCTCACCGGCCTGCTCAAGGCCGATTTCGCCGGCGATCGGCAGGAACGCGCCGATGTTGGCTTCCACGCGCTTGAGGTCCACGGCGCGGTCGCCGGGAACTCCGATGACCACCAGCTGCCGCTCACCGGTGGGCAGGGTGACGGCGAGGACGACGTTCTTGAGCGTGTCGGCGGCGGTCCAGGCGCCCCCGTCGGCCTCTGACCGCGGGGCAATCTGGTTCGAAGCGGCAACCAGGGTCTCGATGGTGGGAGTATCCGGGGTGTCCAGGACCTTGGCGGCCGGGGCGTTGCTGAAGTCGATCTCGTCGGGGACCACGGTGGTGACGGCCTCAACGTTGGCTGCATAGCCGCCGGCGGAGCGGACGAAGGTATCCTCGCCGATCTCTGTCGGGAACAGGAATTCCTCGCTCTTGGAGCCGCCCATGGCCCCGGCGGTGGCTGCCACCGGAACGACCTCCAGCCCCAGGCGTTCAAAGATCTTCAGGTAGGCACCGCGGTGGGCCGCGTAGCTGGCATCCAGGCCGGCGTCGTCGACGTCGAAAGAGTAGGAGTCCTTCATGATGAACTCGCGGCCGCGCAGGAGGCCTGCCCGCGGGCGTGCCTCGTCACGGTACTTGTTCTGGATCTGGTACAGGCTGAGCGGCAGGTCCTTGTAGGAGGAGTACAGGTCCTTGACCAGGAGCGTGAACATTTCCTCGTGCGTGGGGGCCAGCAGGTAATCGGCACCCTTGCGGTCCTGGAGCCGGAACAGGCCCTCACCGTATTCGGTCCACCGGTTGGTGGCCTCGTACGGCTCGCGCGGGAGCAGTGCCGGGAAGTGCACTTCCTGGGCGCCGATGGCAGCCATTTCCTGGCGGATGATCTCCTCGACCTTACGCAGGACGCTCAGCCCCAGCGGAAGCCACGTGTAGATTCCGGGAGCCGCGCGGCGGATGTAGCCGGCGCGGACCAACAGTTTGTGGCTGGCAACCTCGGCGTCGACGGGGTCTTCGCGCAGCGTGCGCAGGAAAAGCTGGGAGAGTCGTAGGACCACGGGTGGTATCCGTTTCTGGGGAGGTGCTGGGTCAGCAGTGCCGGACAATTCGTCTGGATACTAATCTACCGGCACACAACCTGCAGTACGGACTGGCCGGGCACGGCGGCCGGGCACGGCATCCCGCCGCGCCGGAAACAGTAGGGCCACGCCCGGAAAATACAAAGCCCCTGGCCCCCCAGTGAGGCTGGTCATCGCATCCGGGCGTGGCCCAACGCCGTTATCGCCTTAGTACTGGTGAGGACTGGTGAGACCGCCCACCCCACTTCCAGCGCAGCTAGATTGAACCTATGTGATGGTGCACACGTTTGACAAGTGTTTTCACATCGCGGGATGCCCTTGTCCGTTCTTCCGCCCAGGCCTACATTTAATTCACCAGGTGATGAATTCTCCGGGCTGACCCGCCCGGCCAGGCCTGAGGCAGCGATGGAGGCGGCATGTCCCACTCGGCAGCACCATTGGCACCGGCCCGCGGCCAGGACGCCGCGGCCATCGTGGCCTCAGCACTGACCGTGAAACTGGGCCGGCGTCCCGTACTGCTTGGAGTGGACTTCAGCATTCCCACCGGACGCATCACCGGCCTGCTGGGACCCTCCGGAAGCGGCAAGACCACCCTGATGCGCACCATCGTGGGGGTTCAGCGCATCGCCGGCGGGACGGTCGAGGTCCTGGGCATGCCCGCTGGAAGTTCCGCGCTGCGGCGGCAGGTTGGTTACGTCACCCAGTCCCCCAGTGTCTACCCGGACCTGACCGTCGAGGCGAACGTCCGCTACTTCGGTGCCATGCACCGGAAACGGAAAGCCGACGTGGCCGAGGCAATTGCCGCCGTCGGCCTCGAAGCATTGGCACGCCGCAAAACCGCCGACCTGTCCGGCGGCCAGGTCAACCGCGTTTCCCTGGCCTGCGCCCTGGTGGCGCACCCCCGCCTGTTGGTGTTGGACGAGCCCACGGTCGGCCTGGATCCTGTCCTCCGGGCCGATCTTTGGGAACGATTCCGGGCGATGGCACGGGCCGGAACGACGCTCCTGGTCTCCAGCCACGTCATGGAGGAGGCCAGCCGCTGCGACACGCTGCTGCTGTTGCGGGAGGGCCGGCTCCTCGCGCAGCTCACGCCCGGCGAGCTCAGCAGGAGGGGGCACAGCAGCAACCTGGAACAGGCCTTCCTGGCCATCATCCGGGACGCCGACCACGCCGGGACAGGGGTTGACCCTGCCGGCGTGGAAGCCGCCGGGCCGGACGGGAGGGTGCTCTGATGGACGCCCTGATGATGCTTGCCACCACCCGCCGGGTGCTCAGCCAGCTCCGCCACGACCACCGCAGCATCGCCATGATCCTGGTGGTGCCGGCGCTGCTGCTCACGGCGGTGTACTTCCTCTACGAGAACGAGACGCTGCCGCCAGGTGCTCCCCGGACGTTCGACCGCGTGGGACTGATGATGCTGGCCATCTTTCCGTTCGTGGTGATGTTCCTGGTCACCTCCATCACCATGCTGCGGGAACGGACGTCCGGGACGCTGGAACGGCTGCTCACCACGCCGGTACACAAGGCCGACCTGCTGTTCGGGTACGGCGTGGCCTTCTCCCTGATGGCAGCCCTGCAGTCGCTGGTGGCCACGGCGGTGGCCTATTGGATTTTTGGCCTGGACATCGCCGGTGCTCCGGGCTTCGTGGTGTTGATCGCGGTGATCAACGCCGTCCTGGGCGTAGCGCTCGGCTTGTTCTGTTCGGCATTCGCCAGGACCGAATTCCAGGCAGTCCAGTTCATGCCGGTGGTGGTGGTGCCGCAGATCCTGCTGTGCGGCCTTTTCGTTGCCCGCGACCGGATGAATGATGTCCTGGAGGCAATCTCCAACGTGCTTCCCCTGACCTATTCCGTGGACGCCCTCCAGGAGGTTGCTGCCCATGCGGACGCCACCGACCGGTTGTGGCAGGACGCCGCGGCCATGGCCGCCATCGCGCTCGGCGTCCTGGTGCTCGCCGCGCTCACCCTCCGCCGGCGGACGGCGTGACCCTCCCCGGACCGGGGACTCCTGCAGCCCGCCCGGTGGGGTCCGCCGGCCGCCGCGGACGCCGTGGCGGTGCCACCGCGTCCCGGGACCACATCCTCGAGGCCGCCCGGAGGCTCTTCGCCGAGCACGGCTTCGACGGGACCAGCCTTCGCCAGGTGGCCCGCACCGCGGGAGTGGATCCGGCAATGATCCACCACTTCTTCAACGGCAAGGACGAACTTTTCGCGCTTAGCGTGGAACTGCCTGCCGATCCGGAGCAGGTCCTGGCCGGCATGGCGGAATCAAACCCTGACCAGCGGGCGGAATTGATCGTCCGGACAGTGCTCCGGCTCTGGGAAAGCCCTGCCCAGGCCGGCCTCCTGGCCTTCCTGCGGGGAACCATCGGATCCACAGCCAAAACGTCGCTGCTGCGGGAGGCGGTGGCACGCCGGGTGATCAGCAGGATCACGGCGTCGGTTCCCGGGCCGCCCGAGGAGGTGGCGCTGCGCGGAAACCTCGTGGCAACCCAGATCGTGGGTTTGATGATGGTCCGCTATGTGGTGCGGCTGGAACCGCTGGCGTCAGCGCCACCGGAGGACGTTGTGCGGCTGGTCGCGCCGACCGTGCAGCGCTACCTGACCGGCCCTATTTGACCAGGGCGGCAGCCGCGTCGAGGAGCGCACCCGCCCGCTGGACGGCGTCGGCCTCGCTCGCGCCGCCGGACGCGACCGAGGTGAGCACCACGCCCTGGTGGACCACCTGGGCCGTGACCGTGGACTGCGTGCGGCCGTCCGGCAGCGAGCTGTCCGTGCGGTACGCGACGGCGCCGGGAACCGAACTGACCCCCGGCACGGCTTTCACGGTGACCGCAATCTCCATTCCCGAGGCAGTCATGGTCATGGACGAGCACTTCGCCAGCTGCTCCGACGAGTCCGCGACCTTGGCGAGGAAGCTCTGGTCCAGGCCCGCTATCAGTGACAGTGCCGTGGCTGCCCCGGTGCCGGTATCGGTGCTCATGCCTATCGCCATGGCGGCGCCGTCAACGGACGGCACGGTGCTGGCGGCAGCGAGTTCCTTGCACTCAGCAGGCTTGACATCGATGGAGGCGAGCATGGTTTTGGTTTGCTCCAGCGTGGTGGCGATGTCGCCTGTGGGCAGGACGGTCAGCCTCCGGTCCGCCGCATCCCTGACCTGTGCCACGATGGCTGCCAGCTGTTCGGCTGTATAGGCCTTGGCCGTGGGTGTGGGCGTTGCCGTGGGGGTCGGGGGCGCCGTCGTTTGGGACGCCGCGGGCGCTGCCGTGGAGGAATCTGCTGCCTGCGGGGATGCCGGTCCGCCGCATCCGGATACCGCAATGGCCAGAAGGGCAGAAGCCCCGAATATTCCCAGCACGGACTTCTTCATTTTTCCCCCAATTTTCAGTTCACCTCCGGCGGACGCCGCTAGAAAAGAACTGTAGCGAACGTGCCCACCTGCCGGAAGCCGACACGTTCGTAGGTGGACCTGGCCTTGGTGTTGAAACCGTTGACGTACAGGCTTGTCACCGGCGCGATCTTCTGCGCTTTTTCCACCACTGCCGACATGTAGCCGGAGCTCAGGCCCCGGCCGCGGTACCGGGGATTCATCCACACACCTTGGACCTGGGTGACGTCCGCGGTCACGGCCCCCAACTCGGCCTTGAATACCACTTCGTGGGCCTCGTTGAGGTGGACCAGGGAGTGGCCCTGCCGGATGAGGCCTTCCACCCTGCGGCTGTAGAACTCCCTGCCGCCCAGGTAGGGCGAGTACCCCACCTCTTCCTCGAACATGGCGGCGCAGGCGGGAAGGATGCGGTCAAAGTCGGCGAGGTTGCCCTGGGCCAGGCCGGGGTGGGGTTGGACGCGGGGCGGATCCTGGATGACCATCAGCGGCTGGTCTGCCCGGACTTCATGGGCACGGTGCCCCCGCTGGGCGAGTTCTGTATTGAGTGCAAGGACGGCCTCGGCGGGGCCGAAGGCCGACGCATACCGGCGGCCGGAGCTGTTCGCGGCCTCTGCCACGAGGGGCGCCAGTGCGGGGTCCAGCTGGACCGGGACCAGGTTGGCCCCGGCCCAGCAGGCGCCGGTCAGGACGCCGTTGTCGAAGACGCCGATAACGCCGGCCCCGCCGGCGGTGGGGGCCGCGGTGCCCGTGGCGCGCAAATGCGCCAGGATGAACACGTTGGTCACGGGATCCTGCTGCGCCAGAAGGCTCAGCGAGGCGGTGTCCTGGCCGTCAAGCGTACGGACGGAAATACCCGCAGGGTCTGGAACGTCCCTACGAGACGCTAACCACGGGCGCTACCCTTGACAGCATCTTCGCCATCGGCCTCCCCCATCTCTTCCGCGATACGCATGGCCTCTTCGATCAGTGTCTCAACAATTGCGCTCTCAGGGACAGTCTTGATGACCTCGCCCTTCACAAAGATCTGGCCCTTGCCGTTTCCGGAGGCAACGCCGAGATCGGCCTCGCGGGCCTCGCCCGGACCGTTCACGACGCAGCCCATGACGGCGACACGCAGCGGGATCTCCATTCCTTCCAACCCTGCGGTGACCTGTTCGGCCAGGGTGTAGACGTCCACCTGGGCCCGGCCGCAGGAGGGGCAGGAGACGATTTCCAGCTTGCGGGGGCGAAGGTTCAGGGACTGGAGGATCTGGTTGCCTACCTTGATCTCCTCCACCGGCGGGGCAGAGAGGGACACGCGGATGGTGTCACCGATCCCGCGGGACAGGAGCGCCCCGAACGCGGTGGCGGACTTGATGGTTCCCTGGAATGCGGGGCCGGCCTCGGTGACGCCGAGGTGCAGCGGCCAGTCACCCTTTTCGGCGAGCATTTCGTAGGCGGCCACCATGACCACGGGGTCGTTGTGCTTGACCGAGATTTTGAAGTCGTGGAAGCCGTGCTCCTCGAAGAGGGACGCTTCCCAGACAGCGGACTCGACCAGGGCTTCGGGAGTGGCCTTGCCGTACTTCTTGAGGATGCCCGGTTCCAGGGAGCCGGCGTTGACGCCGATGCGGATCGAGGTGCCGTGGTCCTTCGCCGCGGCCGCGATTTCCTTGATCTGGTCATCAAACTTCCGGATGTTGCCGGGATTCACGCGAACTGCCGCGCACCCGGCTTCAATGGCCGCGAACACGTACTTGGGCTGGAAGTGGATGTCCGCGATCACCGGGATCTGGGACTTGCGGGCGATGATGGGCAGCGCCTCGGCATCGTCGGCGGACGGGCAGGCGACGCGCACGATGTCGCAGCCGGACGCCGTCAGTTCGGCAATCTGCTGGAGGGTGGCATTGATGTCCGTGGTGGGCGTGGTGGTCATGGACTGCACGCTGATGGGGAAATCAGATCCTACGCCTACCGAGCCGACTTTGATCTGGCGCGTCTTGCGGCGGGGCGCAAGGACGGGCGGCGGTGCTGACGGCATTCCCAGGCTGACCGAGGTCACGTGGACTCCTTGAGTTGAAAGGGTAGGGAGGCGGCTACGCGGCGAGCCCGGCGAGCATGCCGGTGACCGGTGACCATTCGGTGATACGGGTTCCGGCGACGACGCCGGCTGCGGCAAACGGGTCCTGCTTGAGGATCGAGTTCAGGGCTGCTTCGTCTGCGGCCGTGACGATCAAGAGGGCGCCGGCACCGTCGCCGTAGGGGCCGCTGGCGACGATGACGCCGTCCTCTGCCAGGCCGCCGGTCCATTCCCGGTGCGCGGGCCGGACCTCGTTGCGGGTTTCGGTGGAGTTGGCGGCGTAAACGTACTCAACGGCAAAAACTGTCATACGGCTACCCTATCGCCATGCCTGCCTTCGCACCCATCCGGACCATCCCGGCACGGAGCCCGATGCCCGTTTACTGCAGGAAGAGGACCTTGACGGCGGCGGCGGTCCCGGCCGCCCAAAGCATGGAGGTGAGGGTTCCGATGATGAAGCGCTCCGCGGCCACCGGGGTTTCTTTGAGTTCGGCGAACCTGCCAAGGCCCTTGATGGCGACGATGTAGGCGATCGCGACCGGCTGGCCGGCCAGGATGGCAAGGCACACCCCCAGCCGTTCCAGCACGCCAATGATGGCGCCGCCGCGCAGGATGCGCTGGCTGGGTGCTGAGGCTTCGGCGGCAGTGCCGTCCGACGACGGCGGGCCGGTATGCGCCGTCAACTCACCGTCAACTGCCTGGCCTCCCGCCGTTCCCGCCGCTCCACGGAGCGCGTCCGCGTCCGGGGCGGCGTCCTGGCCGCCGAGAGACGGGGATGGCTCGTCCACGGTGACGTCTGCGGACGGGTCCTGGGCAGCGGGACGGGCTTCCCCTGCCGTTCTGGCGGCGTCGGCTTTGTCATCAATGGTCCTGGCAAGCTTGAAGACCAGGGCCGTGACCGGCCATCCCGCGAAGCCTGCCACCACCAGGGCAACGGCCACCCACAGTGCGGTCACTTGTCTCCTCCATTGCCGATGACTGTTTCTTCGGCCGGAACCACCCGCGCCTGGGCGACATCAAGCAGCATGGACGCAGCCGGCCGTGCTGCCCATTCTTCCTGCCACCCGGAGCGAAGCACGGTGCGGCTCACGGACTGCTCCGAAATTCCGAGTTCCCTGGCCACCTGTTTCTGGCTGCCGTGCCGGGCCGGACCGTGCCGCCCTGCCCCGTCCGCGCCGGCATCAAGGTGCCGCAGTGCATCAATCACCCGCCACTGGGCGTCCGTCCGCTCCTGGACCAGGCGGCCCAGCAGCCTCAGCACCGCTTCCGCGTTGGCGCATGTCCGCTCCCCTTCCCCGGCAGGGACACTCCCGCCTGCCTCCCCTGCCATGATGCCGGCCACCACTGACAACGGCACCTGGGAACCGGCAGCCTTGGCACGTTCAACGGCCTTGCGGGCGGCAACAAACGCGGATCCGGCGCCTTCCCGCGGGCTGGCGCCTGCCGGCAGGGACACGGTTCCGACGCCGATGCCGACGTACCAGCGCCCTTCGCGCAGCGCGAACAGGGCGATGTCCACCACGGCGTCAGCGCCCCGAACCACCCCCTGGACTTCGTCGCCGACCGAGCGCTCAAAGACCGGCCTGTCAGCCCCCGCAGGTTCGAGGCGCGCGATCTGCTCAATGAACCCCGGGACCCGGTCCAGGTCGCCGGTGCTGCCGCGCTGGTCGATGGTCATCACAAACATAGCTCAACCATAGATGGTTGATTCATGATAATCAATCAAATCTGACTGATTTATTGAAGTCAGCCTAAAGCGGCTGATTATCAGAAGAGGTTGACGGGTTTCACGATGTCCGCGTAGATCAACAGGGCGCTCATGCCCATCAACAAAGCCGCCACCACGTAGGTCACGGGCAGCAGTTTGGCGATGTCGAAGGCTCCCGGGTCCGGCCGTCCGCGCAGCCTGGCGACGGTGCGGCGTGCGCCTTCGTACAGGGCTCCGGCCACGTGGCCGCCGTCAAGGGGCAGCAGCGGGATGAGGTTGAACACCGCCAGGGCGAAGTTCAGGCCCGCCAGCAGGCCGACAAGGGTGGCAAGGCGGGACTGCAGCGGAACAGCTTCCATGGCGGCCACCTCGCCGGCCACCCTGCCCACGCCCACCACGCTGATGGGGCCGTTGGGGTCCCGCGGTTCTTCGCTGAAGGCGGCCTTGGCCACGCCCACCACACGGGCGGGGAGGTTGAACACGACGCCGGCCACCTGCCGGATGTTCTCTCCGGCCATGGGCAGGACGGACGACGCCGGCTGGGGCACCAGCGCCGTTTGCGCGCCGATGCCAAGGAATCCGACGTCCTGGTACCGGAGGGTGCCGGCGGCATCGGTGGCCTGGCGTCCGTCGGCGCCGATCACCGGCCGGGATGACAGGACCGGCGTGACTGTGGTGGACACGGCAGTGCCGTCCCGCTGCACCGTGATGGCCACTTCCTTGCCGGCCGAGGCGCGGATCCACTCCGTCAGCTGGTCCCAGCTGGTGACGGCCTTGCCGTCGAAGGAGGTGATGGTGTCATTGGGTTTCAGCCCCGCCGCGGCGGCGGGGGTCAGCTGGCAGTCGGCAGAGTCCGGGTCGACGGTTTGCCCCGCGGCCACCTGGCATTTGGAGACGTCGGAGATGGTGGTGGTGGCGGTGGCAACACCAAATCCCATCAGCAGAACGGCCGTCAGCAGCACCCCGAGGATCATGTTCATGGCCGGCCCGCCCAGCATCACGATCACTTTTTTCCAGACCGGCAGCCGGTAGAAGACCCGGTTGTGGTCGGCGGGGCCTACCTCTTCGTGGGCCATGGACCGGGCTTCCGTAGCCAGCGTCTGGAACATGCCGGTACTGGAGGGCCGGACCGAGCCGTCCTCCTTGTTGGGTGGGTACATGCCGATCATCGAGACGTAGCCGCCCAGCGGAACGGCCTTCACGCCATATTCGGTTTCACCCTTGCGGCGTGACCAGAGGGTGGGGCCGAAGCCGATCATGTACTTGGTGACACGCACTTTGAAGAGCTTGGCCGGCACCAGGTGGCCCACCTCGTGGAGGGCAATGGACACGGCGATGCCGACGGCCACGAAGACGACGCCGAGGATGAAAAGTAGGACAGGGGTCATGGAGGTGCTGCTGCTTCCTAGAGACTGCTGACTGCTAAACGTTCGTGGGCGCGGGCGCGTGCCCAGCTTTCAGCATCCAGCACCGACTCCACCGTCAGCCCGGAGGAACCTGAATGTTCGCTGAGCACCCTGTCCACGGTATCGACGATGTCGGTGAACCGGATCCGGCCCGCGTGGAACGCCGTGACGGCCTCTTCATTGGCCGCGTTGAAGACGGCAGGGAAGGTGCCGCCCTGCTTGGCGGCGTCCTTGGCGAGGGCCACGGCCGGGAAGGCACCCACGTCCAGGGGTTCAAAGGTCCATGTGGCGGCCTGGGTCCAGTCGCAGGCCGGCGCGGCCTTGGGCACCCGGGCTGGCCAGCCAAGGCCCAGGGCAATGGGAAGCCGCATGTCCGGCGGGGAGGCTTGGGCGATGGTGGAGCCGTCAACGAACTGGACCATGGAGTGGACGATGGATTGCGGGTGCACTACCACGTCGATCCGGTCCAGCGGAATGTCGAACAACAGGTGGGCCTCGATGACTTCCAGGCCCTTGTTGACCAGCGTGGCCGAGTTGGTGGTGACCATGACCCCCATGTCCCATGTGGGGTGCGCCAGTGCCTGCCGGGGCGTGACGGAGTGCAGTTGCTCCCGGCTCTTGCCGCGGAACGGACCCCCGGAGGCGGTCAGGATGAGCCGGTCCACCTCCGCTGCCGTACCTGAGCGCAGGCACTGGGCAATCGCCGAGTGTTCCGAGTCCACGGGCACAATCTGGCCGTCCCTGGCCGCCGCCTTGACCAGGCTGCCGCCAACGATCAGTGATTCCTTGTTGGCCAGGGCCAGGGTGGCCCCGGAGCGAAGTGCCGCAAGCGTTGGCGCCAGGCCAATGGAACCGGTGATGCCGTTCAGCACCACGTCCGCCTCCACGGCGGCGATCCGGGCTGAGGCGTCAGGTCCGGCCACGATCTCCGGACGGTACCCGGGGCGGCCCGCGGCGGCGGCTGCTTCCCGGATCAGCGATTCCAGCCGGCCGGGGTCCCCGGTGGCGATGCCCACCGCTGCAGCGCCGGTATGGACCGCCTGGCGGGCCAACAGTTCCAGGTTGCCGCCGCCGGCACTGAGCGCCACCACTTCGAACAGGTGCGGGGCGCCGTCGACGACGTCGATCGCCTGGGTGCCGATGGAACCGGTGGATCCGAGGAGGACGATTCTGCGTGGCTGCATCCGTTAAGTATCCCGCACGCCGCCTGCCCTGCTGCGCCTTGACCGCCGGACGGCCGGGCGTAACGTGGAATCCGTGGAGTGGCTCACCTGGTTCGACGCGCCGGAGTATGAATTTGCGCGGCAGGTGCTGCAACGGGGCGTCGCAGCACTATATTTCGTTGCGTTCCTGTCCACGCTGAACCAGTTTCCGGCGTTGCTCGGCGAGCGCGGACTCCTTCCGGTGCCGGATTTCCTGGCCGCGTTTTCCCGGTTGTCCCGGCCCACCCTGTTCCGTTGGCGGTACTCGGACCGGCTGCTGCGGGGTGTTTGTGCCGTGGGCCTGGCGGTGTCGGCGCTGCTCGCGGCCGGGGTCCCGCAGGCGGGCCCGCCATGGGTTCCGTTGCTGGCGTTCCTTGCCCTGTGGCTGCTGTACATGTCAATCGTGAACGTGGGGCAGACGTTCTACGGGTTCGGCTGGGAGATGCTGCTGCTGGAAGCCGGTTTCACCGTGGCTTTCCTGGGGTCGGACCAGACGGAGCCGCCACGCATCATCCTCATCCTGGTGGTGTGGCTGGTGTTCCGGTTGGAATTCGGGGCCGGGATGATCAAGATCCGCGGCGGCCGCGAGTGGCGGGACCTGACTGCGTTGTACTACCACCACGAGACACAGCCCATGCCCGGGCCGCTCAGCCGGCAGGCACACCTGTTGCCGAAGCCGCTGCACCGGATCGAGGTGGTGGGTAATCACATCGCCCAGCTGGTGGTGCCGTTCCTGCTGTTCGCGCCGCAGCCGGTGGCTGGGGTGGCGGCGGCCGTCGTTGTCGCCACCCAGCTGTGGCTGGTGGCGAGCGGCAACTTTGCGTGGCTGAACTGGATGGCGATCGTGCTGGCGTTTGCCGCGGTCAGCGATCCCGTGGCCCATGCCGTGATACCGGCCGTCCCGGCGGACTGGCACGCGGGTGCCGCACGGGACACTCCCCTGTGGTGGCTGGCCATAACGCTGGCGGCGTCCCTCCTGCTGCTGGTCCTGAGCTACTGGCCGCTGCGGAATCTCTTCTCCCGCCGGCAGCTGATGAATGCCAGCTTCAACCGGTGGCAGCTGGTCAACGCCTATGGCGCATTCGGTACGGTCACCAGGCAACGCGTCGAGATCGTGGTGGAAGGCACCCTGGACGGGAACCCCGGTGACGCCTCCGACTGGCGCGAGTACGGCTTTAAGGGCAAACCCGGGGATATTCGGCGGATTCCACGGCAGTGGGCCCCCTACCATCTGCGGCTGGACTGGCTCATGTGGTTCCTGCCGCTGCGGAGCGTGCACGAGGAATGGTTCTACGCCTTCCTGGGCAAGCTGCTCTCGGCGGACCGGCAGGTGCTGAGGCTGCTGCGGCATGACCCGTTCGACGGCGCCGCTCCGCGGCTGGTGCGCGTGCGCAGTTTCCACTACCGCTTCGCCAGCCGGAAAGAGTTCCGGGAGACCGGGAACCGCTGGGTGCGGACCCTGCTCTACGAGCCCATCCCGCCCACGTCGCTGCGCCGGCCGTCGGGGCGGAAGGGCAGCTAGGCGTCCCTGCCCGCACGGCGCAGGATGCCTTGGGCGTGCTTGAGGATTGGCCCGTCAATCATCTTTCCGTGGTGCTGGAAAACCCCGCTGCCGGCCGCCGTGGCGGCGTCCAGCAGCTCGTGCGCCGCGGCCACCTCCTCCTCGGAGGGCGCGTAGGCCTTGCGGACGACGGCGGCCTGGCCGGGATGGATGCACGCCTTGGAGCCGAAACCGGAGGCCACGGCGTCCGCGGTTTCGTCGGCCAGCCCGTCGAGGTCGGGGATGTTGGTGTAGACGGCGTCGATGGCTTCCTTGCCGAATGCCCTGGCGGCCAGGAGCACCGAGGAGCGGGCGTGCAGCGCCACGGCCCGGTAGCCGCCGTCGTCCTTCCTGCTGGAGGTGCCGCCCAACGTGGCCAGGAGGTCCTCGGCCCCCCACATCAGGGCTACCACGTTGGGGGCGGCGGCGATGGCGGGGGCGTTCAGCACGCCCAGGGCTGTTTCGCACAGCGCGATGACCTGGTAGCCCTCCAGCGCCTTGAGCTGTTCAGCCGATTCCGCCTTGGCCAGCATGACGGTGCGGTATGGCGTGTGCGCCAGGCAGTGCAGGTCCTTTGCGAAGTCCTCCGTGGTGACCGGGTTGACCCTGACGATGGTCCGGCTGGGGTCCAGTTCGGGGTCGTCGCCGGCTGCGCCCACCTGGGCAAGGATTGCACCGCGCGCCCGTTGCTTGTCCGGCGGCGCCACGGCGTCCTCAAGGTCCAGGATCACGGCATCTGCCCGCGCTGCTGCTTTCAGGTAACGCTCCGGGCGGTCGGCGGGGCAAAAGAGCAGGGAGGGGCCCATCGAAAATGTCATACGGGCATTCTCCCCTGTGCGCC
This sequence comes from Arthrobacter sp. SLBN-112, assembly GCF_030944625.1. Classification (NCBI taxonomy): domain Bacteria; kingdom Bacillati; phylum Actinomycetota; class Actinomycetes; order Micrococcales; family Micrococcaceae; genus Arthrobacter; species Arthrobacter sp. SLBN-112. The sequence goes on from NZ_JAUSXY010000001.1 coordinate 3,670,904, forward strand.
GGGCTGGTCCTGGTGTGCGTCCCGGGTCCACATCAGGCAGCTCCTCGTGGCTCGTGCCACTACGTCTCCGTCCTGGTTGCGTCCGGTGTGCTCCATGGTAACGATGCCCTGCCCCGGCCGTGAGGCCGAAAGCCGCTTGCCGGTGATCACCGTCTCGGTGTAGAGCGTGTCCCCGTGGTAGAGCGGGTGCGGGAAGGTGACGTCGGTCAGGCCGAGCTGGGCGATGATGGTCCCTTGGGTCAACTGGGTGACGGACTGGCCCACCATGGTGGCGAGGGTGAACATGGAGTTCATCAGCCGCTGGCCAAAGGGCTGCCCCGCGCTCCAGGCCGCATCCAGGTGCAGCGCCTGCGTGTTCATGGTGAGGGTGGTGAAGAGGACGTTGTCGGTTTCCGTCACGGTGCGTCCGGGCCGGTGGGCATACAGCACGCCTTCCTCCAGTTCGTCGAAGTAGAGCCCGCGCTGCTCGATGACTCGCCGGCCGCCGTCGCCACCTCCTGCCGTTGAGCCTGCCGGGACCGTGTCCGTGGGGTTGTTGCCGGTCATACGGTGAGTTCCTGGTCTTCCTCGTACAGCTCCGCGCCAGTGGCGGCCACCACGTCCTCTACGGAGACGTTGGGGGCCAGTTCGCGCAGGACCAGCCGGGACGGGCCGCCGTCCCGGACGACGTCGATCACGGCGAGGTCGGTGATGATCCGGTCCACGCATCCCTTGCCGGTCAACGGGAGCGAGCACTCCCGGACGATCTTGGGATTGCCGTTGCGGTCCACGTGCTCCATCATCACAATCACCCGTTTGGCGCCAAACACCAGGTCCATGGCGCCGCCCATTCCCTTGACCATCTTTCCCGGGACCATCCAGTTGGCGAGGTCTCCGTTGGCGGCGACCTCCATCGCGCCCAGGACGGCGAGGTCCACGTGGCCGCCGCGGATCATGCCGAAGGATGTTGCCGAGTCGAAGAACGCCGCTCCCCTGTTGACTGTCACGGTCTCCTTGCCCGCGTTGATCAGGTCCGGATCCACCGCGTCCTCTGCCGGGTAGGGGCCAACACCCAATATCCCGTTTTCAGAGTGCAGCACCACTTCCACCCCGGCCGGGATGTAGTTGGGAATCAGGGTGGGCATCCCGATACCCAGGTTGACGTACTGGCCGTTGCGGAGCTCCCGGGCCACCCGGGCGGCCAGTTCGTTCCGCGTCCAGCCTTTGCTTCCTGCAGCGGCGGCCAAATCGCCGCGACCGGGCTGGTGCTCCCCGGCACGCCGGTATTCCGGCCGGACGGCTTCCGGGCGGGGCGCCTCAGGGCTGTTGGGATCCATGGTCATGCTCCTGCCTGCTGGTCGCTGCCAAGTGTTCTTCCGCCCGCCGGCGGCGCCGCCAGGGCCACCGTCCGCTTTTCGATGCGCTTTTCCCCGCCGGCCGCCAGGACCACCCGCTGGACGAAAATCCCGGGGGTGTGGATGTGTTCGGGGTCCAGTTCGCCAGGTTCGACGAGTTCCTCCACCTCGGCGATGGTGATGCGTCCGGCCATGGCGCACAGCGGGTTGAAGTTCATGGCCGTGGCATGGAAGACCAGGTTGCCATGCCGGTCGCCCTTCCAGGCGTGCACCAGCCCGAAGTCAGGAGTGAGGGACTCTTCCAGGACATAGTCCACTCCCCCAAAGGAGCGCACTTCCTTGGCCGCGGACGCGATAGCGATGCCGCCGTTGGCGTCGTACTTCTGCGGCAGGCCGCCGTCGGACACCTGCGTCCCCACCCCCGCCTTGGTATAGAAGGCCGGGATGCCGGCGCCCCCGGCCCGCAGCTTCTCGGCCAGGGTGCCCTGCGGGGTCAGCACCACCTCCAGCTCACCAGCAAGGTACTGGCGGGCGAACTCCTTGTTTTCCCCCACGTAGGAGCTGATGGTGCGGCGGATGCGGCCGTCGCGGAGCAGGATGCCCAGGCCCCAATCATCCACGCCGCAGTTATTGCTGACCGTTTCCAGGCCGGAGGTGCCGGCGCGGTGCAGGGCGTCGATCAGGGCCACCGGGATCCCGCAGAGCCCGAACCCGCCCACCGCCAGGGACGCCCCGTCCGGGATGTCGGCCACGGCGGCGTCGGCGCTGGCTACAACCTTGTCAATCATCAGTGATCCTCTCAGGCCGGCTGCGTTCGGTGCTGCTGGCGCAGGCGCTTACAGTCCCAGTTCGCGGGCGATCAGCATCAGCTGGACTTCCGTGGTGCCCTCCCCCACTTCAAGGATCTTGGAGTCGCGGTAGTGGCGCGCCACGGTGAACTCGTTGATGAAGCCATAGCCGCCGAATACCTGGGTGGCATCCCGCGCGTTGTCCATGGCCGCCTCGCCTGCGACCATCTTAGCGATGGCCGCCTGGGTCTTGAACGGCTTGCCGGCAAGCATCCTGGCGGCCGCATCGTAGTAGGCCAGGCGGGCAGTATGGGCCCGGGCTTCCATCCGTGCGATCTTGAAGGAGATGGCCTGGTACTTGCCGATTTCGCTCCCGAACGCCCTGCGTTCTTGGGCATACTTGACCGACAGGTCCACGCAGCCCTGGGCGGCACCGGTAGCCAGCGCGGCGATGGCGATCCGGCCTTCGTCCAGGATGGACAGGAAATTCGCGTACCCGCGCCCCTCCGCGCCGAGGAGGTTTTCCTCCGGGACGCGGACGTCCTTGAGGGTCAGCGGGTGGGTGTCCGAGGCGTTCCAGCCCACCTTGTTGTACGGCTTTTCGGCCTTGAAGCCCGGCGTGTCGGTGGGCACCAGGATGGTGGAGATCTCCTTCCGGACGCTGCCGTCCGCGGCTTCCTTCCGGCCGGTGACGGCGGTGACGGTGACCAGCCGGGTGATGTCGGTTCCGGAGTTGGTGATGAACTCTTTATTGCCGTTGATCACCCAGTGGCCATCCTCGCGCCGGGCGGAGGTCTTGGTGCCGCCGGCATCGGAGCCGGCTTCGGGTTCGGTGAGTCCAAAGCCCGCGAGCGCCTGGCCGGACGCCAGCATGGGCAGCCACTCCTGCTTCTGGGCATCGGTTCCGAAGCGGTACACCGGCATGGCGCCCAGGGAAACGCCGGCCTCCAGCGTGATGGCCACCGACTGGTCCACCCGGCCGAGCTGTTCCAGGGCCAGGGCGAGCGCGAAGTAGTCCCCGCCCATGCCGCCGAATTCCTCCGGGAACGGCAGGCCGAACAGGCCCATTTCGGCCATCTGCTTCACCACTTCATACGGGAAGCTGTGTTCTTCATCGTGTTTGGCGGAGACCGGGGCCACCACGTTGTCCGCGAAGTCGCGGACGGTGTCGCTGAGGTCCTGGTATTCGTCGCTGAGTTCGAATCCGGTCATGGTCAGGCTCCTTCGCCTTGGATGGTGGCTGTGTCTGATTCTGCGGACGCTGGTTCTGCGTCCGCAGGGTGGGGGTGGATGGTGGCCAGGACCTGGTCTGCCTTCACCAGGTCACCGGTGCGGGCACCGAGGTGCACGGTCCCGGCCAGCGGGGCAACGAGGTGGTGTTCCATCTTCATGGCTTCCACGGACACCAGGACCTCCCCGGCCTTTACGGTGTCCCCGTCAGAGACCGGGACGGCAACCACGGTTCCGGGCATCGGTGAGCGCACCTCGGGGTCGGCTGAGCCTTCCTCGCGCTCCATGGCGGCCAGCACCCGGTCCAGCCTTGCCTCGCGGGTGAGGACCTCAAACCGGCAGGACCAGCCATCACTGCCCAGGAAGATCCGGGTGCGCTGGCCGGGGGCCACGCCCACGGCGTAGCTGCGGGTTTCGTCGCCGAGCCTGATGACGGCGCGCCGCGAGTTCTGGAGGGACAGGCCGGCACTGCGCTGCGGGCCCCCGTCAACGGCTGCCGTGACGGCGGCGCCCCCTGCGGGCCTGCCGGTTACCGCCACGGATGCCACGCCGTCGTCGGCCGTTCCGAGGCTGATCCGACGCGGCGCCGGGGTTCCAAGCCGCCAGCCGCTCCTGCTGTTCCACGGGCCGCCCACCGGTCCGGGGCTGTCCCGGTCCTCGACGGTGGCGGCGTACAGCGCAGCGGCCACCAGGTCCGCGTCCCCGACCTTCCGGAATTCCATGCCCGGCAGCTTGCGTTCGATCAGGCCGGTATCGAGGTGCCCCGCCCGGACGTCGGGGTCGTTCAGGAGGAGCCGGAGGTACTCCACGTTCGTGTCGATTCCCAATGCGGTGTAGCCGGCCAGGGCACCGTCCAGGGTTTCCAGCGCGGCCGCACGGTCCGCGCCCCAGGCAATCACCTTGGAAATCATGGGGTCGTAGTGGGCCGGGAGCTCCAGCCCCTCCAGCAGGGAGGAATCCACCCGGACCCGGCCTTCGGTTGGTGACGGCAGTTCATCCAGCACCAGCACGGTTCCGGTGGACGGGAGGAAGTTCTTCTCCGGCACCTCGGCGTAGACGCGTGCCTCCACGGCGTGGCCGGAGAGTTCGACGTCGGCCTGCCGGAGCGTCAGTTCGGCACCGGCGGCGATCCGTACCTGCCATTCCACCAGGTCTGTGCCGGTGACCATCTCCGTCACCGGGTGCTCCACCTGCAGCCGAGTGTTCATCTCCATGAAGAAGAACTCGTCAGGCGCGTCGTCGGACACCAGGAATTCCACCGTTCCTGCACCCTGGTAGTTAACGCTGCGGGCGGCGTTGCAGGCGGCTTCCCCGATCCGTGCGCGGATGGCCGCCCCGTCCGGAAGGCCTTCCAGCAGGGGCGACGGTGCTTCCTCGATGACTTTCTGGTGCCGCCGCTGCAGCGAGCATTCGCGCTCGCCGAGGTGGATGACGTTGCCGTGGCCGTCGGCCAGCACCTGCACTTCGATGTGCCGCGGCGTGGTCACCAGGCGTTCCAGGAACAGGGTGTCGTCACCGAACGCTGCCGCGGCTACGCGCCGCGCCGTTGCCAGGGCAGCGGGAAGGTCCTCCGGCCTTTCCACGGCCTGCATCCCCTTGCCGCCACCGCCGGCGGAGGGCTTGATCAGGAGCGGAAAGCCGACCCCGCCGGCGGCCTCCACCAGTTCACTGTCCGTCATGCCGGGCCTGGCAATGCCGGGCACCACGGGCACGCCGTAGCCGGCCACATGGTTCTTGGCCCGGATCTTGTCCCCCATGACGTTCAGCGCCTCCACGCCGGGGCCGATGAAGGTGATGCCGGCTTTTTCCAGGGCCCTGGCGAAGTCCACGTTCTCGCTCAGGAAACCGTAGCCGGGGTGGACCGCTTCGGCCCCGGACTGCCGGCACGCATCGATGATCGCGTCCGCGCTCAGGTAGCTTTCGACGGCGGGTGCCGGGCCGATGCGCACGGCCGCGTCAGCTTCGCGCACGTGGCGGGCACCGGCGTCGGCATCGCTGTAGACGGCCACCGACCGGATTCCCAGGTGGCGCAGGCTGCGGATGATGCGGCAGGCGATTTCACCGCGGTTGGCCACCAGGACCGTGCCGAACAGGCGCGGAGTGGAGGTGCCGCCGGGGGCTGGTTCTGTTCGGGTTTGCATACTCATTGCTGGCTCACATCCGGAAGAGGCCGAAGGAGGTCTCCGGCAAGGGGGTGCGGGAGACGACGTCGAGCGCCAGTCCCAGGACGGTGCGGGTGTCTGCGGGGTCGATCACGGCGTCATCCCAGAGCCTGGCCGTGGAGTAGTAAGGGCTGCCCTGGTCCTCGTACTGGCGGCGGATGGGTGCCTTGAAAGCCTCTTCGTCGTCGGCCGGCCATTGTTCGCCGGCCGCCTCGTACTGGTCGCGCTTCACGGTGGCCAGGACGCTGGCGGCCTGGTTGCCGCCCATGACCGAGATCCGCGCCGCAGGCCACATCCACAGGAACCGCGGCGAGTAGGCGCGGCCGCACATCGAATAGTTGCCGGCACCGAAGGAGCCGCCGATCACCACGGTCAGCTTGGGAACGCGGGCGGTGGCGACGGCGGTCACCATCTTGGCGCCGTTCTTGGCGATGCCGCCTTGTTCGGCGTCCTTGCCCACCATGAAGCCGGAGATGTTCTGCAGGAACAGCAACGGGATGCCGCGCTGGTCGCAGAGCTCAATGAAATGGGCGCCCTTGAGCGATGATTCGCTGAACAGCACGCCGTCGTTGGCCACGATTCCGACAGGGTGTCCGCAGATCCGGGCGAATCCCGTGACGAGGGTGGTGCCGTACTCCCTTTTGAACTCGTGGAACCTGCTGCCGTCCACCAGCCGGGCGATCACCTCGTGGACGTCGTAGGGGGCGTTGACGTCCGTGGGCACGGCACCGTAGAGCCCGTCCGGGTCGGCGGCAGGTTCGACGACGGGTTCCACCTGCCAGGCCGGCGCGGCCGGCGGCGGCAGCGTGGCAACTATGTCCCTGATGATCTGCAGTGCATGCTCATCGTTTTCGGCCAGGTGGTCGGTCACCCCGGAAATCCGGGCGTGAACCTCACCGCCGCCGAGTTCCTCGGCGGTCACGATCTCCCCGATCGCGGCCTTCACCAGAGGGGGGCCGCCCAGGAATATGGTGCCCTGGTTCCGGACGATCACCGTTTCGTCGCTCATGGCGGGGACGTAGGCGCCGCCGGCGGTGCAGGACCCCATGACGGCCGCGATCTGCGGGATTTTGGCGGCGGAGAGCCGGGCCTGGTTGTAGAAGATGCGGCCGAAGTGGTCCTTGTCCGGGAAGACCTCATCCTGCTTGGGGAGGAATGCCCCGCCCGAATCCACCAGGTAGATGCAGGGCAGCCGGTTTTCCAGCGCAATCTCCTGGGCGCGCAGGTGCTTCTTCACCGTCATGGGGTAGTAGGTGCCGCCCTTGACGGTGGCGTCGTTGGAAATCACCAGGACCTGCCGTCCGTGCACCAGCCCGATCCCGGCAATGACGCCGGCGCCTGGCGCTTCGTCGCCGTACATCCCGTTGGCGGCCAGGGGCGCGATCTCCAGGAACGGGCTGCCGTCATCGAGCAACTGGTCAATCCTGTCCCGCGGCAGGAGTTTCCCCCGGGCCACGTGCCGGTCCCGCGATTTCTGCGGTCCGCCCAGCGCGGCATCTGCCAGCCTTTTCCGCAGGTCTCCGGCGAGCGCCAGTTGCGCTTCCCGGTTGGCGCGGAAGGACTCGCTTGCGGGGTCGAGCCGGCTGGCCAGGGTCTCCATTGACGATCCGTTCCTGTCTGGACCGGGCGGCTGCATGCCAACTCGGTTAGTGACTAATAACTGAAATTCAGGTTAGTCTCGATTAACTGTGATGTCCAACACATGGCGGTCTTGGTAGAATCTGCGTCGGTCCGAGGAGGAAAAGTGCCCAGCACGGGAACACACCCCAACAATGCAACGCAGCCAGCCATGCCGCAGCCGGCTCCCACCACCCAGCGAGGCAAGGCCAAGGAGAACCGGCGGCAGGCACTGCTGACAGCGGCGGCGTCACTCTTCGCGCTTAACGGGTTCAACCGGGTATCGCTCGAAGACCTGGGCGCGGCTGCGGGTGTGAGCGGCCCCGCGGTTTACCGCCACTTCCCGGGCAAGCAGGCAGTCCTCGCCGACCTCCTGGTGACCGTGAGCCAGGAGCTGCTGGACGGTGGACGCCAGGTGGTGGAAAGCACCGCCGATCCGGCAGCCGCACTGCAGCAGTTGGTGGAATTCCAGGTGGACTTTGCGCTCGGCAAGCCCGACGTGATCCGCGTCCAGGACCGGGACCTCAGCAACCTCTCCGAACAGGACCAGTCCGCAGTACGCACCCTGCAGCGCAGCTACGTGGAGTTATGGGTGGACGTCCTCGCCAAGGTCCATCCCGGCACAGAGTCCGCTGAACTCCGGATGCGGGCCCACGCGACCTTTGGCCTCATCAACTCCACGCCGCACTCCGTCCGCAGCCACGGCAGGCGGATCGGGGCGGGCGTCGCCCGCCCCCTGCTGGAGCGCATGGCATTGGCTGCCCTGCTGGTGGACAGCACAGGGGGCGTCCAGTCCCCCGGTTAGACCATGGTCAACACCATTCCCGGCTCGGCCAGGATGGCGCCGACGTCGGCAAGGAACCGGGAGCCTTGCTCGCCGTCCACCAGGCGGTGGTCGAAGGACAGGCTCAGCGTGATCACCTGGCGCAAGGCCACCTCACCCCGGTACTCCCACGGCAGGGTCCGGACTGCGCCCAGCCCCAGGATGGCCGCCTCGCCCGGGTTGAGGATGGGGGTACCGGCGTCAATGCCGAAAACGCCGATGTTGGTGATCGAAATGGTGCCGCCGGACAGCTCGGCAGGGGTGGTCTTGCCGGCGCGCGCAGTTTCGGCGAGCGCAGTTAAAGCCTGGGCCAGTTGCGGAAGCGGCATGGTGTCCGCATCTTTGATGTTGGGAACGGTGAGGCCACGGGGCGTGGCCGCCGCGATGCCCAGGTTCACGTAGTTGTAGGTGACGATTTCCTGGTGTTCCTCATCCCAGTGGGAGTTCAGCGCCGGGTTCCTGCGCAGGGCGACGAGCACTGCCTTGGCTGCGAGCGTCAGCGGGGTGAGCTTGAGCCCGGCGAACTCCCTGCTGTTCTTGAGCCTTGCCAGCAGTTCAAGGCTTGGCGTGACATCCACGGTGAGGAATTCGGTGGCGTGCGGCGCGGTGAAGGCACTCTGCACCATCGCGGCTGCGGTGTATTTGCGGACACCCTTGATGGGAGTCCTGGTCTCCCGCTCCCCCTGCCGCGTTCCGGACACCGCCGGCGCTCCATGCTTCGCCGCGGCCGGTTCGTCGTGGTGCCGGGCAAATCCGAGCACGTCCTCGCGCGTAATCAGCCCGCCGGGGCCGCTCCCCGGTACCTGGGTGAGGTCCAGGCTGAGATCCTTGGCCAACTTGCGGACCGGCGGCGTTGAACGTGGCCGCCCTGCAGGCGCGGACTCGGCAGGCGCTGATTCAACAGGCCTGATTTCGACAGGCCTGGTTTCGACGGGCTCAACCACCGGGGTTCTGGTTTCTGCAGGCCTGGTTTCGACCGGCTCAACCACCGGGGCGGCGAAGTTCCGTGGCCGGCGCGTTGGCCGGCCGGACCCTTCGACGACGGCGCCGTAGCCCACCAGGTTCGGTTCCCGTTTCTGCGTTTCCACCCCGCGCTCCCCCGGCCCCGCCGGCAACGCGCCGGCCGGGCCCGAAGGTTCCGCCCCGGCGTCGTCCGGCACCTCAAACGAGACGATGGGCTTCCCCACCTCAACCACTGACCCGGGCTGCTCGTGGAGCTCCTTGATGACCCCGGCAAACGGGGAGGGAAGCTCCACCACGGCTTTGGCTGTCTCTACCTCGGCAATGACCTGGTTCAGGCTGACGGTGTCCCCCACCTCCACTTTCCAGCTGAGGATTTCGGACTCTGTGAGCCCTTCACCCAGGTCCGGGAGACGGAATTCCTTGATCATGGTGGCGCTCATCCTTCCAGCCCGCTCAGGGAATTCGGGCGGCCCAGGGCACGGTCCACGCCGTCGAGGATACGGTCCAGGCCGGGCAGGTGGTGCATTTCCAGCTTGGAGTACGGGTACGGAATGTCGAACCCGGTGACCCGGACCGGAGCAGCCTCGAGGTGGTAAAAGCACCGCTCGGTGATGCTGGCCGCCACCTCCGCTCCCAGGCCGCCGGATTGTCCGGCCTCGTGCGTGACCACCAGGCGCCCGGTCTTCCGCACGGAGGCCACCACGGCGTCGTAGTCCACCGGGGCCAGCGAGCGCAGGTCGATGACTTCGAGGGAGATTCCCTCGTCCGCTGCGGCCGCGGCGGCATCCAGCGCGGTCTTGACCAAGGGGCCGTAGGCCACCAGGGTGGCATCGGTGCCCTCGGTCAGCACGCGGGCCTTGTCCATGGGCAGGGCGGACGCAAGGGCAGCCGACTCATCCACCTCGCCTTTGTCGTGGTAGCGGCGCTTGGGTTCGAAATACAGGACGGGATCGTCGCAGGAAATGGCCTGCTGGATCACGGTGTAGGCGTCCTGGGGGTTGGAAACCGCCACCACGCGCAGCCCGGAGGTGTGCGTGAAGTACGCTTCCGGGGACTCGGAGTGGTGCTCCGGCGAGCCGATCCCGCCACCGAAGGGGACCCTGATGGTGATGGGCATCTTCACGGCGCCGCGGGTGCGGTAATGCAGCTTCGCCACCTGGCTGACGATCTGGTCGAACGCCGGATAGATGAATCCGTCGAACTGGATCTCCAGCACCGGGCGGTAGCCGCGGTAGGCCAGGCCGACGGCGGTCCCCACGATGGCGGATTCCGCCAGCGGCGTGTCCACCACCCGGTGCGTGCCGAAGTCTTTCTGCAGGCCGTCCGTTACCCGGAACACCCCGCCGAGGGCGCCGATGTCCTCGCCGAGGAGGACCACCTTGGAGTCGTTTTCCAGCGACTTCCGCAGGCCGGCGTTGATGGCGCGGGCAAAGGTCAACTGGGTCATCAGCGTGCACCTTCCTCTGAAACTGCTCCTGCGGGGTCGCCGAATGAAGCCAGGTAGCGGGCGTAGTGGTCCTGCTGGCGTTCCAGCCAGGAGTTGGGAGTGCTGTAGACGTGCTTGAAGACGTCCATCGGCTCGGGGTCCGGCATGGTGGTGCAGCCCCGGCGCATTTCCGCCGCAACGGAATCGGCCTTGTCCTGGACCTGCTGCTGCAACTCCGCGGTCAGGAGTCCCTTCCGGTCCAGGAGCGATGCCAGCCTGGAGATGGGGTCCTTCGCGGCCCAGTCCTCCAGTTCGTTGGCGTCCCGGTAACGGGTGGGATCATCGGCGGTGGTGTGCGGTCCCATCCGGTAGGTGACGGCCTCAATGAACGTGGGGCCGCCGCCGCGCCGGGCCCGGTCCAACGCGAGCCGGGTGGCGGCCATGACGGCCAGGACGTCGTTTCCGTCCACCCGCAGGCTGGGGATGCCGAAGCCGGTGGCCCGCTCCGCGAGGTGGATGTGCGACTGGAGCCCTACGGGCTCCGAGATGGCCCAATGGTTGTTCGTGCAGAAGAACACCACAGGGGCCTGGAAACTGGCGGCGAACACCATGGCCTCGTTGACGTCGCCTTCGCTGGTGGCGCCGTCGCCGAAGTAGGTAACGGCCACGGCATCGGCGCCGTCGTTCTGGATCCCCATGGCATATCCGGTGGCATGGAGGGTTTGGGCGCCAATGATGATCTGCGGCGTGGCCATGTTGATGCCGTACGGGTCCCAACCGCCGGAGGCGTTGCCGCGCCAGACCCGGAGAAGGTCCGTCAGGTCCACGCCGCGGCAGTACGCCACACCGTTCTCGCGGTAACTGGAGAAGACAAAGTCGTCCGCCCGCATGGCCCGTCCCGAACCGATCTGGGCCGCTTCCTGCCCCAGCAGCGGCGGCCAGAGCGCCAGTTCCCCCTGCCTTTGCAGGGCGGTGGCCTCCACGTCGATCCGGCGGATGACGGTCATGTCCTCGAACAGGGAACACAACTGCTCGTCAGTGATGTCCCTGACCCAAGAATCGAACTCCGGGTGGCTGATGCGCTCGCCCGCCGGGGTGATCAACTGGAGAAATTCCTGCCCGGCCGCGGTGGAGGCCCCTGCGTTTTCGGGGGTTATTGCACCGCCATGGCCCGTTTCGTCTGTAGACACGATTGCCGCAACCTTCGTACGTCGTTGACCTGTGGTTTTCGGGCTTTTGGCACCAGCCACCACCGGCCTTCCGGGCGCCATTGCCCCAGATACTGTGACCCTACTCACAATGCTCAGGGGGTACAACCACCACGGCAGTTTCTGAGCATAATGCCCTGTCTGGCGCGCTTACACCGTGCTAGCGTTGCGCATTATGCAAGCTTTGGATGGCACTGACACCCGCCTGCTGTCGGCACTGTCGCAGGACCCGCGCCGCACCGTGGTGGCACTGGCGCAAAAGCTCGGCCTGTCCCGGAACACCGTCCAGGCGCGGATGGCCCAGCTCGAGAAGAAGCACGTCTTCCTGTCCTTTGAACGGCGCATCAATCCGGTGGCGCTGGGGTATCCGCTGATGGCCTTCATCTCCGTGCACGTCCAGCAGCAGAAACTCGGGCGGCTGGCCGATGAGATGGCGGCAATCCCCGAGATATTGGAGGGGTACGGGCTCACGGGATCGGCGGACCTGCTGCTGCGCGTGGTGGCCAGGGACGCCGAGGACCTGTTCCGGATCAACGGAAAGATCCTGGCGTGCGACGGCGTGGAGCGGGCAGACACGGCACTGGCCATGGGCGAACTGATCCCTTTCCGGGTGCAACCGCTGCTGGAACGGGGCTCGGAGGGCGGGTAACAGCGCCACGGGAGGCACGACGCCGGCGGGCAGGGTTATAGGCTGGTTCCAGTTATGTGCCGGGCCGGGAAGGCCCGGGCAGTCCGCCGGTGCCACCACGCCCGTCCCCGAAAGGCTCCCCCCTTGAGCAGTCCCCAGGATTCGTACCGGCACGGCCACGCGGACCCGGCGCCGCAGGAGCTGCCCCCGATGCCTGGGCAGCCGGCCCCGTTCGGCCTGCCCGGAGAACGACCGCGGGTGCAGAGCCGGCGGAAGCCGGGGATCGTCCTTGGCAGCATCGGCGGGGTGCTGCTGCTGGTGATCCTCGGCGTCGTGATCCTGGTGAACGTGGTGAACAGCGCCACCAACCAGGCCAGGGGCCTCGCCGACGACTTCACCAAGAAGGTGATCGCCGGGGAAGTATCCACCGCGTACGACGACTACCTTGACCCCTTGCTCAAGGAGCAGCTTTCCAAGGAGGCGTTCATCTCCGGCGTGAAAAGCCTGGAACTGGATGACTCGTGCACGCCCGCCTACACCGAACTCAAGGTGGCCACCGAGAACGGCATGAAATCAGCCGATGTGGCGGGCCAGATCAGCTGTTCCGGCAAGAAGGTCGACCTCGCCTACCGCTTCGAGGGAGCCAACGACCTCAAAATGACCAACATCAAGCTGCGGCCCGCTGCCTGACCCGCCGGCCCGCGCGGCCCCGTGGAGGGCCGGAAAATGAAAAGGGTGCTGATCTTTTCACCCATCCTTCTCCCGGGATGATGCGAACTGCTTCCGAGGGTCCCGCCCGGGGACCCTGCGTTCGGGGAACAGTCCCCGCACTTCAGGAAGGAATCGGACCATGCGCAACTCACCCAACCGCCTCGTCGCCACCATTTTCGGAGCCGTCTACCTGCTGGTGGGCCTCCTGGGCTTCGCCGTCACGTCCGGCGTAGGATTCGTCGCCACCGAGGGTGCGAACCTGATCATCTTCGAGGTCAACCCCCTGCATAACGTCATCCACCTGGCCATTGGCGCCGCGCTGCTGTTCGCCGGACTGCGGGGGACGGACACTGCGCGTACGCTCAACGCCACCGTGGGCGCCGTCTATCTCCTGGTGGGCATCGTGGGACTGTTCCTGCTGGACTCCGCGCTGAACATCATCGCCCTGAACGGTGCCGACAACGTCCTGCACCTCGCCAGCGCCGTCCTGCTCCTGGGCGTGGGCCTGTCCCTGGACAAGTCACCGGCCGCAGCCCGGGCATAGTCATGGCGGCATCCGGCATGACGGGTCCCGCGCCCGCTGCCGACGGGCCGGCGTCCCACGCGATTCCTACGGTGCGGCTTGTTGCCGGATTTGCGGGATTCGGTGCAGGATCGGTCAACCTGGCCATTGCATCCAGCATCTTCGCGGCAGCAACCCGGCCCCCGCAACCGGTTGAGCTCCTCGCCGGCGCTGCGGCCGGGCTCTGGGGCACCGCGCTGCTGGCTGGAGCCATCGTGTTCCTGGCCAAGGACCGGCCGGCCGGCGGCCGGTGGGCAGGATGTGCCCTGGCCGGCGCCGCCGCGGTCCACCTGGCCGCCGTGGCATTCGCCGTCCCGCGGACATCCAGCCTCAACCTGACGCAACTCTCGGCTTTGCTGCTCACGCTGATGATCCTTGCGTCGTTCGGCTGGCTCCGGCGGGCCGAGTCACGCAGGGAAAGTGGCCGGCAGGGAGGCCGCGTCACGGCAGCATCAGTCCGGCCCGGGCAGCTGCTGCTGGGAGCCTTCGCCGGGGCCCTCCTGGTGGCAGGAATAGCGACGCCGGGACTCGCCGCGTCGACGGCCGGCCAGTACGCCGTCCCCCACGGTGAGCACGGGAACCTGGCCCCCGGCGGCCACCACCAACGCTGAAGCCCCGATGGGAACGCCAACCGCGGCCGTTCGACCAACAATCCGACAACCCGACGAGCCTCCACACCGCACCCAGCGGCATGGAGGCTCGTCCGGTTTCCGGTCGGCGCGGCGGTTAGTGGTCCACTGCTTTCTCGGCCCCGATGCCCGTCAGCGAGCGGACTTCCATTTCGGCCTGCTTGGCCGGGTCCTCCCGCCGCTTGTCCAGCGTGGTGCCCAGCCAGCCCAGCAGGAACGCCAGCGGGATGGAGACAATGCCCGGGTTGCTGAGCGGGAAGAGGGCGAAGTTGGCGCCCGGGATCATCGAGGTCTTGGCACCGGAAACCACCGGGGAGAAGACAATGAGCAGGATCGCCGAGGCCAGGCCGCCGTACATGCTCCACACGGCGCCCTGGGTGGTGAACTTTCGCCAGAACAGCGAGTAGATGATGGTGGGGAGGTTGGCCGAGGCGGCGACGGCGAAGGCCAGCGCCACCAGGAAGGCCACGTTCTGGCCATTGGCGAAGATACCGCCCAGGATGGCGAGGATGCCGATCACCACCACGGTGCGCCGGGCCACCCGGACTTCCGTGGCGGCGTCGGCCTTGCCCTTGGCGATGACATTGGCGTAGATGTCGTGCGCAAAGGAAGCGGCGGCCGTGATGGTCAACCCGGCAACCACGGCCAGGATGGTGGCGAACGCGACCGCGGAGATGAAGCCGAGGAGCAACGGGCCGCCCAGGTGGAACGCCAGCAGCGGGGCGGCCGCGTTGACGCCGCCCGGGGCGCTCTTGATGGTGTCCGCGCCCACCAGGGCTGCGGCACCGTAGCCGAGCACCAGGGTGAAGAGGTAGAACAGCCCGATCAGCCAAATGGACCAGACCACGGATTTCCGTGCTTCCTTGGCCGTGGGCACGGTGTAGAAGCGCATCAGCACGTGCGGCAGGGCTGCCGTGCCCAGGACCAAAGCCAGGCCCAGGGACATGAAGTCCAGCTTGGAGGTTTCCGTCTTGCCGTACTGCAGGCCGGGGTTCAGGACGGCAGGGTTGTTGGCGGTCTCCACTGCGCCGCCCAGGAGGGCGGAGAGGTTGAAGCCGTAGATGGCCAGGACCCACAGCGTCATGACTGCGGCGCCGGCGATCAACAGCATGGCCTTGATGATCTGGACCCAGGTGGTGCCTTTCATGCCGCCGATCAGGACGTACATGATCATGAGGGCACCGACGACGATAATCACCAGCGCCTGTCCGCCCCAGTCGCTGATGCCCAGCAGGAGGGAAATCAGGCTTCCCGCACCGGCCATTTGGGCCAGCAGGTAGAAGAAGCAGACGGCAAGCGTGGAGATGGCCGCGGCGATCCGGACCGGGCGCTGTTTCAGCCGGAAGGACAGGACGTCCGCCATGGTGAATTTGCCGGTATTGCGCAGCAGTTCGGCCACCAGGAGCAGCGCCACGAGCCACGCCACCAGGAAGCCGATGGAGTACATGAATCCGTCATAGCCGTTGATGGCGATGGCGCCGGTGATCCCCAGGAAGGATGCAGCGGACAGGTAGTCGCCCGCGATGGCGGTGCCGTTTTGCGAGCCGGTGAACGACCGGCCCGCGGCGTAGTAGTCGGCGGCGGTCTTGTTGTTGCGGCTGGCCCGGAACACGATCACCATGGTCACGGCCACGAACAGGCCGAAGATGCCCATGTTCAAGAGGGTGGTGTCCTTGAGGGCGGCAACGTCCACCGCAGCTGGGATCGCGATCATTTGTTGGCTCCGCCCACTCGGTGTCCGTCCTTGTCGAATTCGTGCCCCTCGATCTCGTTCCTGATTTCGGTGGCGATCGGGTCCAGCTTCCGGTTGGAGTAGTGCACGTACCAGCCGGTGATGGCGAAGGTGGAGACGAACTGGAGCAGGCCGAGGACCAGGCCGACGTTGATGTTGCCCCAGAGCTTGGTGGACATGAAGTCCACCGCGTAGTCGGCTAGCAGGACGTAGGCGAAGTACCACAGCAGGAACGCCACTGCCATGGGGAAGACAAAGCTGCGGTGACGCTTGCGCAGTTCCTGGAACTGCCCGGTCGACTGGACTTCTTCAAAGTCCACGGACGCCGCTGCGTCCGGAGTGTGGGCCTCGTAACCCATCGTTCCTCCTCATTGAGTCGTGCGGTACACACCGGGCGGCAGGGCCTGCGGCAGGAAGACTGCCGTGGACCCTGCCAGGGAAACCGCGGATGTGACTGCAATCACTCTGCGGCCTGTCCGGCCCCCATTCCAGAACTTCACCGCGCGGGGTCGCTCAACGGCTGCGATGCTGCGGCAAACGGCACCCGCCGCTACGCTGGGCACCATGCCGGACTCCCCCCTCCTGACCGCCGCGGCGGTGGCGGTGATCGCCATGGCCATTGCCGTCGTCGTCGGCGTGGGCCTGAAGGTGCTCCGTTCCTTCCGGGAGCTGGGCACCGACGCCGAGCGCGCCACCTACCAGACGCTGCACGCCGCCTCCCAGGCCGGCCAGCATCTGCGCCGTGGGCTGAACCCGGCAGGCGCGGCGAAAGCCAGCCGCCAGCTCCGCTCCCTGCTGGGCTGCGACGCCCTGGCCATCACCGACACATCAGGCGTCCTGGCATGGGACGGCGGAGCCGAGGACATCAGGCCGCGGCTGATGGACCTCGCCGCAGGGGTACTGGAATCAGGCCGGGCCGCCGTGCTCCCGCCAGGCGCGGAGGGAACCGGCGGCCACCTTGCCGGCGTCATCGCCCCGGTGCGGGCCGGCACCCGGGTGGTGGGTGCGGTGGCGGCGTTCGCGCCGGCGGCCGGCGCGGGCCTGGTCCGGGCCACCGGGGAAGTGGCCGACTGGGTGGCGGTACAGGTGGAACTGGCGGAACTGGACGCGTCCCGCACGTTGCTGATGGAGGCGGAAGTGCGGGCACTGCGCGCCCAGATCAGCCCGCACTTCATCTACAACTCGCTCAACGCCATCGCATCGTTCATCAACACGGACCCGGAGCGGGCCAGGGAGCTGGTGGTGGAGTTCGCGGACTTTACCCGGTACTCCTTCCGCCGGCACGGCGACTTCACCACCCTTGCCGAGGAGCTCCGCTGCATCGACCGATACCTGCTGCTGGAGCGGGCCCGGTTCGGCGAACGTGTCCAGGTCAGCCTGCGCATTGCTCCCGAGGTCCTCAGCACAGTCATCCCCTTCCTGAGCCTCCAGCCGCTGGTGGAAAATGCCGTCCGGCACGGGCTTGAGGCCAAGGAGGGACCCGGACACATCAGCATCACTGCCGAGGACGCCGGGGCCTTCGCCGAGGTCACCATCGAAGACGACGGCGTGGGGATGGATCCCGAACAGCTCAAGTCCGTACTGGCGGGCCATACCGACGGGGACCATGTGGGGCTGCGGAACGTGGACGCCCGGCTCCGGCAGGTGTATGGCAACGACCACGGGCTGGTGGTGGAAACGGCGCCCGGTGAGGGAACACTGATCACCATGCGGGTGCCGAAGTCCCAGCCCGGCCACGATGCGTGAGGCGGCTCCCGCCGCTGGAAGTACCCTAGGAGCATGATTAACGTCCTCGTCGTTGACGATGAGTTGCCCGCCGTTGAGGAACTGGCCTTCCTGCTCGGCAGGGATGAGCGCATCGGCAAGGTGCTGCGGGCAACGTCCGGCGCGGAAGCCCTGGCAGCCCTGGCCGGCGGCGGCATCGATGCCGTCTTTCTGGACATCCACATGCCCGCCGTGTCCGGCCTGGACATCGCCGGTTTCATTGCCCGGAGCAGCAATCCGCCGGCAGTTGTCTTCGTCACCGCCGACGAGGACCACGCCCTGGCCGCGTTTGAACTGGCCGCCGTCGACTACCTGCTCAAACCCGTCCGCACCGAGCGCCTGGCCCGCTCCGTAGGGCGGATCAGCGAACTGCGCGACGGCGGCAGCGCGCCGGAGATGATCACGGTGGACCAGGGCGGGACCACCAGGATGATCCGGCGCGACGACGTCACGTACGTGCAGGCGCAGGGCGACTATGCCCGCCTGCACACCGCCGACGCCAGCTACCTCATCCGGGTTCCGCTGGCCGACCTTGAACAGCAGTGGGCGGAGGCCGGTTTCATCCGGACACACCGTTCCTACCTGGTGGCGCTGAAGCACGTGTCCTCGATGAAGCTGGCTGCCGACGCTCCCCGGGTGACCGTCGCCGGGGCGGGGCTGCCCATCAGCCGGCGCCACCTGCCGCTCGTGCGCGAGAAGCTCGAAGCCACCCGGATCAGGCCGCACGCATGACCAGGGTCCGGGTCACTGCCCCGCACGCTTCCCCCGGCAACCCGGGGCGGGGCGGACCCCGGCCGCTGGAATCACGCGAAGCCGCCCAGGATTCCGAAGTGGGCCAGGTTTTCGTCCGGTCGCTGATCAGGTCGCAGCTGCGGCTGGCCTTGGTGGTGGCCGGCGGTTTCCTGCTGATCCTGGCCGCGTTTCCGCTGGTCCTCGTTGCAGTTCCCGGCCTGGCCGACACCCGGATCGCCGGCATCCCCTTCGACTGGCTCCTGCTGGGCATTGGGATCTACCCGGTGATCGGGTTGAGCGCCTGGCTGTACGTCAGGACGGCGGCCCGCAACGAAGCGCGCTACCGCGACCTGGCCGGCGAACAGTGAGCACGGCTGCACAGGACGGCCGGGTGGGGCAGCAGTGAACGCCGGCGTCGCCATCGCAGCGGTCACGGTGGTGTCCCTCGCCACGGCCATCATCGGGTTCTACGGGCTGCGGATCTCGCGCACCACCGGAGATTTCTACGTCGCCTCCCGGACGGTCCGGCCCTGGTGGAACGCGTCGGCGATCGGCGGCGAATACCTGTCCGCCGCCAGCTTCCTTGGCGTGGCCGGACTCATCCTGCTGTCCGGGACGGACGCCTTATGGTTCCCGGTGGGCTATACCGCCGGTTACCTGATGCTGCTGCTCTTTGTCGCCGCGCCGCTGCGCCGGTCCGGGGCCTACACCATCCCGGACTTCACCGAGTCCAGGCTGGCGTCACGGACCGTCCGCAGGGTCACCAGCCTGGTGGTGGTGATGGTCGGCTGGCTGTACATCGTGCCCCAGCTCCATGGCGCGGCGCTGACTATCCGCATCACCACGGGCCTGCCGTCCTGGGTGGGCTCGGTGGCTGTCGTGGTGGTGGTATGCCTCACCGTGGTGGCCGGCGGCATGCGGTCCATCACGTTCGTCCAGGCGTTCCAGTACTGGCTCAAGCTGACGGCCCTTGCCGTGCCCTTCCTGTTCATCGTCTTCGTGCTGGCCGGGCACGGGACGGAACCGCTGGCCCCGGCCGCCGCCAACCCCACGGGGGCGCCCCCCGCCGGCCCGTACCAAAACATTTCCCTGCTGGTGGCATTGCTCTTCGGCACGCTGGGACTGCCGCATGTGCTGGTGCGTTTCTACACCAATCCGGACGGGCACACGGCCAGGCGTACCACGCTGATCGTCCTGGGGCTGTTGTCGGTGTTCTACCTGTTCCCCACCGCGTATGGCCTGGTGGCGCGGATGTTCGCCCCGGACCTGGCCCGTTCGGGCCAGCCGGACGCCATGGTCCTGCGGCTGCCCGGCGAATTCGTTGGCGGTACGGCCGGCAGCCTGCTCTCCGCCCTGGTGGTGGCCGGGGCCTTCGCTGCGTTCCTCTCCACAACCTCCGGCCTGGTGGTCTCCCTGGCCGGCGTCATCAGCCAGGACGTCCTGGGTGGAAGCGTGCGGGGGTTCCGGCTCGCCGCCGTCGTGTCCGCCGTCGTTCCGCTGGGCTTTGCCTTCATGACCGATTCCCTTGCCCTGGCCGGAAGCGTGGGACTGGTGTTCGCGTTCACCGCCTCGACGGTCTGCCCCGTGCTGCTGCTGGGCATCTGGTGGCGGGGGCTGACGGACACCGGAGCCATCGCGGGCATGGTGACGGGCGGGGTGCTGTGTGGCGGGGCGATGATCGCCGGCTCGCTGGCGCTGGCCGGTTCGGGGCAGACGCCGGCGTGGCTCGCCCAGCCTGCGGCCTGGAGCGTGCCCACGGCCTTCGCCGTCATGGTCCTGGTTTCCCGGGCCACGGCCAACCGTGTTCCCGCCACGATGCCGCGGACCATGACGCGCCTCCACACCCCGGAACGGCCGCTGGCAACCGGACGGTGATCGGGAGGACAATAACGCCATGTCCATCGAGGACGGCGGCCCGGCCCGCCGGCAAGGCGCAGTCCCCGCGTCCGTGCGGGCGCAACTGCTGGCCACCGAGCACTGGGGCCTGCTGGCGTCGCGGAGCACTGCCCAAAGCGAGGTGCTGACGCGGATCAGCATGTTCCTGACCTTCACCTCCGCGAGCGTGGTCAGTGTTGCCCTGGTGGGCCAGGCGACGGGGTTCTCGGACGCCTTTGTGCTGCTGGCCGTGGTGGTCCTGTTCATCGATACCGCGATTGGCCTGCTGACCCAACTGCGGGTCATGAACGTGGCCCATGAGGACCTCATGTACGTCACAGCCATGAACCGGCTGCGGGCCGCGTACGTTGACCTTGACCCCGGCGTGGCCCCGTACTTGTTGGCGTCCTGCCACGACGACGAGGCCGGGTCCGTCCAGACGTACTATTTCTTCGGCAACCGGGGCACCTTCAGCCACGTGGCCGGGAGCAGCATGATTTTCATGACGACGGCGTGGCGGCGGTTCAGGCCGCTCTCCCCCACCCCGCCGGAAGGGGATTGACCGGCCCGCTGCACCTGACGGTTCAGTCGATGGCCGCCATCAGCTCGACCACGCGGTCCAGGAAGGCGTCCACCTGGGATTCCTCGTAACCGTCGTGGCCCACGGCCGGACGGAAAACCGCGCGCCGGACGCTGTCCACGCTCAGGGGTTTGTCCTGCTCCAGGTAGGCGACGAGTTCGCGGCACAACCGGTCGACGTCGGCCGTGTTGTAGCTGCGGGCCTTCTTCTTGGTTGGCCGGCGGAACCGCTCACCGTCCGGCCGGTGCAGCCGTCCCCTGAGGATGCCGGAGAGGCTTCCGATTTCGCGCAGCCAGGCTTCCTCGCCGCGGGCCGCAATCAGCTCATCCCGCTCGCGGCGGGCGAAAGCGTCCTCAAGCCGGTCCAGTGCGGCGTCCACCACAGCGGCGGAGTAGCCGCCCTTGACGGGGTCGAAGGACACGGACCTGACGTCGGAGCTGTTGACGGGGTCCCCGGCGGTTTCGGGGGTTTCCAGCGAGACCCGCGCCCGCTGCAGGAACTGGTCCACCTGCTTGGCGTTGTAGCCGTACTCACTGCGCTGCACGCGCTCAAAGGACGCAGGGATCTGCCGATGAATGTCCAATGCCACTTCGATTCCTTCAATGCTTCTTCAGCCGGAGTGCTTCCGCACCAGTTTAAGGTGCCGGAGAGGGTGAAACCGTCCGGACCTGTTGTGTGTCATGTGGGCACGGGCGGGGGCGGTTCCTTCGCGGCCCCGTGCCACGGGCTTCGCTCAGGCGCCGGCCACGAGTCCGTACAGGATGAAGGCCACGGGTGAGGCGAAAACGATGGAGTCCAGCCTGTCCATCACTCCGCCGTGGCCGGGCAGGATGCTGCTCATGTCCTTGACCCCGAGTTCACGCTTGACCATGGACTCGGCCAGGTCCCCGGCGGTGGAGGCGGCCACGGTTCCCACCGCGAGGACCACACCTACCCACCACGGCTTGTCCAGTACGAAGATGGCAGCCAGGACGCCGATCAGCATGGCGCCGGCCGCCGACCCGGCAAAGCCCTCCCAGGACTTCTTGGGGCTTATCTTCGGCGCCATGGGGTGCTTCCCGATGGAGGCTCCCACCAGGTAGCCGAAGGTGTCGTTGGAGACCACCAGCAGCAGCATGACCGCAATCTCCCAGGCGCCGATGGGCGCAAGGCCGCCTGGCCACAGCCCCAGCGGTATGGTCCCGGCAGCGTGCAGCGGCAGTGTCGCGAAGCTGATGAAGAACGGAACCCAGCCCAACGTGAAAACGCCGGCGAAAATGCTGTTGGCCGATCCCGCGGCGCTTTCGATCGAACGCCACAGCAGGACGGCCACGGCGCTGAGCAGCAGGGCGAACAGTTGGCTCTCAATGCCACCGAAGTAAGCCGCGAACGGAAGAGCCACGGTGCCGGTCATCACCGGCACGATGGGCATCCTGGTCCCGTTGGCCTCCAGCGCCCGGTAGATTTCCCAGACACCGAAGACGGCGAAGGCCGTCACGATGGCTACGAATGCCAGCGGGAGGAACAGCAGGCCGCCCAGGACGCCCAGCAACATGGCCAGGCCCACCATGACGGCGGCGGGCAGGTTCCGCCCGGCCTTCGGCGTCGGGTTGCTCCTGGGCTGCTTCCCCCGTGTGCGGGCCCGTGAAGCGGGGGCCTGATCTGCCTGGCCCATCAGACTTCGAGCAGCTCTGCTTCCTTGCGCTTGAGCAGCTCGTCAATGCCGTCCACGTGGGCCTTGGTGAGGCCGTCCAGTTCCTTCTCGGCCCGGCTGCCTTCGTCCTCGCCGGCTTCGCCGTCCTTGACCAGGCGGTCCAGGGTTTCCTTGGCCTTGCGGCGGATGTTGCGGATGGAGACCTTCGCGTCCTCGCCCTTGGTCTTGACGATCTTGACGTATTCCTTGCGGCGTTCCTTGGTCAGTTCAGGAATGGTGATCCGGATGACGTTGCCGTCATTGGACGGATTGGCGCCAACCTCGGAGTCGCTCAAGGCGCGTTCGATGTCCCGCAGGGCGGTCTTGTCGAACGGGGTGATCAGGATGGTGCGGGCGTCCGGGATGGCGAACGAGGCCAGCTGCTGCAGCGGTGTGGGCGAGCCGTAGTACTCCACCAGGACCTTGTTGTAGAGGCCGGGGTTGGCGCGGCCGGTGCGGATGGAAGCGAAGTCTTCCTTGGCTACCTCTACGGCCTTGTCCATCTTTTCTTCGGCTTCGAGCAAGGTTTCTTCGATCACGGTCTCTCCTGACGGTTCTGGTGCAGTCCGGTGGCGCCGGTTGCACTCACGTGGTTCTTTGTTGCTGTTTCCATCCCCGCCGTCGCGGGCGGGGACGGAACTGTCCTGAAATCATCCTAGCCGGAGCTAGGCGCTGACCAGCGTGCCCAGCTTTTCGCCAAGGATGGCGCGGGTGACGTTGCCTTCACCCTCCATGCCGAAGACCACCATCGACAGATCGTTGTCCTTGCACATGGTCATGGCTGTCTGGTCCATGACCCGGATGTCGCGGCGCAGCGCATCGTCGTAGCTGAGGGTTTCCAGGCGCTCGGCGGTGGGGTCCTTCTTGGGGTCTGCCGTGTAGACGGCGTCAACCCCGCTCTTGGCCATCAGGACGACGTCGGCGTGGACTTCCAGGGCGCGTTGGGCGGCCACGGTGTCCGTGGAGAAGTAGGGCAGGCCGGCGCCGGCTCCGAAGATGACCACACGCCCCTTTTCCATGTGGCGGATGGCGCGGCGCGGAATGTAGGCCTCGGCCACCTGGCCCATGGTGATGGCGCTCTGGACGCGGGTTTCCACTCCTGCCTGCTCCAGGAAGTCCTGCAGGGCGAGGCAGTTCATGACGGTTCCCAGCATGCCCATGTAGTCGGCGCGCGAGCGGTCCATGCCGCTCTGGGACAGTTCGGCGCCGCGGAAGAAGTTGCCGCCACCCACCACGATGGCCACTTCAACCTGCGGAACGGCCGCTGCGATCTGCTTGGCGACGTCGCGGACGGTCTCGGGGTCGACACCCAGTTTCCCGCCGCCGAAGACCTCGCCGGAGAGCTTCAGGAGGACCCGCCGCTTGCTCTTCTCTGAATGCATGTCAGTGTTGACGGCTTCCATGATGCCTTCCCGTTGGTGATTCTGAAAAAAGGGTATCCTGCCGGGTCCACTGCTCGGAACCGGCCGCGCTTGCCGCTGCGATTCCAGCGGATTGGGCGCATGCAAAAGGGGCGGCCACCGAAGTGGCCACCCCTTGCAGTTTCGACTAGGAGCCGACGCGGAAACGCGTGAACGCAGTTCCCTTGACACCGGCCTCTTCGAGGATCTGTGCCACGGACTTCTTGGCGTCCTTGGCGAATGCCTGGTCTACCAGGACCTCGCCCTTGTAGAAGCCCGTCACGCGGCCTTCGACGATCTTGGTGAGGGCTGCCTCGGGCTTGCCTTCAGCCTTGGCGGTCTCCTCGGCGATGCGGCGCTCGGACTCAACGAGATCGGCGGGAACGTCCTCACGGGTGAGGTAGTTCGGAGCCATTGCTGCGATGTGGACGGCGACGTCGTGGGCAGCGGTGGCTGCGGCTTCGCCTTCACCGTCAACGGCGAACAGCACGCCGACCTGGGCCGGGAGGTCCTTGGAGGTCTTGTGCAGGTAAGCGTCGACCGTTGCACCCTCGATGCGGGAGATGCGGCGGACCACGACCTTCTCGCCCAGGATGGCGCCCTCTTCGACGACGACCTCGGACAGCGGCTTGCCGTCGACGTCGGTGGCGAGCAGGGTTTCGAGGTCGGCAGCGCCGGACTCGACAGCGACGGCCAGGACCTTGTCGGCCAGCTGGATGAACTTGTCAGCCTTGGCAACGAAGTCGGTCTCGCAGTTGACCTCGATCATGACGCCGACGCCGTTGCTGACCTTTGCGGCCACCAGGCCCTCGGCGGTGGAGCGGCCTTCACGCTTGGTAGCGCCCTTCAGGCCCTTGATGCGGATGATCTCGATGGCCTTCTCGGCGTCACCGTTGGCTTCGTCAAGAGCCTTCTTGACGTCCATCATGCCGGCGCCGGTGCGCTCGCGCAGGGCCTTGATGTCCGCGGCAGTGTAGTTCGCCATGTGAACCCCTCTGTCTAGAAATGTTTGGTGGTGTACGGACCGACAGGACGGCAGCCCACGGGTGTGGGCTGCCATCCTGTCAGCAGCTCCGGCTGCTGACAGCGCGGAGAATCCGGGTTGACGTGTCTTACTTGGCGTCTTCGGCGGGAGCCTCAGCAGCGGGAGCCTCAGCAGCAGCGGGAGCTTCTTCGGCCGGAGCCTCAGCAGCGGGTGCTTCTGCGGCCGGAGCCTCGGCGTTCTCGGCCGGAGCAGCAGCGGCTTCTGCCTTGTTGCCTTCGAGGAGCTCGCGCTCCCATTCGGCCAGGGGCTCTTCCGGAGCTTCGGTGGTGCCGGTGCCGCGGTTGTTGCGGGCGATGAGGCCCTCGGCGACGGCGTCGGCGACAACGCGGGTCAGGAGGTTCACGGAGCGGATGGCGTCGTCGTTGCCCGGGATCGGGAAGTCGACTTCGTCGGGATCGCAGTTGGTGTCCAGGATGGCAACAACCGGGATGTTCAGCTTCTTGGCCTCGTCAACGGCGAGGTGTTCCTTCTTAGTGTCGACAACCCAGAGCACGGACGGAGCCTTGGTCAGGTTGCGGATACCGCCGAGGTTGGACTCGAGCTTGGTCAGTTCACGCTTGAGGAGCAGCAGCTCCTTCTTGGTGTATGCGGAACCGGCGACGTCGTCGAAGTCGATCTCTTCGAGTTCCTTCATGCGCTGGATGCGCTTGGCGACGGTCTGGAAGTTGGTCAGCATACCGCCGAGCCACCGCTGGTTCACGTAGGGCTGGCCCACGCGGGTTGCCTGCTCTGCGATCGCTTCCTGGGCCTGCTTCTTGGTGCCGACGAACAGCACGGTGCCGCCGTGGGCAACAGTGGCCTTGACGAACTCGTAAGCGCGGTCGATGTAGGACAGCGACTGCTGCAGGTCGATGATGTAGATGCCGTTGCGCTCGGTGAAGATGAATCGCTTCATCTTCGGGTTCCAACGGCGGGTCTGGTGTCCAAAGTGGACGCCGCTGTCAAGCAGCTGGCGCATGGTTACGACGGGCATTCCGACGCTCCTTATTTTCCGGCAGGTCATTCATGAGAAACCCCTGGGGTTTCTTACCCTGCCAATAGTTGACGGTTGGTCAGCGTGGCCCGGACGGGCCGTGCTCCTGGCATCCTCCGGTTTTCCCATCAGGGCCAAAGCCCTGACCGCAGGAACCCCGGACCTCCATGGGCAACGCCGTGGCGTTGGCTCCCGGAGGGCTGGATGCGCGTAGTCAGCCGCTGCTCCCCCACACTCCTGAATGAGATGTGCCGACACAACCCGGACAGGGGCATACACCGCGGAGGTGAACCACTGGGACGGGAAGCGTTGAGGGCGCAGCAAACTGCTCCATCAAGTGTACTACAGGCGCCCCTGCGCGCCGGACAGTCCAGGCACCCCGGGCAGCTTATCCACATAGCCGTTTCGTGCCCTGCCGGCATGTCTTACCCCCGGGCATGCTGGTCGCATGAAACCACCAGTCCTGCTGGCCGCCCTCCTGCTCCTGCCGGCGTCCCTGGCTTCGGCCGGGCAGCCTCCGCCGGGCAGGTCCGTTCCGGCCGTCGCCTCAGACGCCGGCATCCCGGGAGTACACCAACAGGGAAGCACGACGACGGCTGCCGAGGCAGGTGCCAGGCCTTCCTGGCGCTGGCCGCTGGCTCCCCGGCCGCCCGTGCTCCGGAGCTTCGATCCGCCGCCAAAACCCTGGCTCAGCGGGCACCGCGGCGTGGACCTGGGGTTCACGGCGGGCGGCACCGGAGTCCTCTCCCCCGCGCCGGGAACGGTAAGTTTCGTGGGCGTCGTGGTGGACCGGCCCGTAATCACCATCGACCACGGGGACGGCCTGCGGAGCAGTTTCGAACCGGTGGAAAGCACACTGGCAGTGGGGGCTGCGGTGGGCGCCGGCGAGGTGATCGGCACGGCGCTGCCTGGACATTGCCCTGCTTCACAATGCCTGCACTGGGGCGTCAGGGACGGGGAAGAGTACGTCAATCCGCTGCAGTTCGTCCTGGACCTGCGCCCGTCCATCCTGCTCCCGCCGGCCGGAGGACCCTAGCAGGCAGCGGATCACACGATGGCTGAGATACCCGTGACAGCGCGGCCCGTCACCAAGCTGTTGATCTCGGCCGTGCCCTCGTAGGAGTAGATGGCCTCGGCGTCGGCGAAGATCTTGGCCATCTCGAAGTCGGTCACGATCCCGTTGCCGCCAAGGATTCCGCGGCCCAGGGCCACGCTGTCCCGCATGCGGGCCGTGGTGAAGGCCTTGGCCAGCGCGGATTGCTCATCCTTCGCCACGCCGGCGTCCTCCAGCTGCGACAAGCGGACCATCATGCCCATGGAGCTGACCGCGTTGCCGAGGATCCGCACCAGCTGGTCCTGGATGAGCTGGAAGGAGGCCAGCGGACGGCCGAACTGCTGACGCTCCACCGCATAGCGGCGGGCCACGTCGAACGCCGCCAGCTGGAGTCCCACGGCCTGCCAGGCGACGGCCAGGCGGGTAACCTTCAGGACTTTGTTGACGTCGCGAAAGCTGTTGGCGTTCGCGAGTTTGAAGTGCTCCGGTACCGCCACGTTATCCAGGACGATGTCGGCGTTCTGGACAGTTCGGAGGGATATCTTGTTCTCGATTTTTGTCGCACTGAAGCCAGCCAGCGCGGTGTCCACCATGAAGCCCTTGACCTGGTTGTCCGCCTCGTCGCGGGCGTACACCACCACCCAGTCAGAGAAGGTGGCGTTGCCGATCCACCGCTTGGCGCCATTGAGGATCCAGTGGCCGCCGTCCTTGCGTGCCGTGGTGCGCGTCCCGCCGGCGACGTCGCTGCCGCCCAGCGGTTCAGTCAGGCCGAAGGCCCCGATCTTCTTCAGTGCGTAAATGTCGGGCAGCCACTCGTCCTGCTGCTCCCGGGATGCCAGCAATTCGATGGAACCGGTGAACAGCCCGTCATGCACGCCCAGGAACGTGGCGATGGAGGCGTCGGCCCGCGTGGCTTCGGCGTGCAGCAAGCCGGCGAACAGGTTGGAGTAGCCCTGCCGCCGGACGGGGCTGACCAGGTCCACGGTGGCGAGCTTGGGCACCAGGTCCATCGGAAACTCCCCGCGGTTCCAGCAGTCCACGGCGATCGGACGGACCTCGCGTGCCAGGAAGTCCCGGACTTCGGCCAGCCGGTCCCGTTCCTTGTCGGAGAGGAGTTGCTCGAAGGCGAAGAAGTCGCCGTCGGCGTAGGGAAGCTCGTGGGGATCAACTGCCGAGGTGGGCATCAGTACCTTCTTTGGTGATCAGTGGCAGCCAGGCCGCGGTGGCCGGCAGGTATGTTACTGGTCAGTAACATACCTGAGGGTGCCCCGTTAACCAAGAAGGCCGCGGCCGACAAGGATTGTCGGCCGCGGCTTTTCCACGGCGGTAGGGCTACTCGGACTTGAACCGAGGACCTTAGGATTATGAGTCCCGCGCTCTAACCAGCTGAGCTATAGCCCCCAGCGGCCCCTGGGAGCGGGCGCAAACGCGACGCTCCGGCAGGGCAAAAACACTCTAGCAAACCCGGGAAAGGGTTCAGACCACTTTGTCCTCGTACGTGGCGCCGCGGTAGAGGTCCTCGAAGGTCTGCAGCGTGCCCTGGATGCTGTGGGGCTCCACCATCTGCCGGCTGGCCCGGCCCATGGCGCGCCGTTCGTCCTCGGGCAGTTCCAGGACCTGGGTGATCTTCTTGGCGAGGTCGTCACTGTCGTTGGGCGTGAAGAGGTAGCCGTTCTCGCCATCGCGCACCAGGTGCGGCAGGGCCATGGCGTCGGCCAGGACCACAGGTGTGGAGGCGGACATCGCCTCGAGGGTCACCAGCGACTGCAGTTCGGCGGTTCCGGGCATGCAGAAGAGGTCGGCCGCGATGTAGGCCCTGCGGAGTTCGTCGTCGCTGGCAAGCCCCAGGAACTTCACTCTGCCGCCAAGGCCCAGCCGCCGCACCAGGTCCTCGAGGGCGGTCCGCACTTCGCCGCCGCCCACGATCTCCAGGTGGACATTCAGTTCCGCCGGCGTCTTGCCGATTGCTTCGATGAGCACGTCAACGTGTTTTTCCTCGGCGAGGCGCCCGGCAAAGAGCACAGTGGGGTTGGCATGCGGTTCGATGTGTTCACCGGGCTGCAGCTCGTAGGCGGCGGAGTCGATGCCATTGGACAGCGGCAGGACCTTCCGCAGGAACGCGTGCTCGTGCATGGCCTTGGCGGCCAGCGGCGTGGGCGTGGTGACGACGTCCGCCTGGCCCATGACCTTGCCCATGTCTTTCCAGGAGACACGCCCGATGATGTCCTTCAGCCACTGCGGGAACGGCAGGAACGGGTTGAGGTTCTCCGGCATGAAGTGGTTGGTGGCCACTACCCGGATGCCGCGTTTCACGGCCTCATAGAGGACGTGCTCGCCGATCATGTAGTGGCTTTGGATGTGCACCACGTCCGGCTTGACCCGGTCGAAGAGCATGCTGATTTCCCCCTTGATTTCCCAGGGGAAGCAGAGGCGGAAGGTCTCGTGGGTGAACGCCTTGTGCGAGCGGAGCCGGTGCACGGTTGCTTCGCCGTGGAATTCGGTGAAGCTCTTTCCCTTGCTGTCGCGGGAGGCCAGGACATGGACGTTGTGTCCCCGGGCAGTCATTCCCTTGGCCAGCCGGTATCCGAACTGGGCCGCGCCGTTGACGTCCGGCGGATAGGTGTCCGCCGCGATCAGGATGGTCAGGGGGCGCTGGTCGGCTGGCGTGGTCATGTGGAGTACTCCTGATGGTCACGGTGCGGGCAGCGTGGAACTGACTGCACGGTTGGCCGCCGGCGCAGTTGGCTCACGGCCTCGCGGGATTGCTTGGGATGTGCGGGAATGGGCTATTGGGTCGTTTTGCCGGCGGCCTTCCGCGCGTCCTTCTTGCGCTTGGTGACCTCCGGGTGGTGCCGGGAGAGGGCGATAACCCCAACGATAGCAAGGCACGCCGCCGTTCCCATCGCGATGGCCATGACCGCGTGGACGTCGGGGCGGAGTTCGCCCAGGATGATGATGCCGATGGCTATGCCAACCATGGGGTCGACCACCGTAAGTCCGGCAATCACCAGGTCCGGAGGGCCGGTGGAGTACGCGCTCTGGACAAACCAGGAGCCCAGGCCGCCGGCAGCGATGATGGCCACCACCGAGTACCACTGCACGTTCAGCAGGAACAGCCCGTTGGGGTCCAGCAGGTGCTTGCCGATGATCCGGGTCAGGACCGCCACGAAGCCGAACAGGATACCGGCGCCAAGGATGTAGACGAAGGCGTTCATGCGGTGCTTGAACGTTACCGCCAGCGTGCCGAACAAGCCCACCGCGAGGGCAAGCAGCAGCACGATGGTCAGCTCGTCTGCGAGGCTGACGTGGTGGCTTTCCTGGGTGACGTTGACCGCAAGGAGGACAAAGAGCGCCGATCCCGTGACGCAGGCCGCTATGGAAACCGCCGTGGCACGGTTGATGGTGAGGTCCTGGTCCCGGGCATTGACCACCGTGGTGATCACCAGGGCAATGGCGCCAATGGGCTGCACCACGGTCAGCGGGGCTGACACCAGGGCGACGGCGTTCATGGCCATGCCCAGGCACAACAACAGGAGCCCGAACACCCAGCGGGGGTTGCGCAGCAGGCGGAGGAAACCGTTGGAGCTCAGCGCGAGGCCGCCGGTATCGGCCTTGACGGCGCTCCCCTGCCGTTGGGCACCGAGGGCCAGGCAGAAGGCGCCAAGGACCGCCAGGGCGACGGCGATCCACACCATCAGCCGTTACCGCCGTTGTGTTGCTCCACTTCACGGCCTTTGCGCAGCATGGCCCAAAAATAGTTGTAGGCGGCAATCCAGTGGCCCACCAGGCCCAGGCCCAGCACCACCCAGGCGGCGGCCAGGAGTTGACCGGCGAAACCGGTGTCCAGGCGGGACAGGAGCAGCAGCGGCGTTCCCAGGAGGAGGAGCCCGGTCCTGACCTTGCCCACGACGCTGACCGGGAGGTCGGGATGGCCGTGGAAGAGGAAAAGCGTCAGGACCAGCAGGATCGCGTCCGGGACCACCAGTGCGGCGAGGTAGAGCCAGTGCACGACGCCGGCGATCACCAGGGTGACAGCCACGGCAAGCAGTGCCAGCCGGTCCGCAATGGGATCGAGGACTCGGCCGAGCTTGGAGGCTTGGTCAAAACGGCGGGCAATGTACCCGTCAATCCAGTCCGTTCCGGCCATGACCACCAGGACGATCACCCCGGCTCCGTACTCCCTTTGGGCCAGGACAAGCCAGATGAAGAGCGGAACGCCCATGAACCGCACCACAGTGAGCAGGTTGGGGATGGTGAACATGCGGTCGTGGTCCACCAGGGGGTGGCCGGGGCGGGCGCCTGCACCAATGAACCTCACCCGTCCCCCTCTCCTTGCTGGTGCGCCGCAGCGCGGTCTTTCGGTTGTGCGTTACAGGCCTGTTCAGGCCTGGTTGGAGCGGAGAAGCCTCCGGAGCAGGACCACCAGGACGGCGCCGGCAGCTGCGAGGGCGGCCAGCGGCCTCCAGCGCCGGGCCAGGTCCGCGGATTCTGCCACTTCCGCAAACCGCTGTCCTGCCGCGTCCGCGCCGCGGGCGGCGAGCACCTGGCCCTCCCGGGCTTTGACCCGGGCGGCGGCCAGCAGGTACCGGGCCTGCGTCTTGAAGTCCAACTCCGTGCCGAGTTCATCCCGGACCTCGGTGAGGTGGTGGCGGCGCTGGCTGAGCCGGCGCACCAGCTCCGGTTCGGAAGCGTGCGGGAACTCCTGGTCGTGCTGGGCGGCCTTGGCTTCCTTCCCAGCCTTCGCCTTGGCGGCGGCCTCGGCCTTGGCAGCCTTCGCGGCCTTTGCTTCCGGGCTGTCCGGATCCAGGACGGCGGGGTTGAAGGCGGATCCTTCGCGGGCGACGCCGAGATCGTACTTGATGCCGCGGATAGTTTCTTCCGGCATCAGCGGCATGGCTTTCTTGAACCTGGCAAGGCCCACCAGGCCGCCAACCAGGGCGATGACCAGGAAGGCGGCGGACACCAGGAGCGCTGCCAGCCAGGCGGGCATGATGGTGGCCAGGCCCATGATGGCGGCGACAATCAGGCCCACCACCAGGAACGCCACGAAGACCAGGGCGATGGCGAAGAAGGCTGCCGCCACCCCCACCTGGATGCCCTTGCGCTTGAGTTCGATCTTGGCGAAGGCGATCTCGTCGTTGAGCTGGCGGGGGGCCAACCGGAAAAGGAGTCTTGCCGTCCCGGGCAGCGCGGTGATGCGCAATCCGGGACTGGTGCGCCCGCTGTGACGTCCACTCATCGGTTCCGCCTTACTGGTCGTCTGGGTCGATAATGCATCCGTTGTGCTGTGGAAATGTGCAGCCGCACAGTCCACGCCACCCAAACTATCATTCAGGTTCAGGGCGAACTCCGGGGCTTGCCGGGCGGCGCGGCCTACAACGCTGCAAATCCTAACCGGCCGGGCCTAGGATTGGTGACCGTGACCAATGCCCCCAATCCAGGCGACCTGCTGACCCGCCGCCGGAAGCTGCTGTACATCCTCCTCCTGGGCGCCCTGACTGCCTTGGGTCCATTTACGATCGACCTTTACCTGCCGGCCTTTCCGGCGCTGGAGGCAAGCCTCGGCGTGACAGAAGCACAGGTGCAGCTGACCCTGGCCGGAACCACCGTGGGCTTTGCGTTCGGGCAGCTGGTGGTGGGGCCCTTCAGCGACAAGTTTGGCCGCAGGATTCCCCTGATCCTTGCCACCGCCCTGCATATCGCCGCATCCGTGGGTGCGGCCCTGTCCGCGGACATCACCACACTGGGGATTTTCCGGGTGCTGATGGGGGTCGGCGCCGCCGGAGGCGGCGTGGTGGCCATGGCCATGGTGCGTGACCTTTTCTCCGGGTACGCCATGGTGCGGATGTTCTCCCGGATGGCCCTGGTCAACGGCCTGGCGCCCATCCTGGCACCCGTGATCGGCTCCCAGCTGCTGCTGGTGATGCCCTGGCCCGGGATCTTCGTGTTCCTGGCCAGTTACGGAACCCTGGTCATCGTTGCCGCGCTGCTCCTGGTGCGCGAGACGCTTCCGCCGGAGAAACGGGGCCAAAGCGGCATGACGGCCCGGCAGCGGTACAAAGCACTCTTCAGCGACCGGATCTTCGTGGGACTGCTCATGGTGGCCGGGTTCAATTTTGGCGGCCTCTTCACCTACTTGTCGGCGTCGCCCTTCCTGTTCCAGGACGTGTTCGGGTTCTCCGCCCAGCAGTACGGGCTGCTCTTTGGCATCAACTCCCTGGGCATCGTGGCCGGCGTGCAAACCAGTTCGCGCCTGATCCGGATTGTCCCGCCGCAGTGGATCCTGGCCTGCGCCACGGCCTGGATGTTCCTGATGGCCCTGCTGATTGTCGTGTTCGACCGCGTGGGCCTGGGGCTTTGGGGGGTGATGATCCCGCTGTGGTTCTACATCATGGGTACGGGTTTCATGTTCCCCTGCGTCCAGGTGCTGGCACTTGCCGGCCATGCGGCCCAGGCGGGGACGGCGGCGTCACTGCTGGGTGCGGCCACGTTCCTCATGGCCGGACTGATCTCCCCCGTGGTGGGCTGGCTCGGCATTACCAGCGCGGCACCCATGGGTTCGGTCCAGGCCGCGTGCATCCTGCTGGCTATCGCGGCCCTGTGGCTGGTTGTCCGCCCGCGCACGGTCCCGTCGATCCACTAAAAGTCGACCAGTAAAGGCGCCCGATGAGCCGGAAACCGCACCGCAACGGACGGGGACTCTTCCTGGGAGCCGTGCTTGGCGCCGTCGTCGGCTATTTTGCCGGCCGGGCCCTGGGCAACCCGGCCTGGGGCATCATCCTGGGGACGCTGGCCGGCGCCGCGCTGCTGTACCGGATCAACCCGGGTTCCCGGAAACGGCGCTGACTGGCGGGCCTGGCGGGGGCCGCGGCTCCCTGCCTTACTGCGCCTTCGCGCGATAAAATGTTGCCGTGCCCAACTGGCAGAACCAACCGCCACTTCCGGCCACATGGCAACGGTGCGACGCCCGGATCCTGCCACTGTGGTGGGAGCGTCTGTGTGCCCAGGCCGGGCAGCAGTCAGCGGCGCTCTACGCCGCGGGGCTGTTCACCGAGGACCGCCGCCGTCCCATCGCCCAGTGGTTCAATCCCGCCTTCAACGCGGCCCTGCTGGTGGCTCCTGAGACCTCGCCGGAGTGGCCGGTGCAGCGGTTCGGGATTTTCTACGCCCCGCCGGATGCCGGCTTTGTCCGCATCCACTCGGCACCGCACGAATGGAACCCGCGC
The DNA here is from genome assembly GCF_030944625.1 of Arthrobacter sp. SLBN-112. Classification (NCBI taxonomy): domain Bacteria; kingdom Bacillati; phylum Actinomycetota; class Actinomycetes; order Micrococcales; family Micrococcaceae; genus Arthrobacter; species Arthrobacter sp. SLBN-112. The sequence continues at coordinate 3,705,038 of NZ_JAUSXY010000001.1, forward strand.
CAGCCCCGGAGGTCGCCTACGGAAAACGAGGCCTTCAACGCGGCGATCGCGGAGGCCGAAAGATTCCTGCAGGTGGAAATGGACTTCGTCTAAACCTGTGACTGCGTTAAACCTGTGCCCGCGGAAAGAAAAAATCCCTGTTCCTCCAGCTGGAGGAACAGGGATTTTCCGTTGCGCTCCTCCTGCTGGACTTGAACCAGCAACCCTTCGATTAACAGTCGAATGCTCTGCCAATTGAGCTAAGGAGGAATGAAGCAGGTATGACATTAGCAAAGGATTCCGGCCCAAGGGAAATCGGCGGTTTTCCGGGCCCAAACAGCCCCTCCGGCAAAGAAAAGTCCCCGTTCCGGAGGCCGGAACGGGGACTGGGCGCTCCTCCTGCTGGACTTGAACCAGCAACCCTTCGATTAACAGTCGAATGCTCTGCCAATTGAGCTAAGGAGGAATGAAGCGGGTATTAGCCTAGCAAACACCTGCGGCGGAAACGAAATCGGGACGCTGCCCGGCCCGGCCACCCGCCTGAGTGCCGCTACGCCTCGGCGCGCAGGGCCCGGCGTTCCATTTCCAGCATCATCAGTTCGCGGTTGAGCCGCTGGTAGGTTTCCGGATCCGCAGCGGGATCGAGCCGCTGCAGCTGCCCCATCTTCTCTGCCTTGACCCGGGTGATCTGCAGTTCGAACAGGCGGGACAGGATGTCGCGGCAGTACTTCAGCACGGCTTCCTCCGTATGGGCTGGCAGCGGCACCACGGCCAGCTCCGAGACCAGCGGCCGGAGGGGTTCCGGAACTTCATGCATCACGTGTTCCACCCAGCGCACCGGATCACCGGCCGCCTGCCCCGGGCCGCTGGCGCGCATGGCGTCGTGGACGGCCTGGAAGGCGGGCGTGGCGAACCGGGCGGCAGCGAAGCGGTCCCAGACGGCGCCGGCCAGCAACGCCGGCTGCTGGAGCGCCACCTCCAGGGCCTGGCGTTCCATCGAGGCCACGGGATCCCGCGGGTCCGGTCGGTGGAAAGAAGGGACAGCGCCCGACGACGGCCCGGCAGCAACGCCGGGGCCGCCGGGCCGGGCGGCACCCGGCTGGGCGGGGTTGCCGGCCTGCTGCTGGCCCGGGGCGGCCGGACGTGCCGTGTCCCCCCGTTTCACGGCCGCCGTAACCAGGCGAAGCACCTCGTTGGGGTCCGGCATGCCCAGCCAGCCGGTCAGCGCCTGGCAGTAGCCCGTCCGGGTGGAGGCGTCCCGGATGGCGGCCACCACGGGCACGGAGGCTTTCAGGCCCTGTACCCGGCCCTCCACGGTGTCCAGGTTGAACTGCTTCAACGTGGTGCGGATGGCGAATTCAAACAGCGGCCGGCGGGACTGGATGAGGGCGTGCACGGCTTCGTCGCCGCGGCTCAGGCGCAGGTCGCAGGGATCGGCCCCGGTGGGTTCCACGGCCACGTAGGTCTGGGCCGTGAAGCGCTGGTCTTCCTCGAAGGCCCGCAGGGCCGCTTTCTGACCGGCGGCGTCCCCGTCGAAGGTGAACACCACTTCTCCCCCGGTGCCGTCGTCGGACAACAGCCGGCGGGCGATCTTGATGTGCTCGGTGCCGAACGCCGTGCCACAGGTGGCCACCGCCGTCGTTATTCCGGCCAAGTGGCAGGCCATCACGTCGGTGTAGCCCTCCACCACCACCAGTTGGCGGTCCTTGGCGATGCTGCGCTTGGCGAGGTCGATTCCGTACAGGACCTGGGACTTCTTGTAGAGCGTGGTTTCGGGGGTGTTGAGGTATTTGGGGCCTTGGTCGTCCTCGTAGAGCTTGCGGGCCCCGAAGCCGATGGTGTCGCCGGCGATGTCCTTGATGGGCCAGATGAGGCGGCCCCGGAAGCGGTCGTAGATTCCGCGGTTGCCCTCTGAGAACATGCCGGTGAGCTTCAGCTCGGCGTCGGTGAAGCCGCGGCCCCGGAGGTGCTTCAGGAGCGCGTCCCAGCCCTGGGGGGCGTATCCGCAGCCGAAGTGTTCGGCTGCGGCCCGGTCGAAGCCCCTGCCGTGCAGGAAGTTCCGGGCCTCGGCGGCACCGGGCGTGAGCAGCTGGGCGCGGAAGAACTCGTCGGCGATCTTGTGGGCGTCCAGCAGCCGCTGCCGCCGCCCCACTTCTTCCCGGTTGGGCCCGGTTCCACCGTCCTCGTAGCGCAGCTCGTAGCCGATCCGGGCGGCAAGCTTTTCCACCGCTTCGTGGAAGGAGCTGTGGTCCTGCTTTTGGACGAAGGCGATGACGTCTCCGTCCTCGCCGCAGCCAAAGCAGTGGTACCGGCCTACCTGGGGGCGGACGGTGAAGGACGGCGAGCGCTCGTCGTGGAAGGGGCACAGACCCTTGAAGGTTCCCAGCCCGGCGCCTTTGAGCGTGACGTAGCCGTCAACAACTTCCTTGATGTCCGTGCGCTGGCGTACTTCGTCGATATCTTCACGTTTAATCAGCCCAGCCACACAGCAATCTTAGTGTCACCGGCCAGGCTTCCGGCTTTCGCGTGCGGGCCCCGTCCGTTCCTGGAGGCTCAGGGCCAGCTTGGGGCAGAGGAACACAGCCTCCTGCGCGGCTTCCCGGTCCGCGTCCCGCAGCGGAACATCCGTCCGGTCGCGGCCCGCCTTCCCGCGCGCCACCGGGTAGCCCCAGTCATCCCGGTCCAGCACGCCGGGAAGCAGTTCCGTACAGAGGCCGCGGCCGTCACAGCTGGTCCAGTCGATGTGAAGGATGGTGGTCATGCCGCCACCCCTCCCGGGGCCGCGCAGTAGCCGGCGAGGTGGGCACGGAAGTCCGCCGCGAAGACCTCAAGGGCGCTGCTGACCAGCCCGGTGGTGCCCTCCGGATGGCGGCACGCCCCGCGTCCGGAGACCAGCCTCCCCAGGCGGTCAAGTTCGGAGGCGAGGCGGGGATTGCGTTCCCCTCCCGCGATCCGGTTGAGGACGGACGCCATGGCCGGCAGGCCGAACATGCAGGGTCCGCATTGCCTGGCGGATTCGTTGGCGAGGTAGGTGAGGATCCGGGCGGTCGCCTGGATGCCGCAGGAGTTCGGATCAAGCGCATGGATCACGCCTGCCCCGGGCCGCGCCGTCCCGGCCACCGGCCCCACCGGTGAGAGCACATGGGCAGCGGGCCGTACCCAGCGGCCGTGATAGCCGCCCACCAGGACGGCGGACAAGGGAGCCGGATCCATCCCCGCTTCCTTGAGGACTGCGGACAGCTCCACCCCGCCCGGCACCTCCAGCACCACGTCCCTGACCGGGGCGGGCCCGGAGACGGACACCAGCCGCGTCCCCGGATCCGCCGCTGTCCCCGCTTCGCGGAACCAGTGCGCCCCGTAGCGGGCGATCAGGGCAACCTGCGCCAGGGTTTCGACGTTCACCACCAGCGTGGGGCGGCCATTCAGGCCGGACTCGCTGAGACGCCGGCGTTGGTCAAGGGGCACCGCCGTTCCGGTGGCAATCATGTTGACGACGGCGCTCGACTCGCCGGAGATGAACGTTTCGGGTGCTTCCACGACGCGGACCCGTTTGGTGCCGGGACGCCCGGCGAGGGCCTGCCGGACGCGGGGAAGTCCGGCTGCCGGCGCGTACACGTACATGCTTGCCCCGCCCAGGGCTGATGCCAGGGTTAGCAGCCCGTCGATGACCAGGTGCGGTGCATGGGTGAGGAGGGTCCGGTCCTTGAAGCTCAGTGGTTCGCCCTCGGCGCCGTTGGCGATCAGCACCGGACGGGACGGAAACAGCCCCTTCCGGCCCGACTCCGCCGTCGCGGTCACCTTGCGCCACGTTTCGAACGCGGCCCCGCCCCGGCCGGTCAGCCCCGACGCTGCAAGTGCGTCAAGCAACCCTGGTGCGGCGACGTCCGCGTCCAGGGGCCCGAAAGTGTCCAGGTGCTGGTCCCAGCCGGCGTCCGGGCCGGCCGCGAGGAGGCGCGGTTCCTGCCGTGCCGCGGCCGGAGGCGCCGGCTGGCAGGTGTCTCGGGCTTGGCTCACGGGAGGTTTCCTTGCCTGGCAGTCGAGGTTTCAAGAAATGTCGGGGACAGCCGCCACAGCATCGCTGCGGCCACGGCCACTGCGGATGCCGCGGCAAGCAGCAGGAACCAGCCGCTGGAGGCATCGGTGCCGTTTCCGAGGGCGTGCGCCATGGCCACCGGCCAGACGCCATAGCTGAGCCAATGGACTGCCTTGAAGGCCCGCTGCCCGATCCTGTGCCGCAGCAACCCCGTCACCACCACGGCCAGGACCAGGTCCAGGGCCACCGTCCCAAGGCCCTGCCAGAACGGTTGGAAGGAGCCCAGGAACGGCACCACGATATCCACCGGGTTCAGCTTGGCAAAGGAGTCCAGCAGCAGGGAGCCCACGTGGAGCCCCAGGAAGACGGCAGCGAGCAGGGCGATGTTCCGGTGCAGGAGGCTGATGGAGAACCGCGGCACCACCATCAACGGGCGGCCGGACCTGTTGAGGATTCCCAGCAGCACGGAAGCGGTGAACAGCGCCAAGGAGATGAAGCCGCTGACCCGGCCGAAGGCCCACATTGCCTCATCCATGGCGGGCACCCCCTGCGGCGCCGGGGCCGGCTGCCTGGTTGTGCGCGTCCGCTGGGGTGGAACCGCTGCCGGCGGGGCCGGGGCTTTCAGCCGGCCAGCCGCCGGTGGTGACAATCCGGCCGCGGCTGTCCACGAGCCGGGCCGCGGTGTCTTCTGCGCGGAACCAGTCCACGGCTGCGTGACCGCGGACAATGGCGGCCGTGCTGTAGGCGTTGGCTTCCAGGCACGTTGGCGCGGCAACTGTCACAGAACGCCAGACGGGCTCGGCCGGGAGCCCGAAGCGCGGGTCAAGGATGTGGTGGACGTCGGCTCCCTGGTGCTTCCAGCGGCGCTTTTGGGTGCTGGACGTGGCCAGGGCGTATCCGGGCGCCAGGGAGATGTGTTGGGCGGGGTCGGCGGGAAGGTCCTGCACCAGGATCTGCCACTGGCCGGGTTTGCCGTCCACCTGCGGCGCCTGTCCTGCGCTGGCCAGGTCTCCCCCCAGCCCCACCAGGACCCCGCAGCCCAGCCGCTGGTGCACTTCGGCGGCAGCGAGGTCCGCCGCCACCGCCTTGGCTGTGGCGCCCAGGTCCAGCCGGAGTTCGGCCGGCACGGTCAAGGTCATGGAGTCCAGGCCCAGCCTGGTCCAGCCGGGTGCCCGCGGCACCGGATTTTCCGGGGTTGCAGCCGACGGCGGTGCGGGAGTTCGCACCGGTGCGTTCGCCAGTGCCTGCACCGGCACGCTGCGGAGCCCTGCCGTGCCGTTCCCCTTCGGGCCGTGGCCCAGGGCGGCGAGGTCCGCTCCGAGGGTGGGGTCGACGTCGCCGCCGGTCATCGCCGCGGCGTCCAGGGCCCGCTGCAGGAGCAGCCGGAACATCGGGCTGACCATGACGCCCTGCGCCATCCAGGGCTGGAGGCTCATGAGTTCCGAGTCGCTGCGGAAACGGCTGCAGGCGGCGTCGACGGCGGCCACCACGTAGCGGACGATCTCTTCCGCGTCCGCCAGGAAACCGGCGTCGGTGACGGTGACGAAAGCCTCAAGCTCCCAGACCGTCCAGCTGGATTGCGCCGCCGTCCCGCGTTCCGCCGTCGAGCTGCCGGCCATGCCGGAACCGTTCATGCCGGAACCGAGCGTGTCAGGAGCGTTCATGTCAGGACCCCGAGGACCTGCCGTGGACCTTGCTGCCGTTGCCGGGTTGGACCGGCGTGGTGCTGCCGTAGCTCTTGGAACGGCGCGTGCCGTCCTGCCGGCTTCCGGAGCCGTCGCTGCCGGAACTGGTGGACCCGCCCGATTTCGGCGTACTGCCCTGGGTGCCGGTGCTGGTTGCGGGTGTGGTCCTGGCGATCACGGAAGGCGTGGCGGCGTACACGGCGGCCGCGCTGACGCCGGCAACTGCGACGCTGCCCACGCCCACCGCCACGGTAATCCCGGTGGCGAGGCGCTTGCCCCTGCTGCGAGTACTCATGACCTGCTCCCGGTGCTCTTAACGGCCTGCCTTTTCCCCTATCTTGCCCCTCATTCCTGTGGAAACTCTTTGAGCAAGCTGTTGATCGGGCGGGAGTTCCCAGGGTCCACCAAGGCCGTCACGGCTACCAGAGCGAAGGCAGGCTCCCCACCAGGCGCTCGTACATGGCCAGCGCCGAGCCGTCCGTGAGGGACGCCACCTGGTCGATGACCACCCTGAGCCGTGCCCCGTCGTCGGCCGCATCCCGCCAGTCCGCGGCGAACATCGGTTCCAGGTGCCGGTCCCCCGTGGCGCTGAGGGCTGTGACCAGGGCGTGGAGCACTTCGCGCTGGCGTTCGTAGATGGGCTGCCGGTGTTCGGTGGTCATCACGAACGTGGTGGCGAGGCCCTTCATGACCGCGATCTCCATGACCGTCTCATCCGGCACCATGAGTTCGGCGCTGTATCGGGTCAGGTTTTCCGGCCCGTAGACGGCGCGGGTGGTTTCCAGGGCGCTCTGGCAGAACCTGCCGATCAACTGGCTGGTCATGTTCTTCAGGGCCCCCATCGACTTGCGGCTGCCGTCCGCCTCGCGCACCCACACGTCCGTGGCCTCAAGCCGGGCCAGGGCGGCGTCGATCGCGGCGGGATCGTTGTGCGGCAGGTACCACTGCTTGGCGTACCCCACTACACGGGCGCGGTGGTCCGGGTTGTCCAGCCAGCGCAGCTGGAAATGGCCGGCAACGATCGCGTCCTCCACGTCGTGCACCGAGTAGGAGATGTCGTCCGCAAGGTCCATTACCTGGGCTTCCAGGCACGACCGTCGCTCCGGGGCACCTTCGCGGATCCAGCTGAAGATGGGCAGATCGTCCTCGTAGGCGCCGAACTTACTGGTCCGTTGGCCGTGGATCACCGGGGCGTCCAAGGCAGACCACGGGTATTTCGACGCCGCGTCGAGGCTCGCGCGGGTGAGGTTCAGTCCGGCCGGATGGCCGTCAGCCGTGAGCACCTTCGGCTCGAGCCGGGTGAGCAGGCGGAGCGTCTGGGCGTTGCCCTCGAACCCGCCGATCGCGTGCGCCACCTCGTTCAGGGCCGATTCGCCGTTGTGTCCGAACGGCGGGTGGCCGAGGTCGTGGCTCAGGCAGGCCGTGTCCACCACATCGGGGTCGCAGCCAAGGGCCCTGCCCAGCTCGCGGCCCACCTGCGCCACCTCCAGGCTGTGCGTGAGCCGGGTGCGGACGAAGTCGTCCGTATCCGGGGCCACCACCTGGGTTTTGGCGCCCAGCCGGCGCAGCGCCGAGGAGTGCAGCACCCGGGCGCGGTCCCGCTCGAAGTCGGAACGGTACGTGTTCTTGGGCGGCTCCTCCACCCAGCGGGCGGAATCGTGCAGGTCGTAGCCGGGCAACGCGAGGGCCGCGGTGGGGGTGCCGGGCGCCGGGGTTTCGGCGACCGGGGTACTCAAGGGGGCCTCAGCCACCGGAAACATCCAGTTCGGCAGCGGCGATGTCCCGGGACTGGTGCTCGTTCAGGGCGCGGGACTCGAGCCAGTCCTTGGGCAAGGCAGGCCGTTTCGGGGAGCCGGCGCGGCCGCGCGGGCCCTCTGCATCCACCCCGGGGTACGGCGAGTCCAGGTCAAGCTCCGCGAGGGTGTCCCGCAGCACCTCCAGGCTGGTCACCAGGGCCAGCCGGGTGCGCAGCTCGCCCCCCACCACGTAGCCCTTGAAGTACCAGGCGATGTGCTTGCGGATTTCACGGAGCGCCTTGCCTTCGTCACCGAAGGTCTCCACCATCAGTTCCGCGTGCCGGTAGACGCCCTCCGCCACCTGGCGCAGGTTGGGCCGGTGCCGGACGTCGCTGCCTTCGAACGCTGCCTGCAGGTCCCCGAAAAGCCACGGGCGCCCCTGGCAGCCGCGGCCCACCACCACGCCGTCCACGCCGGTTTCGCGGACCATCCGGACGGCGTCCTCTGCTGACCAGATATCGCCGTTGCCCAGCACCGGGATGTCCGGCAGGGCTTCGCGGAGCCGGGCGATGGCGGACCAGTCCGCCTTGCCGGAGTAGAACTGGGCGGCCGTGCGGCCGTGCAGCGCGACGGCGGCCACGCCGGAGTCGCGGGCGATGCGGCCGGCGTCGAGGTACGTCAGGTGGTCATCATCGATGCCCTTGCGCATCTTGATGGTCAACGGGATGTTGCCTTTGGAGGCTTCTTTGACGGCGGTCTGCACGATCGCGGTGAAGAGGTCGGTCTTCCACGGCAGGGCGGACCCGCCGCCGCGGCGGGTGACCTTGGGGACCGGGCAGCCGAAGTTGAGGTCGATGTGGTCCGCCCGGTCTTCCTCCACCAGCATCCGCACGGCGGCGCCGACCGTGCCCGGATCCACGCCGTACAGCTGGACCGAACGGACCTTCTCGTCGTCGTCGTGCGAAATGATGCGCAGCGATTCAGGGGTCCGCTCCACCAGCGCGCGGGACGTGACCATCTCCGCCACGTACATGCCGCCGCCGTATTCACGGCAGAGCCTGCGGAAGGCGGAGTTGGTGATGCCGGCCATGGGCGCCAGGATCACCGGGGTGTCAACGGTGATGGGTCCCAGCTTCAGGGGCGGGAGTTCCAGCTTGGGGGCAGGAGGGGTTGCTGCAACAGTCACCTGTCCATTGTTGCAAAGCCGGGCAAATCGGGGGTTTCCGGCCGTGCCGGAGGGAGGTTTGAGGGGGGTCCCGCGCCCTACGGGGCGGTTTGCCGGGTTGCCGGGGTTCCGGTCAGCCGCGCTCTGCCCGCCGGCCCCGGCGGGTGGTGGGTTCGGGCACGGGTTCGACGCCGGCTCGCCGGCTGCGTTCCCCCAGCGCGGCTGCGGCGAGCGCCCCGGTGTCCGCCACGTCCTCGGCGTGGACGTGGCCGTCGTCGTGCTGTACGCCCCCGGCGCGGCCGTCCGCTGCCTTGATGCCGGTGGCCTTGACCACGAGCACGGCGATCAGGGTAGTGACCGGGATGGCCAGGACCAGGCCGATGGAGCCCACCAGCGTGCGGATGACTTCTTCGGACAGTTCCGAACTGGTGAGCGTATCCATCAGGGGCCGGTCGTAAAGCATCACGATGATCAGGATGGGAAGCGCGGCCCCCGCGTAGGCGAAGGCGATGGTGTAGACGGTGGAGGCGATGTGGTCGCGGCCGATCCGCATGGCGGAGGTGAACAGCTTCCTGGCGCTGCTGGCCGGTGCCAGCTCGTAGAGCTCCCACACGGCCGAGGACTGGGTGATGGTGACGTCGTTCAGGACGCCCAGGCCCGAAATGATGAGCCCGCACAGGATCACGCCGGAGATGGAGATGTTTGCCGAGGTGTTCACCAGGGTGGCGGCGTCGTGGCTGCCGACGCCGGCGAGGTTGGCGGCGTCGGTGGCCCAGGCGGCCAAGAGCGACGTGATGCCCAGGCCGAAGATGGTGCCCAACAATGCCGTGGACGTCCTCGCCGAGAATCCGTGGGCGAAATAGAGGACCCCGATCATGATCACGGTGGAGCCCACGAGGGTCAGCAGCAGGGGTGGTTTGCCCTCCACCAGGCCCGGGAGGAGGAAATTGGCCAGGACGAAGTAGGCACCGACGAGTCCGATCAGGGCGCGCAGCCCGCGCCACCGGGCGACGGCGATGACCACTGCGGCGTAGAGCACGGCGAGCAGGACAATCGGCAGGGTGCGGACGAAGTCCACGAAGATGTAGGCCGGCGAGCCCTGTGCCCCGGCGGCCCCCTGGGCGCTTGAGAGGTTCAGGTACCGGATCTGGTCCCCTGGCTTGACCCCGTGCGAGGAGGCCACATCCGGGTTGATGACCACCTTGACCGGGCTTCCGCCCTTGTCCGGCTCCGTGAAGGCGAATGTGCAGTCCGAGCCCTGCCGGGGAGCCTGCCCGCCGGAATCCTGGCCCGTTCCCTGCTGGCCGGCTTGCTGGCCGGGTGGGGTTTGCTGGCCGGTTCCTTGCTGTCCGCTGCCCTGCGGGCTTGTCCCCTGCATGCAGTTCCCGGTGACCACGCTTTGGATGGTTCCCGTATCGAATGTCACGCCGGGAGCGGTGGAGTACGGGTTGGCGAGCGTGATTCCTTCCTTGCTGCCGGAGGGCCACAGCGCGGCCATCCCGGCCAGGGTGAGCAGCGCCAACGGGATGAGGACCGCCGCCAGGATGCGGTTCGCCTTGCTGCGGGCAGCCATCGCTTGGGGGTTCGGCTCCGAATGGCTCCCGGAAGTGTGGGAGTGACCGGCGCCCATCAGCAGTACAACCTCATGGCTTGTACTCTACGTGCGGCGCCATAGGGTTTATAAATGGACCATCGGATGGGGAGGAACCAGCATGGATAACGGTGGGACACATGGAACCGATACCCGCGGGACGGGGAACAGCGGCGGAGAACAGGCCGGACAGGCTCGTGCAGCTTCCCTGCACCAGCCAGCACTGAGCATCCTTGAGGCATCCGGCGCCACCAAGGGCGTTGTCCTGGTCCTGCACGGGGGCAGGGCCCACAGCCGCGACCCGGTGGAGGCCCGGCACCTGAGCCCGGCCAGGATGGTCCCGTTCGCCCGTAACCTGCACCGTGCCGGCAGGAAGCACGGGCTGGCAGTCTGGTCGCTGCGCAACAGCGTCCGCGGCTGGAACGGCCCTGACATGACCCCGCTGCAGGACGCACGGTGGGCGCTCCGGCAGATCGAAGAACGCCACCCCGGCGTCCCGATCTTCCTGCTGGGCCACTCGATGGGCGGCCTGACCGCCGTCTGCGCCGCCGACCACCCCCAGGTGGAGGCCGTGGTGGCCCTTGCGCCGTGGCTGAGCCCGGAAACCCCGTCCGCCCCGGTGGCCGGAAGGAAGGTGCTGATCGTGCACGGAACCACTGACCACATGACCAGCCCCAAGCAGTCACTGGCGTTTTCCCGCCGCGCCACCGCGGAGGCGGCAAGCATGCAGTACGTATCCCTTAAGGGCGTCGGGCACTTCATGCTCCGCAAGGTCAGGGTGTGGCAAACGCTGGCCTCCGGGTTCGTGATCAAGTCGTTCGCCGAGAGCACGGGCGCCGCCGTGCGGCCGTCCAGGGCCTTCACGCAGCTGCTGCCGGAATCGTCCGTGCACGTCACCCTCTAGGCGCGGTCCCGATGCCTTGGCGTCCCCCGCCCAACGACCGCTTCTACCGGGTCATCGTCCGCACCGGGCAGTTCCTGCGTTGGGCCTTCCGGCTGGACATCGTGGCCACGGGCCTGGAACACCTGCCCGCGAAGGAACCCGGCGCCGGCCCCTTCCGCCAGGCGTCCGCCGGGAAGGGAGCCGTCTTCGCCATCACGCACTTCGGCTATGTGGACTTTGCGGTGGTCGAACTGCTCCTGTGGCGGCACACCCGCGCCCAGTTGCGGTTCCTGATCCATCAAGGCGCCGCGGACCACTGGCTGGCCGGCCCCGCCATCAGCGCCAGCGGCCATGTGGTGGTGGGATATACGGACCGTTCAGACGCCTACGACGCCGCGGTGGCCAAGTTGCGGTCCGGCGAGTACCTCGCGGTCTTCCCGGAGGCCGGGGTGAGCCGCAGCTTCACGGTCCGCGAGTGCCGGACCGGTGCCGTGCGGATGGCGGCGGAGGCCGGCGTCCCGGTCATTCCGGTTTCGGTCTGGGGCGCGCACCGGGTGATGACCCGCGGCCACGGATTCTCCCTTCGGCGCAGCTGGCGGGCGCCAGTGCGGCTTGAAGTGGGAGAGCCGATCGTCTTTCCGCGTGACGTTGACGTGGAGGAAGCCACAGAGGGGCTGCGCCGCACGCTCCAGGCCGGGATCGATCGGTGCACCGCAGGCTTTCCGCGCCAGCCGGAGCCCGGGGCGTGGTGGATGCCGGCGCACCTGGGCGGCGGCGCTCCCTCGGATGCCGAGCGGCAACTCCTGGACGCTGCGGACGCCGCCGCGGGCCGTCGTCGTGGTTCCCGCCAAACCAGGTAAGCGCCAGGTCTCGCCGTGCAGGTCACGACGACACCTGGCGCTGTCTTGGCCGCCGGAAGGGCGGGCCAACCTTGATTAGTCGGAGACCACCAGGGTTTCCGCCGCCGCGAGGCGCGCCTTGCCGGACTCCAGGAGGGGTTCGACGGCGGCGCGCAGGGCGGTCATGGAGTCGTCCAGTTCCAGCATCACCGGGTGCTGGTACGCGATGAGGGCGAGCATGTCCCGCACGGCCTCGGCAGCATCCCCGGCGGACAGTGCCGGCTCATGCCCCACGAAAACGTCCGTCGGCGTGTCGGGCCCCGCGGCCTCGGTCCCCGGCGCGGCGTCCGGGTCGGCCGGGGCAGCGTAGCTGACGGCGAAAGCCCGGATGCGGCCCTTCTTGCTCGGCGCCACTCCCGCTCCGAAGGCCGATTCCGGCTGGGCCCGCAGCACTATGGCGCCGTGGGCGCCGGTGAGCTCGTCAAGGAAGAGCTTCTGCACCTGCCCCATGGACAGGACCCCGGGTGAGTCCCAGTCGTGGATGGATGTGTAGTACCGGCCCACCACGTCGGTGAGCTCGACCGATCCCGTGGCCAGGTCCATGACGACGTCGGAGCCGGCGTCCTCGCCGCCGGCCGCACCCTCGCCGTCCTTGGCCGGGAAGACGGGGAGCCGGAGGGCGCCCGGCTCCACGACCACCAGGCGCGAACGCTGGATGGGTTCCAGCCCGAACGCTTCGGCGAATGCGGCGCCGGCCGTGCCGGGCTCCACTTTGGCGCGGAGCTTGGTGACGCCCGACGGCGCGTTTTCGGCTTCGCGCCGCAGCATGGTCAGGAGGCTGGCCCCGATGCCGGCGCGGCGGTGGTCGCGGGCCACCTCGATGTAGGTCCAGAGCCGTTCGGGGTGCAGGGACGCCTCGTAGGCGACGCCGGCTGCCACCGGGATGCCGACGCCGTCAATGACGTCCTCGGCCACGATGCAGCGGCGCCACGGCGTGCCGTCCCGGCCGTTGGAGGACAGCGCCAGGGCGCCGCGGAACTGGCGGGCCTCCCCGGTGTCGGGGTCACCCCAGATTTCCAAGAGCGCAAGGTCATCGCCGTCGCGCCATGGACGGTATTCGATGGCCATGCTCAGGCGCCGATCAGCCGTGCGGCCAGGTAACCCTCCACCTTGTCCAGGGAAACTCGTTCCTGGCTCATGGTGTCCCGCTCGCGGATGGTGACGGCCTGGTCCTCGAGGGTGTCGAAGTCCACGGTGATGCAGAACGGGGTGCCGATCTCATCCTGGCGGCGGTAGCGGCGGCCGATTGCGCCGGCGTCGTCGAAGTCGATATTCCAGTTCTTGCGCAGCTGGGCGCCCAGGGTCTTGGCCTTCGGCGACAGGTCTTCGTTGCGGCTCAGCGGCAGCACGGCGGCCTTGACCGGGGCCAGGCGCGGGTCCAGCTTCAGCACGGTGCGGACGTCCACGCCGCCCTTGGCGTTGGGGGCCTCATCCTCGGTGTAGGCGTCCACCAGGAACGCCATGAAGGAGCGGGTCAGGCCGGCGGCGGGTTCGATCACGTACGGGGTGTAGCGCTCGTTGGTGGCCTGGTTGAAGTAGCTCAGGTCCGTGCCGGAGGCCTTCGCGTGGGTGGAGAGGTCAAAGTCGGTCCGGTTGGCGATGCCTTCCAGCTCGCCCCACTCCGAGCCCTGGAAACCGAAGCGGTACTCGATGTCCGTGGTGCCCTTGGAGTAGTGGCTGAGCTTCTCCTTGGGGTGCTCAAAGAAGCGCAGGTTCTCCTCGCGGATGCCCAGGCCCGTGTACCAGGCCATGCGCTCGTTCATCCAGTATTTGTGCCACTCTTCATCCGTGCCGGGCTCGACGAAGAACTCCATTTCCATCTGCTCGAACTCGCGGGTGCGGAAGATGAAGTTGCCGGGGGTGATCTCGTTGCGGAAGGACTTGCCGATCTGGCCGATGCCGAACGGCGGCTTCTTCCGCGACGTGGTGAGGACGTTGTTGAAGTTCACGAAGATGCCCTGGGCGGTTTCGGGGCGCAGGTAGTGCAGGCCTTCCTCGCTGGCCACCGGTCCCAGGTAGGTCTTGAGCAGGCCGGAGAACTCCTGCGGCTCGGTCCACTGGCCGCGGGTGCCGCAGTTGGCGCAGGCAATGTCCTTCAGGCCGTTTTCGGCCGGGCGGCCCTTCTTTTCCTCGTACTCTTCCTCGAGGTGGTCCGCACGGTAGCGCTTGTGGCAGGAAAGGCACTCCACCAGGGGATCGGAGAAGACCTCGACGTGGCCGGAGGCTTCCCATACCTGGCGGGGCAGGATCACGGAAGAGTCAAGGCCCACCACGTCCTCGCGGCCGCGGACCATGGACTGCCACCACTGGCGCTTGATGTTTTCCTTCAGTTCCGCGCCCAGGGGTCCGTAGTCCCAGGCAGAACGCGAGCCCCCGTAGATCTCACCGGCCTGGAACACGAAGCCCCTCCGCTTGGAGAGGGAAATGACCTGGTCGAGGACGGATTTTGCTGCCATGGGATAACTCCAATTTCTACAGGGCCGCTGGGTGCGGTCCGCGGGTTGTCGGGCCCCGGCTGCTTTGTGCGTGAGCACAGTGGCCAGCGCGTCAGGGCGGATGAAGGAAGACGTGGGAAAGCTTGTGTCCTAGCGTACCGGCCGCTGCCTGCGCAGCGCGCCCCGCGGCCAGGGCAGGGTTGCCAGGATAATGGCACCGAGCGTGAGCAGGGTCCCCAGGACGGTGGCGGGGGCGACGACGGTGCCCGGCGCGGGCAGCACCAGGTCCAGGGCCAGCGAGCCCAGCAGCTGGCCGGCGATCATGCCCAGCCCGGTGACCAGCACGCCGAGGCTGCGGACCAGGAGGGCGCCCAAGCCGATGAAGACGCAGCCCATGGGACCGCCCAGGTAGTACCACCAGTCGGCGGGCAACGGATTGCCCGGCCCGGCCACGGCGAGCTTCACGGCGAACGCTGCCCACAGCACGATTGTGCCGGCCACGAAGTTGACCAGCGTGGCCGCGATGGGGGTGCCGTAGTGGACCGTGGCGGTGCCGTTCATGGCCTGCTGGAAGCTCATGAGGAACCCTGCCGCCACCGGCAGCAGCAGCGGAACGAGCAACGCACCCGGGCCGGCATCGCTGCCGGCCCCCGCTCCGCTGAACCGCGGCGACACTGCCCAGGCGACGGCGGCGATGGTCAGGACGCAACCGATGATGCGGATTCCCGTGACGGATTTCTTCCCGGCCGGCCCGATCCCCAGCCGGTCCACGAGCAACCCGCTCACGGTCTGCCCGGTGACGGTGGCGACGGTAAAGAGGGCCACCCCAAGAAGGCCGACGGTAAACGACTGGGCAAAAACGAACAGCGCGCCGATGGCACCGGCCAGCACATAGATGCGCGGAAAAGCGCGGGTACGGACGGCCGGGAGAATGCTCGCCAGACCGGCACGGCCGCGCGGCAGGACCAGGGAGATCAGGATCATCAGCAGCAGGCCTGTGCTGAAACTCACCACGGCTGTGGCGATTCCGTCATTGAGCCGGGCACCGAGCGCCCCGTTGATGCGCCCCTGGACGGGAATGGCAAGGCCGGAACCCACGGCCAAGGGCAGGCCTGCGAGCACCGGCAGGCGTGAAGGGGAGGTCATTGAATCCACCTTAGTTCAGGCATTATTGCTGTATGAGCAACCCCATTGACGACGTCCCCATCCGCGACAACATGATCCGGCTGGGCCAGCTGTTGAAGCTTGCCAACCTCGTGGAGGACGGTGTGGAGGCAACGGAGCTCATCAAGAACGGGCTGGTCAAGGTCAACGGCGAAATCGAAGACCGCCGCGGACGCCAGCTGCACAATGGCGACACCGTCACCGTCAACGGCCAGACCGTCCGAGTGGTGGCGCCCGAAGCGGACTGACCCCGGGCCGCCCGGCTGCTGCACCGAAGCAGACCCGGCCGGCACCCGGTAACTTGCACCTTGGAAACGGCCGCCGGGACTAAAACGCCGCCGTCGTACGCCTACTTGTTCAGGACCTCATGGGTGAGGAACTCCCCCACGTGCCCGATCTCCTGCTGGTTGATGCCGTGCCACATGC
Organism: Arthrobacter sp. SLBN-112; assembly: GCF_030944625.1. Lineage (NCBI taxonomy): Bacteria > Bacillati > Actinomycetota > Actinomycetes > Micrococcales > Micrococcaceae > Arthrobacter > Arthrobacter sp. SLBN-112. Next base: position 3,721,034 of record NZ_JAUSXY010000001.1, read on the forward strand.
CGGTGTAGAGCACCTTGGTGAGCTTGACGTGCTTGCGCACCCAGCCCATGGTGAACTCGATCTTGTCCTCGGTGATCACCGGGTCCTGCTGGTCCCGGCCCCAGAACATGGGGACGGTTCCGTCCAGTTCGGCGTCCCTGAAGGTGGGGTCGCCGACGGCGTCCACCACGAAGCCTGAGAGTCCGACGACGGCTGCGAAGTCCGTGGGGCGCTGGCGCAGGAGAGTGGTGGCCATGGCCATGCCCATGGAGAAGCCCAGCAGTGAGACGGAGGGGTGGCCTTCCCTGATGGTGTCGATCCATTCCAGGACGTACGCCGAAGCCGCCTTGACCCGGTCCAGGGAGTAGTCGATGGAGGCCGTGAGGGGGAACCAGGTGAAGCCGGGTCCCATGGCGATCGGCGCCCGGACGGATGCCACCGCGAAGTCCCCGGGAAGCATATCGGCCAGGCTGAACAGGTCCTGCTCGTTCGCGCCGTAGCCGTGCAGCAGCACCAGCAGCGGCTTGCCGGCACGCTGGTCTTCGTGATGGGACCACAGGACAACGGGAGCGGGAAATACTTCGGCGTCAGTCATGGTTTCCATTCTTACAGTTACCGGAAAGTAACAACCTACGTTGGCGTAGCCAGTGAAGCGGAAGGCAGGATAGGACAGTGACTGACGCAAGTGCCATCCAGACCCCGTCCGTGCACCCCGGTTCCCACCCCTGGAACCGGTACGTGGCGATGGGCGATTCCTTCACCGAGGGCATCGGCGACCCCGAGCCCTCAAGCCCCGGCGGCCACCGCGGCTGGGCCGACAGGGTGGCCGAAGAACTGGGCCGCACCAAGCCGGACTTCGCCTACGCCAACCTGGCCGTCCGCGGCCGGCTCCTGCAGCAGATCGTGGACCAGCAGCTGGCTCCGGCCTTGGAGCTGAAGCCGGACCTGGTCACCCTGTCCGCCGGCGGCAACGACCTGATCCGTCCGGGCGGCGACCCCGACGCACTGGCCGAAAAGCTCGATTCCGTGGTCCAGATCCTGTCCATGGGCGGCGCCACCGTGGTCCTGTTCAACGGTCCGGACACCGGTTCCTCGGTCCTGGGCAGGATCCGGAGCAAGGTGGCCATCTACAACGAGAACCTGCGGACCGTCGCGGCCCGGCATGACGCCGTCATTGCGGACATGTGGTCCCTCCGGCAGCTGAGCGATCCACAAATGTGGGACCAGGACAGGCTGCACTTCTCACCGCTGGGCCACCACACCATCGCGGCCATGGTGCTGGACTCGCTGAACGTGGAGCACTCGCTGGAACCGCTCCAGCCCAAGGCGCTGCCGCCCCGGACCTGGCGCGAGGCAAGGACCGGGGACCTGGTGTGGGCGCGCGAATACTTCGTGCCCTGGGTACTGCGCCGGCTGCGGCACCAGTCCTCCGGTGACGGCATCACGGCAAAACGGCCGACGGCGGGTCCCGCCTTCGGCCCGGGCGTTCCGTTGGGATCCGGTGAGGGTCCGCTGGGAACCTCGGAGCCCAGCCGCCGGTAGCACCGCCCGGGGTTAGGCTGGAAGGACAACCTTCGAGAGGCGCGGCACCGTGAGCAGTTTGTTTTTGTGGATCATCATCCTGTCCTTCGTTGTCCCCATGGCCATGCGGATGTACCGGCGATCCATGGCGCGGCGGGACCGGGACCAAGGCTTGCCGGGGCCCGGGCAGTACGGGCCCGGCGGCTTCCCGGGGCCCGGGCAGTACCCGGGCCGGTTTCCCGGGTCCGCAGGGCCGCAGAGCAACCAGCCCCGCGACGGCTACACCCAGCAGGACTACTTGTCCGGCGGTTTCCGCCAGCCCCGGCCTGCCGACGATTCCCAGCCACTGCCCTACCAGTATGGGCAGCCGCCCATGCCGGACCCCCGGTACGGCGCTCCGCAGGAACCGCCCTTCCAGCAGCAGCCTCCGTTCCAGCAGTTCCCCGGCCAGCAGCAAGGCTTTGGCCAGCAGCAGGGTCCCGGCCAGCCGCCGGCCGGCCCGCCGTCGGGTCCGGCCACTCCCCCGTCGGGAGCGCCCCAGGGATTCCGTGCCCGGAAACTCGCAGAACTGGACCAGCAGTACAGCAACGGCGAACTGTCCATGGAGGCCTATATGAAGCGCCGCGGCGAGATCATGAACGGCTGACTGCCCGACTCCGCCACGCCTCAGGCACGGAAAAGCCGCCTGACCACTTGCCCGGAAGCCAGCGCATCCAGTCCCTCGTTGATCTCCGTGAGCGGCCGGATGTCGGTATGCAGCAGTTCGACCGGAAGCCTGCCCTCCCGCCAGTAGCCAAGGTATTTCGGGATGTCGCGGCCGGGCACTGCGTCACCCAATGCAGGAGCCCAGGAGGCGCTTGCCCGCCCCCGCGAACTGCAGCGCGGGAACCGTCAGTTCGGCGGACGGATGCGGCAGGCCCACCGAGACAACCGCACCGCCCCGCGTCACCAGTGCCAGGCACGTGGCGATCACGCCGGGCGAGCCGACCGCCTCGACGGCAACGTCCACACTGTCTCCGGCGGCCTCTTCAATCAGCAGGGCCGCGTCCGCCGGTGTTCCCACGGCTGTGGCGCCGGCATCCAGGGCCAACTGGTGCTTGCCCGGATTCGGATCGATGGCGATCACGCCGGCTGCCCCGGCGAGCCGGCCCGCCATGACTGCGGACAAGCCCACTGCTCCGAGGCCAAAGACTGCCACGGACTGTCCGGGACTGACGCCCGCGGTACTAAGCACAGCCCCCATTCCGGTGAGCACGGCGCAACCAAACATCGCCGCAACTGTGTCCGGGACGTCGTCGTCAATTACCACCACCGATTCCCGCGCAACCACCGCATAATCGGCAAAGGCCGAGACGCCCAGGTGATGGTTGATGCGCTCCCCCGCGGGCGAGCGCAGCAGGGCCGGCCCGTGCAGCAGGTCACCGGAACCGTTGGTCTCCGCTGCGCGGGGGCAGAGCGCGGGCCTTCCGGACCGGCACGCCCGGCAGTGGCCGCAGCTGGGCACGAAGACCAGCACAACGTGGTCTCCTATGGACACATCGGCAACGCCGCTGCCCACGGATACCACCCGCCCCGCGGCCTCCTGGCCCAGTGCCATCGGAAGCGGCCGGACCCGGGAGCCGTCCACCACGGACAGGTCATGCCGTACTTTGCATCCGGGGCGCCTGCACTGTGGGCCTCCGCCGCGTCGGCAGCCCCGCGGTGGGCGCCGAATGGTGGGCGGCACCCAGCGGCCGGGGGCCGGCAAGCGCCGCTAGACCAGGAACGCGGTCCGGAGCTGGTGTCCCAGCTGTCCGATCTCGGTCAGGAAGCCGTCGTGGCCTATTGGTGCCTGGATCATATGTACGTCGACCTCGCCGGGCAGCGCGTGCGCCAATTCGCGGGACTGGGACGGGAAGTAGAGCCTGTCGGAGTCCACGGCGGCGACGAAGAACCGGGCGGTGGAGGATGCCAGTGTTTCGGCCAGTGGCCCCCGTCCCCGGCAGATGTCGTGGCTCATCAGCGCCTCGGTGAGGGCGATGTAGCTGTTTGCGTCGAAGCGCCGGACGAGCTTGCTGCCTTGGTGGTCCAGGTAGCTTTCCACCTGGTAGCGGCCGCGGTTTGCCAGTAATCCGCCGCGCAGGGGCGACTCCGGCGCCTGGGGTTCCCGGCCGAACCGCCCTTCCAGTTCCGCGGCGGACCGGTATGTGATGTGGGCGATGCGCCGGGCCAGGGCCAGTCCGTCTTCCGGGCACGGGCCGCCGTAGTAGTCGCCGCCGTTGAAGTTCGGGTCCTGGCGGATGGCCAGGGTCTGGGCCTGGGCGAAAGCGATCTGTTCGGCCGTGCTGGCAGCCCCGACGGAGATGACGGCGCAGCGCTGCACGCGGTCGGGGTAGGTCACGGCCCACTCCAGGGCGCGGGCGCCGCCCATGGAACCGCCAAGGACGGCGTACCAGCTCCCGATGCCCAGCTGATCCGCCAGCCGGGCCTCCGCAACAGTGCTGTCCCGCAGCGTGACCAGCGGGAACCGTGACCCCCACGGCGCTCCGTCCGGGGCTGGCGAGGACGGTCCCGTGGATCCGTAGCAACCGCCCACGATGTTGATGGACACCACGAAGAAACGGTCGGTATCCACGGGAGCGCCGGGACCGGCCAGCTGTTCCCACCAGCCCTCTTCGTCGGTGTCGCCGCGCGTCACGTGGGTGCTGCCGGTCAGGGCATGCTCGATCAGGATGGCGTTGCTGCCGTCCGCATTCAGCGTGCCCCAGGTTTCGTAAGCCAGCGTGACATCCGGCAGGTAGCCGCCGCCCTCCAGCTCGAGTCCTCCAATGGAGGCGTAGCGGACAACTCCGTGTTCGGGAATGGTGGTACGGGCGACGGTAACCGTCATGGCAAGACCTCTTCTACGCGCTTGCCTGCCGTCATTTGACCGGCAGGCCAGGTCTTCACCCGGGGCACCCCACCGCGGAAGGAGGGTTGCCGGCCAGCAAGCCGGGGCTGTCACTGGCACTCATGACCTGGTTCGAGTGTACGAAACACCCCCCACCCCAGGCCAAGAGTGTGACTGGTTGTGACTTCCCGGCGTTGCCGGCCGGCGGTGCCGCCGCGTGCTGCCAATCAGGCGTCAGCGGCGCCCTTGGCCGCGCGGAAACCGGCTTCGAGGTCGGCCAGGATGTCGTCGATGTGCTCCAGGCCGACCGACAGCCTGACCAGCCCGGGATTGACCCCGGCCACCACCTGCTGCTCGGGCGAGAGCTGGCTGTGGGTGGTCGACGCCGGGTGGATGACAAGGGACCGCACGTCACCGATGTTGGCCACGTGGGAGTGCAGTTCAAGGGCGTCGACGAAGCGCTTGCCCGCCTCCGCGCCCCCGGCCAGGTTGAAGGCGACGACGGCGCCGGTCCCCTTGGGGCCGTACGTGCGGCCTCGTTCGTACCAGGGGCTGGACGGCAGCCCCGCGTAGGCGACGGATTCGACGTCGTCCCTTGCCTCCAGCCAACGCGCCACTTCCGTGGCGTTGGAAACATGCCGTTCCACCCGCAGGCTCAGCGTTTCCAGGCCTTGGGAAATCAGGAAGGCGTTGAACGGGGAGACGGCCGAGCCGAGGTCGCGCAGCAGCTGGACACGCGCCTTGAGAATGTAGGAGAGGTTGGCGCCCAATGCGCCGCCTTCGCCAAGGTCCCGGGCGTAGACCAGTCCGTTGTAGGTGGGGTCCGGGGTGTTGAAGCCGGGGAACCGTTCGGGCTCCTTGCCGAAGTCGAACTTGCCGGAGTCGACGATGACGCCGGCGATGGCGGAGCCGTGGCCGCCCAGGTACTTGGTGGCGGAGTGGATCACGATGTCCGCGCCCCATTCCAGCGGCCGGATCAGGTAGGGGGTCGAGAGGGTGTTGTCCACGATCAGGGGCACACCGGCCTGGTGGGCCACCTCGGAGATGCCTTCGATATCCAGGACGTCCTGGCGGGGATTGGACACCACTTCACCGAAGAAGAGCTTGGTGTTGGGCTGGACGGCGTCGCGCCACTGGTCCAGATTGTCCGGATCCTCCACGAAGGTGACCGAAATGCCGAACTTCTTGAGGGTGTGGGCAAACAGGTTGTACGTGCCGCCGTACAGGCTGGGGCTGGCCACGATGTGGTCCCCGGCCTCTGCGATATTCAGGACCGCGAAGGTCTCGGCGGCCTGGCCGGAGCTCAGCAGCAAAGCGGCGAGGCCACCTTCGAGGCTGGCGATCCGCTGCTCCACAGCATCCTGGGTGGGGTTGCCGATGCGGGTGTAGATCGGTGCCAGTTCAGCCAGGGCAAAACGGTTGGCTGCGCTCTCGGCGCTCGGGAACACGAAAGACGTGGTCTGGTAGATGGGCAGTGCGCGGGCACCGGTGGCACTGTCAGGCTCCTGGCCTGCGTGGATCTGGCGGGTTTCGAAGGACCATCCGTTGGACATCGCAGTCTCCTATGACATGGGCCCGGCATGCTGGGAGCACCACGGGCCGCGCTTACTTCCGGCTATTGCCGGACAGTCTGGTCCTCACCCGGGGCACCCCACCGCGGATGGAGGGTTGCCGGCCAGCGAGCCGGGGCTTGTCGCTGGCGCTCATGACCTGCGCCCAGTGTAGGAACATCGCTGCGGGCGGGGACAGCATTGTGACGAACATGGTCTTCCGTTGTTGGCGCCCAGCGGGCCGTCGCGGCCATCGCCCTGACCAACAACTCCAGCGGCACCGTCCACGTCATCGCCGACACCTCCGGCTACTACGTCGCCGGTTAGGCCGGGTTCCAGGGCCGGACTTTGACCACGGCCGGAGGCGAAAATCCAAGTAAGGATGCCCTTAGCTGAGAGCCTGATCACAAAGTGCCAAGATGTTGCCATGCGCATGGATCACGTCTCTTACGCCTGTGAACACGATGGCCTCGCGGCCACTACCGAACGTATTTCAACTGCCCTCGGCGTTGAGGCAGTGAAGGGCGGGGTCCACCCCCGGTTCGGCACCCGGAATATGATCATCCCCCTCGCCGGGCACAAATACCTCGAAGTTGTGGAGGTTTTGGACCACCCGGCTTCGGATAAGGCACCGTTCGGACAGGCAGTGCGTGCCCGTTCCGCAGCGGGCGGCGGCTGGATGGGATGGTGCGTCGAAGTGGACGACCTCGCCCCGTTCGAGGAACGCCTGGGCCGCGCCGCCGTGAACGGCAACCGCAAGTTCCCGGACGGCCGCGAACTCGTTTGGAAGCAGATTGGCATCCTGGGCCTCATTGCAGACCCCCAGGTCCCCTACATGCTCAAGTGGGAAGGCGACCCGTCCCTGCACCCGTCCAACGCCTACGAGAGCAACCTCAAGATGAGCTGCCTGACCATTGCCGGCTCCGCGTCGCGGGTGACCGAGTGGCTGGGCGAGCCGGTGGAGAAGCCGCTTGAGGACGTTGCGGTCGAGTGGGTAGCCCCGCACGGCACCCCCGGCATTCTGTCCGTCACGTTTGAAACCGCAAACGGGGCCGTCACTATCTGATCCTCCGCCCCCGCTCTCCGGCGTATCTCCGGAGAGGGCTCCTATGGGCCTGCGCCCAAACAGCTTCGGCCGCCATCGGGTGGTGACAACGGCGTCACCACCCGATGGCGGCCGAATTCTTTTAAGCGTCATTTGGCATCTCTTAAGGATCACAAGAGTGGACCCCTGAATTCCCTGGAAGAGGCACCGAACCCAACGCCTCGGCTTTGAATGTCAGACCCTCGTTGGATGATGTGGGTATGGGAAGCAGCGGTGAAGCAGTGGCGGTGGAGGGTATTGCTGCCTCTATTGCTGCCCTGGATGCGCTGGACCTCGAAGATGCTCTTCTGGCTTCCGGCGCTCACGCTGATGCTGAAGTGGACGCATTGCAGCGGCGGTACGAGATCCGGCTGGAGCGGCTGGAAATTCGCTCCCGGCTGGCGGCGCGCCTCATGGCCGGGCAGGTGCGGGACGCTGCCGACGCCGTCGAGTTCCAGCAGGCCATGACTGCACCCGACGCCCCGGTGCATGAGCGCACGTTCGCGGAGATGTCGGGGTGGAGGAGATCGCCGCGGTCCTGACCATCAGCTCCGGGGCCGCTGGGGCCTTGGTGGAGCAGGCACGGCAGGTCTGTTCCCTGCCGCCGGTGTTCAGGGCGTTGTCCGCTGGGGACATTTCGTGGCAGCACGCACGCATCGTCGCCGACGAAACCGAAGGCCTCACCTCCGAGGGCGCGGCGTCTCTGGTGGCGCACTTCTTCGACCCTGACGCCCCCAACCCGGCCCGCGGTGCCGCCCCTGGTGAGCTCGTTCCGTCCCGGTTCCGGGTCAAGGTCCGTGGGTGGCGGGAACGCCACCACCCCGAAACCCTGGAGAAGCGGCATGCGAAGGGGGTGGCTGGTCGGCGGATGGAATTTAGCCCGGACCGGGACGGCATGGCCTGGGTCTCGCTCCGCCTTCCTGGCGATACCGCGTGCGCAATCTGGAACCGGAGCACCGCCACCGCCCGCGGTTTGCAGGGCCCTACGGAAGAGCGGACCCTCACCCAGCTCCGCGCCGACGTCGCCGCCTCCCTGCTCCTCGGCGCCGCGAGCACCAGCGACAGCGGCAGCACCGAGGGTGCGGGGACCGCTGGCGGGCTTGGCGCCGTTCCCGTTCCGCGGGCCGATGTCCTGGTCATGGTCCCGGTCTTCTCGTTGCTTGGCCTCACGGATGAGCCAGCGGTGCTGGACGGGTTTGGCCCGATCCCGGCCTCCATGGCACGGAAGCTGGTCGCGGGCGGGGCAAAATCGTTCTACCGGGTCCTCGTCGACCCCCGCGACGGGGCGCCCCTGGAGATCGGCCGCATCCGCTACCGGCTGCCCGAGACCATCAAGAAGTGGATCAGGATGCGCGACGGCAAATGCACCTTCCCCGGCTGCACCAACCGCACCGCGGACAACGACACCGACCACCTCACCGCCTGGCAGAACGGCGGCCAAACGGATGTCCGGAACCTGGGCCAACTCTGCCCCAAACATCACCGGCTCAAACACGCCCGCCCCTGGATACCAACCCCCGCAACAACGAATGAGCCACCCGGCTGGACCTCACCCACCGGCCGCCACTACAAACCCGAACAACCAGACCCCGAACCAACCCACTGGCCACCAGCAACCCTGCCGGTGAAAGTTGACGCGGGGCTAAATGAGATGGGCGCCCCGCCGAGCCCCACAACTTCACCGGAGATGACGGCCACGCCGGATACTTCAGCACTGCCGCACCCGGAATGGCAGTTGGAGGAACTGCACTTCCAGCAACTCATCGCCGGGATGCCCACATGGCCGGACCCGCCACCCGAGGAACCACAAGGCAACCACCTCCTGGACCCGGATGAGCTTTCCTCGCAGGATCCCCTGTGGGACGACTTCTTCGCCGGGCCATTCCGGTTGCCTGCCGACCCACAAGCCGATTGGCAACAGCCGGCGTCGCACACCTAAGTGGCTAGTCACGCATATCAACCCAGTGCTCACGCTGCAAACGATCCACGACTACCAACCCAGAGGTCAACACCTTCCGCAGGGGCTGCCGGCGGCGAAGACGGCCTGAGACTCCTACCCCAGCCCCACGGCCTTGCCAAAGAGGCTGAAGCCGACGAAAGCCACGATATCCAGCAGGGCGTGGGCGATGACCAGCGGCATGACGCGTCGGGTTCGGGTGTACAGCCACGCGAAAACCACACCCATGATCGCGTTGCCAATGAACGGCCCGAAGCCCTGGTACAGGTGGTAGCTGCCACGCAGCAGGGAACTGACGGCGATAGCGAGAGGTGTGCTCCAACCGAATTTGCCGAAGCGGTCCATGAGGTAACCCACCACAATAACTTCTTCCAGGACGGCGTGCCTGATGGCTGACAGGATCAGGACTGGCACCGTCCACCAGTAGGCGTCCAGCGCGCTGGGGATGATCGCCGTCGTGATGCCCAACGCACGGCCGGCAGCGTACAGCCCCAGCGACGGTATCCCGATCAGGGCGGCCAGCCCCAGCCCCTGCAGCAGGTCCCTTCCAGGCCGTGCAAAGTTGAACCCAAGTTTCCGGAACGCAGAACCCGATTGACCGGCCTCGCCGGGGGCAGCCTGGCGCTGGTCCGTGAGGAAGTAGAGCACCAGCAGCACGGGAACCAGCGCAAAGATGATGTCAAGCAGCTGGTAGGTCAGGTCGAAGTACTCCCGCGTGCTCTGCGACCGGTTCAGCGTGGAGGTGCCCTCCGCCAGCGGCGCACGGGTCATTTTGTCCAGCAGCTGCACCACAGAGTAGACAGCCGACTGGCCGAGGGACAGGCCCAGGACGATCCAGACTTCGAGCCGCAGGCGACGGCGGGAGGGAACCAGCATGTTCCCATCTTGCCTTCAGTTTCTGGATCCGGGCTGATGGAACGGCCGTGTGGGCCATAAGCCTTGGCGACGCCGAGGAGCCAGGCGGGAAACCAGAGGCCGCGCGAGTCAGGCGGGAAATCAGACACCGCGCGAGCCAGGCGGGAAATCAGACACCGCGCGAGTCAGGCGGGAGTGATGATCACTTCCGTGCCTCGGGCTTCGAAAGCCGCCTTGTCGCGCGCAGAGATGCCGGAATCGGTGATGAGCCGGGTGAAGTCGTAGCCGTCCATGGTGGCGAAGGCCCGCACACCCACTTTGGAGGAGTCGGCCAGGACGTAGGAAACGCGGGCCCGGCTGGCGAGCAGGGCGTTGACTGAGGCCTCCCCTTCGCCGGTGTTGGTTGGCCCCACTTCGGGATCGATGCCATTGACGCCGATGAACGCGATGTCGAGCACCACTTTTTGCATGATGATGTCCGTGTACGGTCCCACCAGCTCGTAGGAGCGCGGGTTGAGGATGCCCCCGGTGACCATCACCTTGATGTTGGGCCGCACCGCCAGCTGGCCGGCAATGTTGATGGCATTGGTGACCACGGTGAGGGTTGGCTGGTTGGACGGGGCGTTGAGGTCTTCCCGGGTCGCCAGAATCTGCGCGAGCGCCGTGCTGGTGGTTCCCCCGCACAGGCCAATGACCGCTCCGGGCCGGATCAAGGCCGACGCGCACTGCGCGATTTGTTCCTTGGCCTCTGCGTGGTCGTCACGGTTGTAACGTCCGGGCAGGTCGTAGGCCAGGGCGCCGGTGGTTGCGCCGCCGCGGGTTCGGGTCAGCAGCCGCCGCTTGGCGAGGCTGTCCAGGTCGCGGCGGGCAGTGGCCGGAGAAACATTGAGGGTGCTGACGATCTCGTCAACTTCCACTTGCCCGGTCTTGGCCAGCAGGTCAAGAATTGCCGTCAGCCGGTCAGTGCGCGTCATGCAGAGGCCTTTCGATACACCAGCCACCACACCCGGATGACGTTTCCTGATTATAACCCAGGGCAAACAATCAAGAACAATCATCAATCCGGAGATATTTACCGCGTCCGCACTCCGGCCCGCCACACAGCGTACGTCAACGGCATGCCGGGGCGGTAAGCGAGGTGCGTGGCGGAAGGGGCGTTCAGCAGTTGCAGGTCGGCCCGGTGCCCGACGGCGATCGACCCCACGGCGCGTTCACCGTCCGCGTCGCGCCCACTTTCCTTGTGCAACGCCAGCGCACCGCCGTAGGTGGCAGCACGTACGGCTTCGTGCACGCTCAGGTGCATCTGGAGGACGGCGGTGGTGACGCAAAACGCCATGGAACTGGTGTACGACGTGCCGGGATTGCAGTTGGAGGCCAACGCCACCTGGACTCCCGCATCCAGGAGGGCCCGGGCGGGGGCCAGCGGCTGGCGGGTGGAAAGGTCGCAAGCGGGCAGGCAGGTGGCCACGGTGCCCCGCTCGCCCGTTCCGGCTGTGGGGTCCCACCCCGACCACGAGGCCGCCAGCGCCTTTACGTCCTGCGCGGAAAGGTAGTTGACGTGGTCCACGCTGGCGGCGCCAAGCTCAACGGCAAGTTGCACACCCGGCCCCTCGCCCAGCTGGTTGCCGTGCACGCGCAGCCCCAGCCCCGCAGCCCGGCAGGCCAGCAGGACGCGGCGCGACTGCTCGGCAGTGAAGGCGCCTTCCTCGCAGAAAACGTCGGCCCATTGGACATAGGGCCTGACGGCGGCGAGCATCGGACCACAGACCAGGTCCGTGTAGGTCTCCGGGTCCTGGCCGGCAGGAACCAGGTGCGCCCCGAGGAAGGTCACCTGGTCTGCCACCGTGGAAGCGATCCGGGCGCTTCTGGCCTCGTTTTCGATGTCAAGGCCGTATCCGGTCTTCGTCTCCAGGTAGGTGGTTCCCTGCGAGAGGGCCTCGGCTACCCGGCCCATCGCCAGCCGCGTGAGATCAAAATCGGACGTGGCCCTGGTGGCATTCATGGTGACGGCGATGCCGCCGGCCGCGTACGATTCGCCCGCCATCCGGGCTTCGAACTCTGCCGTGCGGTCCCCGGCAAACAGCAAGTGGCTGTGGGAGTCCACCCACCCCGGCAGCATGGCCCTTCCGCCGGCATCGACGGCGTCGTCCGCGGCGGGTGCGTCAGCCGCAGCGCCGACCCACGAGATGCGCTCCCCCTCAACCACTACCGCGGCGTCCTTCAGGATCCGGTGTTCAAGGTCCTGCGTCATCAGCTCGGCGATATTGGTGATCAGGGTGCTCATGGGACCATTCTTCAGCGTCGGATGGACCAGCGGGTGGCAGCCAGTGCGTGCGCTGTCCGGGATTCCGGACCCGCCCCGCCTGTGTCGCCGCGTCCGGATTGTCCGGCAAGGATCTGGGTGGCCGCCAGCTCCGCCAGGGCCGCGGAAGTCTGGAAGCCGTAGCCGCCCTGCCCCGCAAGCCAATAGAACCCGGCTGCTTCCGCGTCGAACCCCGCCACAGGTACCCCGTCGGCCGCTTCGGTGCGCAGGCCCGTCCAGGCCCTCCTGATGTGGGTGATCCCGAGGCCGGTGATGGAGTTCAGCTTCTCCACCAGGCGTTCCACATCGCCGGGCCGCGGCCGCGCGTCCTCCGGACCACTCGGCACTGATTCCGACGGCGAAATCAGCACATCGTCACCGTCCCGGCGGAAGTAGAACGTATTGTCCGCTGCCGCCACCATGGGACTGCCTTCAGGCAGAGGGCGTTCGACGGCGGCAATCGCCGCAGTGCGCCGGTACGGCTGGAGGCCCAGCTTCTCGACGCCGCTGATCACGGCGAGCTCGTCGGCCCAGGCACCCGCCGCGTTGACCAGGACGCCGGCCTCAAATCCCTCGGCTCCGGCACCCACCTGCCATCCCGAACCCAGCCGCTGGGCCGAATGGACGCGGGCACCCGCAATGATGTCCGCCCCAGCGGCGAGCGCACTCTTGCGGTGGTCTTCCAACAGGACCGGTGCATTGCAGCCGAAGGAACCGGTGTCCAGCCCGGCCGCGGTGAACGTTCCCGGCAGGAGGGCTGGACACAGCTCGAGGGCACGGTCGACTGTGATCGGCTGCATGTGTCCGCTGGCCTCGGAAGCCACCTCCGGCTCGGAGCCGATCAGCATGAAACTGCGCGGCGTCAGGACCGGTTCCGGCAGTTCCTGATCGCGGGCCGCGAGCAATTCAAGGGTCCGGACGGTGAGTTCCTGCACCACGGGAGGTCCGTAGCTGGGGATAAGCTGGCGGGCGGAACGGGAGGACGTGTGGTACGCCAGCTCCTGCTCCGCCTCCACCAGCGCCACGCTGCAACGCCCCGCCAATGCGGACGCCAGGGACAGGCCGGCAATGCCGCCGCCAACGATCAGGACATCGTAATGTGCTGCCATCGGTCCATCCTCGCAGAGATAGGGCCCGCAGGAACTCCTGCCTGGCTGGAAGTCCTCCGGCGCTCCCCTTTAGGCTGCTGCCCCGGCACGGCTGGCGACGAAGGCACGAACGCATGCTTCGACGTCGTCCGCTGAATGCGCCGCGGACAACTGCACCCGGATCCGGGCGGCACCGCGCGGGACCACGGGGAAGCTGAAAGCGGTGACAAACACGCCGTGCTGCAGCATGCGGTCAGCCACCTTGGCGGCCATCACCGCGTCACCAAACATGACCGGCACGATCGCATGCTCGCCCGGGAGCAGGTCGAAGCCTTCCTCGGTCATCCTGCGGCGGAACAGTGCGGCGTTCTCGAACAACTGGCGCCGCAGTTCCGCCGAATTCTCCACGAGGTCGAGCGCCTTGACCGTCGCCGCAACAATGGCGGGAGCCAGCGAGTTGGAAAACAGGTACGGCCGTGCCTTTTGCCGCAGCATGGCCACGATCTCGCCGCGGGCGGACACGTAGCCGCCGGACGCCCCGCCCAGGGCTTTGCCGAAGGTTCCCGTGTAGATGTCCACCCGGTCCGAAACCCCTGCATGCTCCGGGGTGCCCGCGCCGGTTGCCCCCATGAAGCCCACCGCGTGGGAATCGTCCACCATCACCATGGCGCCGTACTTTTCGGCGAGGTCGCAGATGGCAGCCAGTGGAGCAAGGAACCCGTCCATCGAGAACACACCGTCCGTGACGATCAGCTTCCGGCGGGCGTCCTGTGCCTCCTGCAGCCGGGCCTCGAGCTCGGCCATGTCCTGGTTGGCGTAACGGTACCGGCGGGCCTTGCACAGGCGGATGCCGTCGATGATGGAGGCGTGGTTGAGGGCGTCTGAAATGACGGCATCGTCGGGGCCGAGGAGGGATTCGAAGACGCCGCCGTTGGCGTCGAAGCAGCTGGAGAAAAGGATGGTGTCTTCGGTCCCCAGGAACGCGGACACCCTGGCTTCAAGTTCCAGGTGCAGGTCCTGGGTGCCACAGATGAACCGGACGCTGGCCATGCCGAATCCGCGTTCATCCATGGCGGCTTTGGCCGCGCTGATGATGTCCGCGTGGTCTGCCAGGCCCAGGTAATTGTTGGCGCAGAAGTTCAGCACGTCGGTACCCGGAGCGCCGATCTGCCCCGCGGTGATGTGGCTGGACTGCGGTGAGCTGATGCTGCGTTCGGTCTTGTAGAGACCGGCAGTGCGGATCTCATCCAGTTCGTCGCGGAGCTGGTCCTTGATGGAGGTGTACATGGGGTTCCTTACAGTCGGGTCCAGTCGAGGACAACTTTGCCGCCCACGCCGCTGCGGGCGATGTCGAAGCCCTTCTCCCAGTCCGTGGCGGGCAGCGTGTCAGTGACCACGGCGGAGATCCCGGCGTGCAGCACGGGGTTGGAGGAGAGCATGGCGCTCATGGCGTACCAGGTTTCGTACATCTCGCGGCCGTAGATGCCTTTGAGTGTGAGCATGTGGGTGACCACCTTGCCCCAGTCGATGGTGATGTCCTGGCTGGGCAGGCCCAGCATGGCGATCCGGCCGCCGTGGTTCATGTTGTCGATCATCTCAGGCAGGGCGGTGGGGTGGCCGGACATTTCCATCCCGACGTCGAAGCCCTCCCGCATGCCAAGCTCCCGCTGGGCGTCACGGACGCGGGTCGTGGAGACATCGATGGCGAGGTCGGCGCCCAGTTGCTTGGCCAGCTCCAGGCGGGGCCGTGAGACATCCGTGATGGCGATCTTCCGCGCCCCGGCGTGGCGGGCGACAGCGATGGCCATCAGGCCGATGGGACCTGCGCCGGTGATGAGCACATCCTCGCCCACCAGGGGGAAGCTCAGCGCGGTGTGGACGGCGTTGCCGAACGGGTCAAAGATGGCTCCGAGCTCCGGCGTGACCGAGGGGTCATGGTGGACCCAGACGTTGGTCTCGGGGATGACCACAAACTCGGCGAAGGCGCCATCACGCTGGACTCCCACGCTGACCGTATGGATGCACATCTGCCGGCGCCCGGCACGGCAGTTGCGGCAGATGCCGCAGACCACGTGGCCTTCGCCGGAGACACGGTCGCCGACCTTGACCTCGCGGACGTCCTCGCCCACCTCCACCACTTCGCCGTAGAACTCGTGGCCCGCGATGAGCGGAGCCTCGATCATTCCCTGCGCCCAGGCATCCCACGACTGGATGTGCAGGTCGGTTCCGCAGATCCCGGTGGTCATCACCCGGATCTTGACGTCCGCCGGACCAGCCTCCGGCTCGGGCCTGTCGACGAGTTCGAAACCGGCATGCGGGCCGGCCTTGTACAGAGCCTTCATTGGCATCCTTACTTCTTGGCATTCAAGTCTGGAGGTCTTGTCCTCCTCATTGAAGCCCCGGCAAAGCATTAGCACAACAGGAATCTTCTCAATCGACGAATTAGCTCTCACTAATGGATACACTGGCGGGGTGGAAATTCATCAGCTGGAAATCCTCCGCGAGCTCGGTGCGTTGGGAAGCGTGAAGGCGGTGGCCGACACCCTCATGGTCACCCCGTCGGCGGTTTCGCAACAACTGGCTCATCTGCAGCGGACAGTGGACGTGCCGTTGACGCGCAAAGAGGGCCGGAGCCTGGTGCTGACGGAGGCCGGCCAGGTCCTCGCCGACGCGGGCGCCGCCGTCGTCAGTGCCATGGCCGATGCCCGCGGTGCGCTCGGCACGTACCACGGCTCGCCCGCCGGCAGGGTCACCCTCAGTGGCTTCCACAGCGCGGGGCAGGCCCTCTTTGGCCCGCTGGCCCGGATGCTGGACCGGCCAGAACACCCACGGATTGAACTCTCGGACGAGGACGTTGCCCAGCAGGACTTCCCGGCCCTCACTGCCCGGTATGACCTTGTGCTGGCACACCGCATGGACCACAGCCCCCGCTGGCCCACAGAACGTGTTGCCGTGATCCCGCTGGCGCACGAGCCGCTGGACGTAGCGCTTCCTGCCGGGCACCCGTTGGCCCGGCAGGACACGGTCACGGTGCACGACGTCGGCGCCGAGGCCTGGGTGACCAGCCACCCCGGCTACTCCCCCGCCGACGTCCTGGCCGCCGTCGCGGCCGTCTCCAGCCGGGAACCGAACATCATCCACCGGATCAACGACTACTCCACGGTGGCGGCCCTGGTGGCGGCCGGAGGCGTGGTGGGGCTGCTGCCCAGGTACACCGCCCGGCCTGTCCTGAATCCGGACATCGTCCTGCGCCCGCTGGAAGGCATCAGCACACGCCGCCGGATCGATCTTCTGACCAGGCCGGAGAACCTGAAGCGGCGGGCTGTGGTGCTGGTCTGCGAGGCGCTGGAGGACATCATGGCAGGGCTGGTGCGGCAGGGCTAAGCGGGGCTTCTCAGGAGGGCCGAACCGGGGTGGCTGGCCTGGCGGAGTTACGCCCCTTCGTCATCCTCCTGGTTGCCCGTACCCATCTTGTGGCCCATGCCATGCCCGCGTCCCAACCCCAGGCCGGGGCCGTCGCCGGCACCCTCGACGATCCGCTTGGCGGTGGCCTTGTCCCCGTCCTTGACGCCCGCTATGCGCACGGTGTCCCCGGTGGCGATGTCCGCAATGGTTCCGTCCGCCGGCTTACTGCGCGTACCGTCGTCGGCCGCTGGAAGTTTGGTGATTTTGGTGTCCGCGTTGACGGTGTAGGACTGGGTGAAGCCGTCCTCGCTCTTGACGGTGATGGCGGAGTCGCTGACGGACTCTACGGTTCCGCGCTGTTCGAGGACTGTCTGGAAGGTTCCGTCGGGCTGCTTGACCACTTCCTCACCGTGCAGCGGCTGTGCGCGCTGGGCCTTTTGTTGGCCGGGTGCCTTTCGTTGGCCCGGCGCCTTTTGTTGGCCCGGTGCAGTCTGGGAGGGGTTTGGCGCGGCCTGCGAGGGGGACGGCGTTGGCGTCCCGGTGGCCGACCATGCAAGGGCAACGCCGGTCCCGGACAGAGCCAAGGCCACCGCCCCGGCCAGCATTGCCTTGCGCATCCTCAATGGTTCCCGGACCATGGTTGTTCCTTCCGCAGCACTTCCAGGGCATTACCGCCCTTTACCCACCGGTGCCCTGTGCGCTCCAGTGTAAGTCCGCCACGCCCGCGCGGCCACGGGTACTTTGCCGCCCGTGGAAACTGAGTACCTAACGAAAAAACCGGGTAGCAGCCACTGCCGTTTCGAGGATCCGAAACGGCAGTGGCTGCTACCCGGCAAAGAGGGGACTAGGCGTTGACGCCCAGCTTCTCCAGGATCAGCTCGCGCACACGGGCGGCGTCGGCCTGGCCGCGGGTGGCCTTCATGACGCCGCCCACGATCGCGCCGACGGCCTGCACCTTGCCGGCGCGGATCTTGTCCGCGACGTCGGGCTGCGCGGCAAGGGCGGCGTCGATGGCTTCCAGGAGGGGCCCGTCGTCGGACACGACGGCGAGGCCGCGCTTTTCGACGATCTCTTCCGGGGTGCCCTCGCCGGCAAGCACGCCATCCAGCACCTGGGAGGCCATCTTGTTGTTGATCTTGCCGGCCTCCACCATGCGGCTCAGCTCCACCACGGTGGCAGCCTGGACACCCAGCTGGCCGGGGTCAACATCGGCGGCCTTGGCGCGGCCGACGATCTCGCCCATCCACCACTTGCGGGCCACGGATGCAGAAGCCCCGGCAGCGATGGTTTCCTCGATTTCGTCCATGACGCCGGCGTTCACCACGTCGCGGAATTCCAGGTCCGAGTAGCCCCAGTCGGCCTTGAGCCGCTTCCGGCGCTCGGCCGGCGGTTCGGGCAGCGTGGCACGGAGTTCCTCCACCCATTCGCGGGAAGCGACCACGGGCACCAGGTCCGGTTCCGGGAAGTAGCGGTAGTCGTCGGCGTCGGACTTCGGCCGGCCCGAGGTGGTGGTGCGGGTGTCCTCGTGCCAGTGGCGGGTTTCCTGGACCACCGGGTTTCCGGAATCCAGGACGGCGGCGTGGCGCTGGATCTCGTAGCGGACGGCGTGTTCGACGGCGCGCAGCGAGTTCACGTTCTTGGTTTCGGAGCGGATGCCGAAGCGTTCGCGGCCGTGCGGGCGGAGCGAGACGTTGGCGTCGCAGCGGACGTTGCCGCGTTCCATCTTCGCGTCGGAGACGCCGAGGTTCTTGACGATTTCGCGGACGGCAGCCACGTACGCCTTGGCGAGCTCCGGCGCACGGGAGCCGGCACCCTCGATGGGCTTGGTGACGATTTCCACCAGCGGAACGCCTGCGCGGTTGTAGTCCACCAGGGAGAAGTCGGCGCCCTGGATGCGGCCGGTGGCGCCGCCCATGTGGGTCAGCTTTCCGGCGTCCTCCTCCATGTGCGCGCGCTCGATCTCAACGCGGAACACGGTGCCGTCTTCAAGCTCGATATCCAGGTAGCCGTCGTACGCGATGGGTTCGTCATACTGGGAGGTCTGGAAGTTCTTGGGGGTGTCCGGGTAGAAGTAGTTCTTCCGGGCGAACCGGCAGGATTCGGCGATCTTGCAGTTCAGCGCCAGGCCGATCTTGATGGAGGACTCGATGGCCGTCCTGTTTACCACCGGCAGGACGCCCGGCATCCCCAGGTCCACCTCGTTGACGTTGGTGTTGGGCTCGTCGCCGAAGACGTTGGGCGCGGAGGAGAACATCTTGGTCTTGGTATTGAGCTCCACGTGGACCTCGAACCCCAGGACGGGATCGTACTTCTCCATGGCCTCTTCGAAGCTCAGGATGTCATCGGTGCTCATTATTTTGCCTCCTGGGTTTCGAGGGATACAGCGCCCAACGCGGGAGCCTGGGCCAGCAGCGGGCCGCCCCACTTGGCTTCCAGCAGTGTTTCCAGGACAGCGCCCACCCGGTAGAGGCGGGCATCCTCGCGGGCCGGGGCCAGCAGCTGGATACCGACGGGCAGGCCGTCCTCGTCCGCCAAGCCGCCGGGCAGGGACAGGCCCGGAACCCCGGCGAGGTTCGCCGGGATGGTGGCGACGTCGTTGAGGTACATGGCCAGCGGGTCGTCCAGTTTTTCGCCGAGCGGGAAAGCCGTGGTGGGGGCGGTGGGCGAGATCAGGACGTCGGCCTGCGCGAAGGCGGCATCGAAGTCCCGCTGGACCAGCGTGCGCACCTTCTGGGCGGAGCCGTAGTAGGCGTCGTAGTAGCCTGCGGACAGGGCGTAGGTACCCAGGATGATGCGGCGCTTGACCTCGTCGCCGAAGCCGGCGGCGCGGGTGGCGCCCATGACGCGTTCAATGGTCATGGGGCCGTCCTCCGGCAGGACCCGCAGGCCGTACCGGACGCCGTCGAACTTGGCCAGGTTGGAGGAAGCCTCGGACGGCATGATCAGGTAGTACGCGCCCAGGGCGTACTGGAAGTTGGGGCAGGAGACCTCCACGATCTCAGCGCCGGCGTCCTTGAGCAGCTCCAGGGCGTCATTGAAGCGGTTTTCGACGCCGGCCTGGTAGCCCTCGCCGTGCAGTTCCTTGATGATGCCGATCCGCAGGCCCTCGACGTTGCCGGTCTTGGCAGCGGCAACGAGGTCAGCCAGCGGTTCCGGCAGGGAGGTGGAGTCGCGGGGGTCGTGGCCGCCGATGACCTGGTGCAGCAGGGCGGAGTCCAAAACCGTGCGGGTCACGGGGCCGATCTGGTCCAGGGAGGACGCCATGGCGATCGCACCGTAGCGGGAAACACTGCCGTAGGTGGGCTTCACGCCCACGGTGCCGGTGACGGCGCCGGGCTGGCGGATGGAACCGCCGGTGTCCGTGCCGAGCGCCAGCGGGGCCTCGAAGGCGGCGACGGCGGCCGCTGAACCGCCGCCGGAGCCGCCCGGGATCCGGTCCAGGTCCCAGGGGTTGCGGGTGGGTCCGTAGGCGGAGTGTTCGGTGGAGGAGCCCATGGCGAACTCGTCCAGGTTGGTCTTGCCCAGGATGGGCATCTTCGCGGCGCGCAGGCGTTCCACCACGGTGGCGTCGTACGGGCTGTGCCAGCCTTCGAGGATCTTGGAACCGGCGGTGGTGGGCTGGCCGATGGTGACGATGAGGTCCTTGACGGCGATGGGGACGCCTGCCAGGACGTGCAGGGCTTCTGCCTCGGCGCCCCCGGCTGCGCGGATGGCGTCCACCTCTGCGGCAACCGTGAGCGCTTCCTCGGCGTTGACGTGCAGGAAGGCGTTGACCTGGCCATCAACGGCGGCGATCCGGTCCAGGTACGCCTGGGTGGCCTGGACTGCCGTGACCTCGCCGGCGGCGAGCTTTTCAGCCAGTTGCGCGGCGGAGAGGCGGATCAGGGTTTCGGCACTGATGCCGGCGGGGTTCTGTTCAGTCATGGTTATGCCTCATCCAGGATGGCCGGGACCTTGAAACGGTTGTCATCGGAATCCGGCGCGCCGGAGAGTGCCTGTTCCGCCGTGAAGGTGTGTCCAACAACGTCTTCGCGGAAGACATTGGTGAGTGGAATGGGGTGCGAGGTGGCCGGAACGTCATCCCCGGCGGCCTCGCTGACGGACTTGACCGAATCGACGATGACGGCGAGTTCGCCGGCCATCCTGTCCAGCTCTTCGGCACTCATCTCGATGTGAGCGAGGCGCGCAAGATGCGCGACGTCGTCACGGTTGATCGCAGCCATGGATCTCCCCTGCAAAGTTCGAATTGTTTTCCGATCCAGTCTAGTGCGGAAACGCAGATGCCCGTCTGACGGCCCCCAGCGGGCGTCAGACGGGCACCTTCGGTACCCGGTCCTGCCTCGGGGACAGGAGCGCGGGCAGCTAAAGACTAACCGATACCAATGGCTCCAGTCAGCAAACCGACGCCGAGCATCACCAAGGAGATGACGGCGGTGCGCCACAGGACTTTCTTGTGGTGGTCACCCAGGTCCACCTTGGCCAGCGAGACCAGCAGCAGGATGGCAGGAACCAGCGGGCTCTGCAGGTGGAACGGCTGGCCGGTGATGGAAGCCCGGGCCATGTCCGCGGCGCTTACTCCGTAGTGCGCGGCCGTCTCGCTGAGGACCGGCAGGACGCCGAAGTAGAAGGCGTCGTTGCTCATGAAGAAGGTCATGGGGATGCTCAGCACGCCGGTGATGACGGCCATGAAAGGGCCCATGGAGGACGGGATGATCTGGACCAGCCAGGCGGACATCGCTTCGACCATGCCGGTGCCTTTGAGGACGCCGGTGAGGACGGCGGCGGCCATGACCATGCTGACCACGGCGACGATGGACGGTGCGTGCGCAATGAGCTGCGCGCCCTGGTCCTTGACCTTGGGGAAGTTGACCAGCAGGGCGATGGCGGCGCCCACCATGAACACGAACGGCAGCGGGATGACATTGGCCACGAGCACCACCATGACGGCGACGGTCAGGGCCAGGTTGAACCAGAACAGCTTGGGCCGCAGGGTGCTGCGGTTGGGATCCAGCGCGGTGTCGGTGAGTCCGGCGCCGCCGTCCTCAACGAGAGTGTCGGTACGCTCCAGCACGGCTATGGAGGATCCTGCCGGGGAGCCGTCGACGGCGGGGGCTGCCCCGCCGGGGTTGCCGCCCTTGCGTCCGCGGCCCGTTCCGGCAGCCGTGCCGCCGGTGCCGCTTGTGGAGGCGCCGCCGTCGAACCCTTCCGCAGTATCAGGCACGCCCCAGATCTCGGGAGCGGTGGCACGGAGGCGGTTGCGCTCCTGCAGGCCCAGGAGCCAGGCGAAGGCGAAGACGACCACGAGGCCGGCCACCAGGGACGGGATCATGGGGACGAAGACGTCGTTGACATCGATCTTCAGGGCGGTGGCGGCGCGGGCCGTGGGGCCGCCCCAGGGCAGGATGTTCATGGTGCCGTTGGCCAGGCCGGCGACGCAGGTGAGGACGACGGGGCTCATCTTCAGGCGCAGGTAGACCGGCAGCATGGCGGCGGTGGTGAGGATGAAGGTGGTGGACCCGTCGCCGTCCAGCGATACGGCGGCCGCGAGGATGGCGGTGCCCAGGACAACCTTGGCGGGGTCGTTGCCCAGCTTGCGGAGGATGAACTTGACCAGCGGGTCAAACAGCCCGACGTCGATCATCAGGCCGAAGTAAATGATGGCGAACATCAGCAGGGCCGCGGTGGAGGTCATGGACTTCATGGAGTCCATGACCATGTCGCCGATGCCCAGGCCGGCGCCGGCAAAGAGGCCAAAAACGGTGGGGACAATGATCAACGCCAGCACTGGCGTCAACTTCTTCGTCATGATCAGCACCATGAAAACCGCGATCATGGCGAATCCAAGTATTACCAGCACAGCCGGCTCCTTCGTGTGAACAGCGGCACAGCGGTGTGACGCGTGCTACAGACTGTAGGGTGGCGCCCGTCACGGCGGTGCCTTTGGCTCGATTGATTGGCATACTGCTTATTGGGAGCATTTTGCTCATTGTGCTCACGCTGTTTCGGCACCTGCCGGCAGCCGTTACCGTAGAGCCATACCTGTCACGCCACGCCCGTCAAGGAGGATGAATGCAGCGTCCCGCGCCCCGGCAACCGCTGCGCTTTTCCACCCAGATGCTCCTGCTGCAGGTGGCCGTGGTGCTCCTGGTGGTGCTCCTGAGCGCCGCTGTGCATGCCTGGCTGACGTACGACCGTGTGGGCAGCGACGCGGAGAACCAGGCGCTGACGCTGGCCCGGACCGTAGCATCAGATCCGGAGGTCAGGGCAGACGTGCTGGCCATCAGCGGGCAGCCCGGCACTCCCCCACCCGCCGAGCTGCTGGCCGGCCCGCTGCAGGCCTCCGCCGAGGCCGCACGGACCAGGACCGGCGCCCTGTTCGTGGTGATAACCGACGAAACCGGTATCCGGCTGGCCCACCCGGATCCGCAGCGGCTCGGCGAAAAGGTGAGCACGGACCCCTCCGAGGCGTTGTCCGGGCAGGAAATCACCACCCGGAACACAGGAACGCTGGGTCCTTCCGCCGGCGCGAAAGTTCCCGTTTACGCGCCCGGCACCGCCACGGTGGTGGGTGAGGTGAGCGTGGGCTACTCCATGGAAACTGTGGCCCAAAGCGTGAGCCGCGACATCGGGCCGGTGGCCCTGACGGCTGCCGGGGCCCTGCTGGCCGGGGTGCTGGGATCCTTCCTGCTGCGCCGCCGCCTCCAGCGCCTGACCCTGGGGCTGGAGCCCGAAGAGATCAGCACGCTGGTCCACGACCAGGTGGCGGTGCTGCAGGGCGTGGACGACGGCGTCATTGGCGTCAGTGCCGACGGCCGGGTCAGCGTGTTCAACGCCGCCGCGCAGCGCCTGCTCGATTTGCCGGACCTGTCCGGAACGCGCTGGGAGGACGCCCCCGTTCCTGCGCAGCTGAAGTCCCTCACCAGCCCCGTCCCCGTGGCCGCCGCTCCCCGGTTGGCTGCCGCCGGTCCGGAGGCGAATGCCACGGGGCCGGATGCCCTGGAGCTGGTGGCCGGCGGCCGGGTCCTGGTGGTGAATGCGCGCAAAGCACTGCACCGCCGGGAGGACCTGGGCTGGGTGGTCATGCTGCGGGACCGCACCGAGCTGCAGGAGCTCACGCGGCAGCTGGACGCCGTGGGCACCATGTCCACCGCGCTGCGCGCCCAGCGGCACGAGTTCGCCAACCAGCTGCATACCCTGGCCGGGTTCCTGGGCATCGGGCAGCACCAGGAGGCCCGCGACTACCTGGCCGGGCTGGCCGCCACCGGTCCGCTGAAGTTCCCGGTGGACCAGGCCGAACTGCTCCAGGACCCCTACCTGCAGGCGTTTGTGGGGGCCAAGGGCGTGGAGGCGGACGAGCGCGGCGTAGCCCTCCGCATCGGGCCAGAAACCTTGGTCCGCGGCCAGGTCACGGAGGCCCAGGATGTGACCACGGTGCTGGGGAACCTGATCGACAACGCCGTCAATGCCGCCGTTGCAGGGTCCTCGAACGACCGTTGGGTTGAGCTCGAGGTGCTGGATGAGCCGGGCGACGACGGCGGGACGCTGCACATCGTGGTGGCGGACTCCGGTGACGGGCTGGCGGAAGGCACCGATCCCGAGGGCGTATTTGCCGAAGGTTTCACCACCGCCGCGGGCCCGGCCCGTGCCGGTGGCGGGCAGGGCTTCGGCCTTGCCCTGGCCCGGCAGCTGGCGCGCCGCCGGGGCGGGGACGTGAAGGTGCTGGACGGTGGCACCGCCGGCGGACCGGGCGCCGTGTTCATGGCGGTCCTTCCGCACACCACGGCGGGAAACCCGGCCGCCAAGACCCCGGGAGCCGCCGGAAAGGATAACAATGGCTGACGATTTTCGGGTCCTGATCGTGGACGACGACTTCCATGTGGCCAAGCTGCACGCAGCTTACGTGGACTCGGTGGCCGGGTTCCTGGCCTTGGCCCCCGTTGGCACGGCCTCGCTCGCTCGGCAGGCCATCCACAGCCTGCGCCCGGACCTGGTGCTGCTGGATGTCTACCTGCCCGATGCTTCCGGCCTGGACCTGCTGCAGCAGCTGGATGTGGACACGATCATCCTCAGCGCCGCTTCCGATGCCGCGTCCCTCCGGGTGGCGTTCCGCCGGGGCGCCCTGGGGTACCTGCTCAAGCCCTTCACCGCGGAGTCGTTGTCCCAGCAGCTTCGCTCTTATGCACGGTACCGGCGCCTCCTGGGCCAGGCCGGGGCACTGGACCAGGAGGCGGTGGAGCGCGCAAAACGGTCGCTGATCCCGGGGGACGTCACGTCGTCGTCAAAACCCCGCTCGGCAACCGAAGCGGCAGTGCTGGAATCGCTGGCTCCGGGCGAACAGTATTCCGCTGCCGAGGTCGCGGCCCGGGTAGGCGTCTCCCGTGCCACGGCGCAACGGTACCTGTCGTCGCTGGCCGACGACGGCGCGGTGGACATCCAGCTGCGCTACGGCACCACGGGAAGGCCGGAACACCGCTACGGCCTGCCGGGGAGGTAGGGAACTACGCGCTCTTCTGGGCGACCAGTTCGATCTCGACAAGCATGTTCGGGTCCAGGAACGGCAGCACGTGCACCAGGGACAGGGTGGGACGGATTTCGCCGAACACTTCGCCGTGTGCCTTGCCTGCTTCCTCCCACTTGCTGATGTCCGTCAGGTACAGCTTGGTCTGCACCACGTCCTCGTAGGCGAAGCCGGCGTCGGCCAGGACCTTGCCGAGTTTCTGCAGGATGTACTGGGTCTGCGTGTAGAAGTCATCTCCCACGATGCCGTCTTCGCCGCTGGCCGCGGTGGCGGAGATGTAGAGGGTGTTGTCCACCTGGACGGCGCGGGAGTAGCCGAGGGTCTGTTCCCAGACAGAGCCGGTGCCGAAGGTTTTACGCATGGGTGGGCCTTTCAAAGCTGGAATTGGGTCGCCACCACTGTAGGGCCGCTACAGGTCGCGCCGGTAAACCAGCAGTTTTGTGTCGGTTCCGGGAACAAACCAGTCCCGTTCGGGCACCCGGTGGAAGCCGGTCCTGCGGTACAGCCCGTGGGCGCTTTCCCAGTCTTTCCCCGTGGTCAGCGCCACCGCACGGATGCCGGGCAGGGTCCGCGCGTGGCTGATGATGGCTTCCACCATGGCCCGGCCGGCACCGCTGCGCTGGACGGCAGGGTCCACCACCAGCATCCGGAATTCCAGTTCGTCCGGCAGGGCAATGTCCGCGTAGGGTTCGCCGGCGAGTGCCAGGGTGACCGAGCCGATGACGGTCCCCTCCCGTTCGGCCACCCAGATGGTGGCCTGTTCCGCGCGCGCCGCAACATCCATGACTTTGACCATGTACGGGTGGGCGGCGTCGTCGAAATACCCTGCGGCAAGGTAGGAGTCGCCGGTGATGCGGGCGACGTCGCCGAAGTCGGCCACGACGGCGGGACGGATGGTTAGCTGCGGGTGCACCCGTCAATGGTAGTGGCGGATGGGGTCCCCACCGGGCAAAACGGGGCTTTCCGTGATCGAACTATCAGAACCGGCACGGCTTGGCGCCTCAACCCGTTCCCACGCCATACCCCAACCCTGCACAAGCGGGAAAGTTCCACGGGGTCCAGCTCAGAGCGGAAACTTGCCGGACAGTTCCAGGCCGGCGGCGCAGGTCCAGGCGTCCAGGCGCTCGTCGTCGGAGGGACCGCCGTCGAGCGGGCTGGTCAGCCGGGGCCTGCGCACCCAGCAGCCTGCTTCTTCGGCGATCAGGGCGCCGGCCGAGAAGTCGTGCTCGTTCAGGCCGCGTTCGCCGTAGGCGTCGTGGGTTCCGTCCGCCACCATGCACAGGTCAAGGGCAGCGGAACCGAGCCGCCGGACGTCGGCGAAGCCGTCCATCAGCGTGGCGAACGCGGCCGCCTGCTCGGAGCGGACGGCAGGCTCGTAGCTGAAACCGGTGGCGAGGATCTGGCCGGTGCGGCCGGAGACCGGCCCTTCCAGCCGGGTCACGTTCCCCCGTTCCTCCAGCCACGCACCCTGGCCGCGGGCGGCGTAGTACACCCGTCCCAGGGCCGGGGCGTTGACGACGCCGGCCTGCCAGACGCCGTCGGCATCGGCGACTGCCACGGAGGTGGCGTAGTAGACGATGTTGCGGATGAAGTTGGTGGTGCCGTCCAGGGGGTCGATGGACCAGCGGTAACCGGTGGGGTTGGCGGGGCGGGTGGTTCCCTGTTCCTCCCCGGTGACGATGTCGCCAGGGCGGACGGCCGCGATGACGGCCCGCACCGCATCCTCGGCGGCGACATCGAAGGCAGTGACCCAGTCCCCGGCGGCGCCCTTGTTGCTGGGGTCCAGTGCGTTGCCGTCACGGCCGGAGAGTACCTGTGCACCAGCCGCGGCGGCCTGCCGCGCCACGTCCAGCAGTTCAGAAGTGGACGTCATGCGCTTTCCTCCGCGGTGGTGTCATCGAGTGTAAATTGGCCGGCACTGCCTTGGTCCGCGGCGTCGCCGTCCGCCGTGTTCCCGTTGGCTGCGGCGTCGCCCAGGGCTGCCGGGCCGCCGTCGAGCAACTGCCGGAAGCCGTCCTCGTCCAGCACCCGGATGCCCAGTTGTTCCGCCTTGTCCAGCTTGCTTCCGGCACTCTCTCCCGCCACCACATAACTGGTGTTCTTGGAAACAGAGCCCGCGGCCTTGCCGCCGCGCAGCAGGATGGCTTCCTTGGCTTCGTCGCGGCTGAAGTTCGGCAGGGAGCCCGTGACAACCACGGTGAGCCCTTCGAGGGTGCGCGGCATGGACTCGTCGCGTTCGTCCTCCATACGCACCCCTGCGGCGGCCCAGCGGTCAACGATCTCCACATGCCAATCCTCTGCGAACCATTCCTTGAGCGCGGCGGCGATGGTGGGGCCTACGCCGTCCACGTGGGCCAGTTCCTCCTCGCTGGCGGCCCGGATGCGGTCCATGGTGCCGAAGGCCTGGGCCAAGGCCCGTGACGCCCGGGGGCCGACATGCCGGATGGACAGCGCCACCAGGACCCGCCACAGGGGCTGGGCCTTGGCCTTTTCCAGTTCGGTGAAGAGTTTCCGGGTGTTGGCCGTGGGCGCAGAGGGCGACTTTGCCGTGCCCTTGCTGTAGAAGTACGGCACCAGTTCGAACTCCCCGGTGGGGACGCCCTTGGACTTCTTCTCCCGGCGGATCCGCACGCCGGCCAGGTCCTCCGGGGTGAGCTCGAACAGCCGCGCTTCGGACGTCAGCGGCGGCACCTCCGGTTCGGCCGGCTGGGTCAGTGCGATGGCTGCTTCCCAGCCCAGAGCCTCAATGTCGAATGCCCCCCTCCCAGCCACATGGAACACCCGCTCGCGGAGCTGGGACGGGCAGGACTTGGAATTGGGGCAGCGGACGTCCACGTCCCCCTCTTTGGCGGGGGCCAGCGGGGTCCCGCAGGAGGGGCAGTCGACGGGCATCACGAAGTCCCGGACCGGCGGGTCCTGCTGGTCGCGCAGGGCCAGGACCGGGCCGACGATTTCGGGGATGACGTCCCCTGCCTTCCGCAGGATGACGATGTCGCCGATCTTGACGCCCTTGGCTTTGACCACGTCCTGGTTGTGCAGGGTGGCCATCTCCACGGTGGAGCCTGCCACCTTGACCGGCTCCATCACGCCGAAGGGTGTCACCCGGCCCGTCCGGCCCACGTTGACCTGGATATCCAGCAGCTTGGTGTGCACTTCTTCCGGCGGGTATTTGTAGGCCACGGCCCAGCGGGGAACGCGGGTGGTGTAGCCCAGGGCCCGCTGGGTGGCGAAGTCGTCCACCTTGATGACGATGCCGTCGATTTCGTGGAGCAGCTTGTGGCGCTGGTCCCCGTACCGCTGGATGAAGCCCAGGACGTCGTCGCGGGCCGCCAGCACCTCGAAGTAGGGACTGACGGGCAGGCCCCATTCCTTGAGCTGCTGGTAGGTTTCCGACTGGCTGCGGGCGTCAAGCCCTTCGCGGGCGCCGATGCCGTGCACGAACATCTTCAAGGGCCGCTTGGCGGTTTCGGCAGGATCCTTCTGCCGCAGCGAACCCGCCGCCGCGTTGCGCGGGTTCGCCAGCGGGGCCTTGCCGGCCTCGATCAGGGCTTCGTTGAATTCGGCGAACGCCTTGGAGGGAATGAAGACCTCGCCGCGGATTTCCATCTCGGCGGGAAAGCCGCTGCCGTGCAGTTCCTGCGGGATTTCCTTGATGGTGAGCAGGTTGTGGGTGATGTCCTCACCGGTGGTCCCGTCGCCGCGGGTGGCCGCGCGGACCAGCTTGCCGTCCCGGTACAGGAGGTTGACGGCGAGGCCGTCGATCTTGAGTTCAGTCAGCCACGCGACCTTGGTTCCCCCGTCACCGATCTTCCCGATGCTTGCCTCCGCCCGGTTGAGCCACGCTTCGAGTTCCTCCAGCGAGAAGACGTCTTCCAGGCTGTACATCCTCTGCAGGTGCTCCACCGGGGCGAACGCGGCGGAAACTTCACCGCCCACCTCCTGGGTTGGCGAGTCGTTGGCCACCAGTTCCGGATGCAGGGCCTCAATCTCTTCCAGACGGCGAAAGAGGGTGTCGAACTCGGCGTCCGACACCAGGGGCGCATCCTCCTGGTAATAGGCGAACCGGTACTTCCGCACCAGGTCCGCGAGGTTCTCGTATTCCTCGCGGAGGGCTTCGGTAGGGATGGCCTCGGGCTCGTGTGGGGCCGCGGTCCGGGTGGCGGTCTGTTCTGCGGGTCCTGGTCCTGTACTCACAGACCTATCTTGCCCTACCCCTCCGACGATTTCCTTGGCAGGACTGCACGGCACGAACCAAGGCCGTGCCGAGGCGGCGTCAGTGCGACCGGAGCCGGTTGCGGTTCCACCATGCGAAAGCGCCGGCCGCTATGGCCAACAGCACCGTTCCCAGCGCAATAGGCAGGAGTGCCGGTCCGCCGGGGCCCTCTCCGCGGGCGGGGGAAACGGCAGCCAGCTGGGTTGGCGCCGCGGACCGGGTGACCGGGCTGTTCCAGTCCTGCCCGCTGGACGGGCCGGTGGGCGGCCGATAACCGGCATCGGCTGAAGTGGCTGCGGTTGCCGCGCCGTCGGGAGCTGCCTCCGCGTCTGCGGACTGGGCCGGAGCGTCGGCCGGTAGCGGGGTGCCGGCCGGGGGTTCGGCAGGCTGTGGCGGCTGGACCGGCGCGTCCCCGGCGGGAGGCGCCGGGGACGCGGGCGGCGATACCGGGTCCTTGGATTTACGCGGCCGCCCCGTTTGGCCGGTGTCCGGGCTGCTGGCAAGGACGGGCAGGCAGAGCATCCCGCAGTCTGGCGTCGTTTGGGTCCCTGACGCGAGGGTGGGCGAGGGCTGCGGGGTGGCGGCGAGCGCCGGGCCAGCCGGAAAGATGCCGAAGGCCAGGGCCAGGACAGCTGCTGTTGCCGTCGTCGAAACAGTGCGGAGAACCGGTGCGGACGGGGCCATTGCTACCTTTCGCTGCGCGCAGTCCCCCCACCGCGGCTTTCTGGTGTCCCCGGTAGTCTTCTACAACGCCCTGCGGGGCCGCAAATCCGCGGCTGTGGCGGCCCCGCAATTATCCGGGCTGTTCAGTCCCGGTTTTCAGGCGGCAGCGCCACCTGGATTTTCCGTGCCTTGCCGCGTCCCACCACGTAGCCACGGCCGGGAATGAAGTCGGGGCTGACCCGGCCCAGGGAGGTGTTGAGCAGGCTGTCGCCCTCGATGTCCCCCGGGTTCAGCAGCAATCCCCGCCGGCCTGATTTGAAGGGCTGGGCAAGCTGCCAGGCCGAGGACCAGGTGGAGGACTCGGACTCGCCGATCACCCACTGGTCTGCCTTGAGGGACGCCGTGACCAGCTGCGCGATTCCGGATTCCGCGACGGTGTCGGTGAACTCGGTGAGGCCCTCGATGAAGATCGCCACCGATCCCGGGTTGCCGGTGGAGTGCTCCACCAGGTCCTCCACCACCTCGGCGAGGTCGTCCGGGCCCACCACGGACCGGTTCCAGATGGGCAACGAGGCGACGGCGGACCGGCGGGAACCGATGTAGATCAGCTCGGTGGCGGGGTTGGACCGGCGCAGCGAGTATGCCAGGGTGACAAGCGCCACGGTACGCCCGGCGCCGGGCGGGCCTGCCAGCAGCAGCGGGCCGCGGGCCATGACCTCGGCCGGCTGCAACGACTCGTCGTCCACACCGATGACGGGCAGGTCGGGGCTGCCGGCGGGCAGCACGTCCAGGTCCACCTGGTCCGGGAGCCGTTCGATCCCGGGGGCGGTGTCCAGGCCCTGGCGCTGCATGGCTTCGCTGAGTTTGTGGACTTCGCGGGCCTGCAGGGCCAGGTTCGAGTTGCCGCCGAGGACCGCCAGCTGGACTTCGAGGCCGTCGAGGAGCCCGCGGCCCGGGGGCGACGTGGCGGTGAGGACGTCCCGGGGCACGTCCATGGAGATGTAGTCGTCCTCGGAGGACAGGCGCAGGACCAGCCGGCGCTGGATCGAGGCCAGCAGTGAGGCGGGCACGGCGTTGGGCCGGTCCCCCGTCACCACCAGGTGGATGCCCAAGGTGCGGCCGTCGGTGGCCAGCTGGAGGAAGATGTCCCAGAGCCCGGAGAGTTTGCTGTGCTCGTAGGCCTCGCGGAAGGCGGACATGCCGTCCACCAGAACGAAGATCCTTTTCTCGTGCGGCCGGTTCGCCAGCTTCCGGTATTCAACGATGGTGGACGCCCGCACCTCGGCGAACTGCGCGGAACGCAGCTCGGCGATGTCCCGCAGGAGCCGCAGCAGGCGCCCCACGCGTTCGACGTCGTCGCCGTTGATGATCTCGCCGACGTGTGGCAGTTCCTCAAGCATCCGCAACCCCGACGAGCCGCAGTCGATGCCGTAGACGTGCACCGGTCCGCCGCGCGGGGTCACAGCTGCGGCAATCGCGATGCCCCGCAGTGCGGCCGACTTGCCCGAGCCGCCCGTGCCGTAAATGGCCATGTTGCCGTCTCGGTCGGGTTCGTAGAACACGGTGGGCTGGTCCTGGTGGACGGGGTCGTCCGCGACGCCCAACAGCAGCTGTTCGTCCGTGCGGGGGTTGGGCAGCTTGGAGAAGTCGTAGGTCTTTGCCAGCTCATCCAGCCACGGCTTGCGCGGCGGCCGGATGTCCAGTGTGTCCGCCGCGTGCACGATCGTGGAGGTCATCCGCGCGATGTCGTTGGGGCCGGCCGGCTCCGGCGCAGCAGGCTTGTCGGGCGCGGGCGCTTCCCAGCTGGGACCGGACCCGAAGGCCATCTCCACGATGTCGATCTGCGGCCGCTGCGGCTTGTCGGTGGTCCAGCCGCCGGCGTAGCCGGTCTGGAACCCCTGGATCCTGCCCGGGCCGGTCTTGGCTGCGCCGCGGCCGGGGATGGCGGGGTCGAAGTAGGCTGCGTCCGGGACGCCGAGGATGTCGGTGGCGTCTTCCTCGTCGGCCATGCGCAGGGCCACGCGAAGGTTGGTGTTGGCGCGGAGGTTGTCCTTGATGACGCCGGCCGGCCGCTGGGTGGCCAGGATGAGGTGCAGGCCCAGGGAGCGGCCACGGGCGGCCACGTCCACCACCCCGTCCACAAACTCGGGAACATCGTTTGCCAAGGCGGCGAACTCGTCCACGATGATGACCAGGTACGGCGGGGCATCCGGGTCAGCTTCGCGGTGCAGGGCCAGCAAGTCCTTTGCTTTCTTCCGGTTCAGCAGCTGCTCACGGTAATGCAACTCGGCGCGCAGGGACGTCAGGGCCCGGCGCACCAGGTGCGGGGAAAGGTCCGTGACCAGGCCCACCGTATGCGGCAGGTTGATGCAGTCCGCGAATGCGGCGCCGCCCTTGTAGTCCACAAAGAGGAAACTGACCCGGTCCGGGCTGTAGGCCGCGGCCATGCCCATCACCCAGGACTGCAGGAACTCGGACTTGCCTGCGCCGGTGGTGCCGCCCACCAGGGCATGCGGGCCCTCATTCTTCAGGTCCAGGTAGAGCGGCTCGATACCTTTGGAGCCCACCAGGGCCCGGAGCGTGCCGTTGTCCTTGCGGTTTGCCACGGCGGTGGCATGCACGGAGTTGTTTTCCGTCCAGCGCTCGGCCACCGCCTGCGGGTTGTCCAGGAAGTCCTTGCCGATCAGGGTCGCATAGGACACGGCCCGCGGCAGGTCGGAGTCGTCGTTCACCGGCTTGCCCACATCCACCACTGGCGCCAGCATCCGGGCGAGCTGGGCCGCAAGCCCGGCGTCTACGCTCTCGCAGCTGACGGGGTAGGTATGGCGGCCCAGGCGCACCTGTCCGGTGGTCGTGCCGTGGTCGCCGTCCACCACCATGAAATCGCGGCAGGCAGCCGGGAGCGCCTGGATGTCGGTGGCCACCCACAGGACGTGGACGCCCGAATCCGGTCCCTGCTCGGCCAGCCGGGTCAGGCGGCCGCGGTCAACCGGCGCGTCATCCTCCACGATGACCAGCACCGCGGGCAGGACGGGCTCTTCCAGCTCGTGCTTGGCGGGGTCGATGCCGGGGCGCAGCTCCGGGCCAGCACGTTTGGCCGCGGCTTCGCGGGCGTCCACCAGGTCCTCAAGCCGGGCCAGCAGGGAGGACCCGCCGGCGGAGCCGGCCGCGAGGTGGTCCCCGCCCAGCGGGCTGTGGCCCGAACCGACATGCGGCAGCCACTGCAGCCAGTCCCAGCGTTGCCGCGACTGGGCTGACGTGATGGCCGTCAGGACAACCTCGGCTGGCGAATGCAGGCCCACCAGTTGGAGCACCATGCCGCGGGCAACATCGTCCACCAGCCCGCGGGCACCGGCGATGCCCAGGGCACCGGAGGTCCGCAGCTGGGAGACCACGGGCACGCCTTCGATCTCGCTGAACTGCTTGATGCAGTCCTGGATTTCGCGGCTGTACTGGACTTCGGTGTCATTGCTGGAGGGTTCCTCCAACGGGACGCGGGACGGTGCGGTGCCCAGGCCGAAGCGGAGGCCCAGGAACGAGGAATGCTCCGGGCGGTGGGTCCACAGCAGCGGGCCCAGCTTGTAAATGGCGTCCACGGTGTCGCTGACCGACGGCGCTTCCTGCAGCCGGACGGCCCGTTCCACTTGCTGCAGTTCAGTCAGGTCCTGCCGGAACGCCGCCATGGACGCCCGGAACTGCTTGAGCTGTTCCTTCTGCTGCTTCCTGGTCCGCATCTTCTGGTCCACGTAATGGCCCACGATGAACAAGGGCATCATCAGCATGAACACCATGGAGAGCACGTTCTGGGTGACCGCGAAAATCACCGCGCCCATCATCAGCGGCGCCACCAGCATGATGTAGGGGAAGGGATGGTCTTCGGGGCGCTTGGGGCCGGCCGGCAGGACGCGTGTGGGCACCTCGAACCGAGGTACCACCCGCGGGGAACGGTTGAAGTCCACCAGGGGCGACGTCGGCGCTGCCGCATGGTTGTGGCCCAGCGGAACCACGGTGACAGTGGTGTCCCCCAGGGTCACCGTGTCGGAGGAGTTCAGGGTTGCGCGCGTGACGGGAAGCCCGTCCATCAGCAGGCCGTTGGCGGAGTTCGTGTCAACGATCTCGATGCCGTCGGCCACGGTGATCCGGGCGTGCCGCTTGGAAGTGAGCGGGTCCGTCAGGCGGATATCGACGTCCCGGTCCCTGCCGATGTAGCTGGTGCCGGTGGGCAGCGAAAATTCGCGGCCGACGTCGGGCCCTGACAATACGCGCAAGGTGGCGGCGGCCGGTCCGCGGCTGGCGCCCGGCTCGTGGAACTGCTCGCTGACCTGGGCCAGCGATACCACCGAACCGGGGCGCAGGCCCGATTCGAGCAGGTTGTCCTGGCGGGCCAGGACATTTCCGGTGATGCCGCCGCCGACGAAGGCTTCGTCGATGCGCAGCGAGAGGTTCTCCGGCGGGGGCGTTCCCTTGCGGTCCGGGTCCGCCGCCCACAGGACTGTGGCGATGTCGGCCACAGTGGCAAGGCCGTCCACCGTGACGGCCAGGTCCTTGGCGTCGGCGGGCTCGCGGCGGAGTGTCAGGCGGATCCTCATCCTTCGTCCACGCCCCTCATCTTTTCCAGCAGGTACAGGTCATCAGGCGTCACCAGGTGGGTGGTGACGGCGTGCTCCACCAGCCGGGCGCGGCGGTTGGTGGCCAGTTTGCCGCCGCCCCCGCGCAGCCCCACAACGCCCACCCGGTCCAGCTTGTCGCAGACGTTGTCCAGTTTCCGGTTGAAGCGGGTCAGCGCCCAGCCGAGCGTCTTGGCGGCCGCGGCCGAGGACGGAATGGTGCTGAAGCCGGTGCCTTCGCGCCGGAGGACCGGCTCGGCGAGCGCCACGATCAGTGCCTTCTGCGCATCGGTGAAGACCACCGGTCCGATCGTGGTGTCGCCGCCACTGCTGTCTTCACGGGCTTCCTGCCGGAAGGACGGGGTCTTCAGGTGCACCGCGAACTCGTACGTGGTGGGGCCCGGCCGTAAAAATAATGTTGGTGTGGCTGAATACCAGCGGGATCCGTGCGCCGGGGGAAAGTCAGGCCTGCATGCCGCCGGAGGCGTCGGCCACCGTGGCGGACAGCATGCTGCCCACGTTGCTGAGCCACCAGATGCCGTCGTAGCGGGCAACCTGCAGGAACTGCCGGTGCAAGTACGGGTTGTCGTCCACTTCAAGGTCGCCTTCGCGGCCGATGTTGAAGATGTCCTCATCCGATGGCTCGTACCATTCGCCACAGAAATCTATTGCGAGATCCCCCATGATCTGTGCCTCCTCAGGGCAGAAGTGTTGCGGTAACCGTCAAAGCTGGTGGTGCGGAGCTGCCGGCTCGTTGGAACGTCCAAGCTGCTCATTGGCCGGTGCAGGCGATGGAGCCCTCCTCCATGGGTGAAAATGCACCGTCAGTGCGCACGATCATCACCTGGATGCAGGTCTGCCCGCCGGGATTGGGCCGGATCCGGACCGGCGGGTTCGCCACCGACGTGAATTCCGCGCTGTTGCCGCCGATGGTGTACACCTTCCACTTGTAGGTGTCCCCGTCCTTGGGCTGCGGGTTGGTCCACGTGAAGCTGGCTTCCCCGTCGGCGCCGATGGTGCCCTTGAGCCCTTCGACGTCGGGCACGGTGCCGTTGTCCAGGGCGTCCGCGGGAGGTTTGCTGACCTGTTGGGTTTCCACAGCTTTGGAGGTGCCGGTGGCCGAATTGGCCACCACGATGCCCACCACAGCCGCAAGCGCCAGGAGGGTCCCGCCGGCGATTGCGAGCCAGAGGTTGCGTTTGCCATGGTCGGCCTCAGGAGCCGCCGGCGGTTCGTCCGCCTTCACGGACCGCTGGACCGTTGCGTCAGCGGTGTATGCCGTGTCCTCCCCGCTGCCTGCCGGGCCGGTGACCGCCGCGCCATAGTGTGGTGCCCCGGCGCTGCCCCGCAGCACGGTGGACTGCGCCCAATCCCCCGGCCGGGCGCCGTCGGCTGCTTCCGGCGCGGCGGGGCCGGCAGGAAGGTGGGGTACGGACGGGGCCGGCTGCCACTGCCCCGGCGTGGCGGGAGTGAAGTGCGACGGCGGGACGGCACCTCCCCTTGGACCGGTTGCGTCGGTGCCGCCGCCGGGCTGGTTGGGGCGGGTGCGCGCGGGGAACGTTGGTGCGCTGCCGGTCCGTTCGGGATCGATGGCGGCGATGCTGCGGACGCGGGTTTCCTCGGTCCCGTCGTCCGGGTGGCCCTCCTCCTGCTGCGGTTCCTCCAGCACTTCGAAGGGGGTGACGGAGAGGTTGAGTTCGGCCTGGATGCGCTGCAGTGCCAGGGCGAAGGCGTGCGCGGAACTGTAGCGGGACTGCGCGGACTTGGCCATGGCCGTGGACAGCGCCAGTTCCAGGGATTCCGGCACGTCCGCCCGTCCCAGCCGCGGCAGGGCCATGTTGCTGATCCTGTTGATCAGTTCGCGTTGCGAATTGTCGGCCCCGGGCATGACGAAGGGCGAGCGGCCGGCCAGGAGGGTGTACAAGGTGGCGCCGAGGGCCCACACGTCCACCATGACGCCGTCAACGCTCCCGTCGCGGAATTGCTCGGGCGGGGACCACGGAATGGACATCCCCGAGTCGTCGTCCGTGTCGCCTGCCAGGGTGCCGGAAATGCCGAAGTCGGTCAGGGCCGGGCGGTTGTAGTCCGTCACCAGGATGTTGGCGGGCTTGATGTCGCGGTGGGCGATGCCGGCGCGGTGCGCGGTTTCGACGGCGGACGCCACCTGGATGCCGACGGCCAGGACCTCATCGACGCTGAAGCGCTGCCGCCGGTAGCGCACGTCCAGGCTGGGCCGGGAGCAGTACTCCATGGCCAGGTAGGAATGCCCGTCGTCGGTCACTTCCGCTTCGAAAATGGTGACGATGTAGGGGTGCGAGGACAGCTGGGCCATCAGGTTGGCCTCGGATTCGAAGCGCCGGCGGGCACCCTCGGTTTTCAAGTCGGAGAGCAGCACCTTAACGGCGACTTTCCGGCGCGGCCTGTCCTGCTCGTACAGGTAGACGTCGGAAAACCCGCCCGAGCCGAGCAGGCTGATGTAATTGAACCCCGCGATCCGGGGCGGCGGCGCTACGGGCCGTTTGGAACTCAAGGAATCTCCTCAAAACGCAGTGAGATGTTGTCGCCAAGCTCCGCGATGTCGCCATCGAGCAGGATGGCCATCTCGTTCTGGGCCAGGCGGCGCGGCGGCTGGCCTTCACGCACCAGGACAGTGCCGTTGGTGGCCTTGAGGTCGCAGAGCATGACGTGCCAGCCCTCGAGCCGGACCTCCACGTGGGACCTGGAGATGTCACCGCCCGGGCTCGCCACCTGCACCAGCCGCGGCATCACACCGCCCTGGACGCGCGATACCGACGGCTGCCGCCCAATAACCATCGACTGGTCGAGGTCCAGCAGGTCGCCGGTGGACAGGCGCACCCGTCCCAGCCTGGGGCGCGCCACCTGGACGGCGTCCGGCAGCAGGGTGCCCCCGCAGGCACTGCACAGGGCGCGGGTGGGCGGGTTGGCATGTCCTTGCGGACAAACCCGGGCCAGCACCATCGGTCCACCGGCCGTGTCCTGGCCGGTGGCCGGAGCCGCCGGATGCGGAGCCATGCCGGGGAGGCTGCTCTTCATGACGGTCTGGCCGTCATGGTCGGGGTCGAATCCGGCGGCAGGTGCCTGGTCCGGAGTTCCTGCCGCAGGTGGCCGGCCTGCTGGGAAGGCGGGTGCGGTGTCGGCGTTCGCGGATCCTTCAGGGCCCGCTGGCGGTGCGAAGGCAGGCGGCGTCCCCACGTTTGGGGCGGAGCCGGCCGACGACGGAACGGACGCCGCTCCTCCGGTGCGCCACGGTACGGAGTCGATGAGGACGCCGGTGGGAGCGGGGGCGGGAGCCTGTGCTCCCGGGCCGGTATCCGGGGTGGGGTTGGGAGATGAGTCCGTGCCAGCGGAAACTACCGCCGCGGTTCCTGGCGCCGTGGCGGGCCCGGAGGACTGCCCGGCCGGGGATGAGTCTTCGGCTGCGCCCAGGGCGGGGAGCTGTTCGGCCGCCGTCAGCGCAGGCTGCGGGTTGACGGCCACGAGGCCGGAGTTGGCGTCGGGATCCTCACGGACTGCCGCGTCCTCGATGTTCCGCATCACGGTCCGGTCCCACAAATGGTCGTAGGACGTAGTCATTTCCACCGCAGGGGGCGCATCAGCCGATTCGGATGCACCGGCCGGCGGCGCATCGTCCTCCGGCTGAACCGCGTCCCCCGTGCCGGCATCGACCGCCGGGTCAGCGGCGAAGATGGCGCCGGGGGCGATCGTGGCGTCGGGGTCGGCCGCGTCCCCGACCGCTGCCGGGTTGGGTCCGTCGTCCACCTGCAGCCCCTCCTGGTCCTCGTCAAGCACTCCCAGCACCGTCTCGGCAGATGCACCATGCTCGGGAAGGAGGGTGATGCCGGGCAGGTCCTCCTGTTCCTCAGGGTCGGGACTGGTGAAGCGGCCTGCCGTGCCGGCGCCCCCGCCCATGCCGGGGGCATCCCCCGCAACCACGCTTTCGACGCCGACCGGACTTTCGGGCGCAACCACGTCTTCCACGACAACCGGGTTTTCGGGCGCAACCACGTCTTCCACGACAACCGGGTTTTTCGTCTGGCCCGGGGCTTCTGCGTCAACAGGGGCTTCTGCCGCATCCGGGTTCTCCATGGCGGCGGCCCGTTCCGGGGCCGCGGGGGCGGTAACCGCTGCGGGGCCGGACGGGACGCCGAGCGTCAATGCCTGCAGCAACACCACCCCTTCGCCGAACGGCAGCTCGGGCTGGTCCCCGGGGCCGCCGTCAGCGATGTCCAACCGGCACATCCCGGGGACGGCAAACCGGCGCTCGTTCCAGGTGGTGACGTCCCGGCCGTCCAGGTCC